>JBJTWN010000073.1:0-5596 GCA_046081785.1 Cyanobium sp.
ATGCCCTCGGTAATCGACCAGATCCTTTCGAGCCGCAGGGCATTGATCGCCATGCTGCGCAGCGTCGCCAGGATCTGGACGCCGTTGTCCTCCCGGTCGTGGAGGGCGTCTTCCCGCAGCGGCACATCCCGCACCCAGTGCCAGCTGTTCTCGATCACCAGCGCTGCCGGCTGGCTCTGAGCAGGGCCTTGGCACCAGTGCGCAAACTCGAGACGTAGTAACGGGTCTCGTCTTGCGGCGTGCCATCGCGGGTGCCATGGCTACGCACGGCGATGATCGTCGCGCTGCCGGGCCACTGCTCCATCACCCATTCCGGTGCCGGCATGGCCCGGAGGGTCCAGGTGATGTCACGGCCCCGTTTGATTTCTCGCTTGCTTGAGCGCCAGGGGGCCCGGCGGCTGTAGGTGAGGCGGTCTCTGATTAAGCGAAATCCCTTGCGCCGGCCGTGTTTGACGGCGATCAGGAAGTCTGCACCGCGCTGGGGGAGGTAGAGGAAAAAGGGCGGTTCGCATGCAGCGCGTCGGCCTGCACCAGCACACCCTCAAGGTCGACGGCCTCCAGCAGCTGGCGCAGGGCCTGGATCTCGCCACTGGCATCGGTGGCGTCGGTGGTCTGAACGATCGCCAGGCCCAGGCTCTGGGAATAGAGGCTCACCTGGGCTATGAAACGTGCTGCGCCGGAGGCGTTCTCGGCAATGGAACCTCGTAGCGTCTTGCCGTCACCCACCAGGGTGTCGAGCTCCTCGGCTACGCCCGGCTGGGCCGCCATCCAGTCGCGCAGCAAGGTTTCAAAACCAGGCACATCCAGCTGGGCCAGCAGCAGCCGGAACGTCGAGTCCGATGGCGACTTGCCGAAATCGGTTCCCAGCAGCTCGTTGAGCGTCTGCCGGTGGCGTTTGGCAAATCGCTCCATCCCTACCAGGGAACCCTGGCCGCTCAGGATCGAGAGGATCGCTACCAGCAGCATCCACCACTGGAGAAAGCGGATGCCTCGCCGCATCCGGCAATCGGGCAGCGCCTACTCCTCCGGAGAAGCCTGCGGCTAGAGGAAGCTGATCAGATCGGTTGCAGCAGCAGGCGTGGTGGCGGGCTGGGAGGCCAAGGGGCAGGTGCGGTTCCCGCGCACACCACCGTAGGCGTGATGCCCCAGCCAGACCTACTGGGACAGACTCCTAATAGGCTCTGGCCCCCCGGACACATGATGGAGAAGGTCTCAGCTGCCTGGGACCAACGCGCGAGATCGGCGCGAGCCCAGAAAGCAAGGTTACTCAGCCTCGCTATTCACCTGCCCGTTGCCGTCAATCCAATGCCGGTCCGGCACTACCCAGCTATCGGGGCCATGAGCCCATGCACCGCAGCCAGGCCCTGATCCAGGCCCTCCCCGACAGACCCAGGGGCGTGATGGAAGATAAAGATACAACCAGGGCCCGCATCAACAACAGACAGGCATGTAATATATCTTAATCGGGTATTGCCAGCACGCAAGACTAACAACAGGAGGTTTCTCTCTTTTAAGAGAAATCAAGACCCAAATAGGAACCTCGGCTTAGGGACCTTCGAACGCAATGAGCGCTGGCACTCATCGCAACAACAACAAAGGATCCGTTGCTCAGCATCAGCGACTTCACAGGCCAAAGAGGGCTAGGGTTCAGTATGTATTCTAGGGCCATGGATGGCGCCAACCAATGACCTGGGAGCTGTTTGAGCAACTGAAGCAGCAAATGGCCGCAGGCGAAGCCGCCTCTGTGATCACCCCCCTGCAGGAGCTTCGGCGCAGCTGGCCAGAACCTGCACTGGCCACCGTGCTCGCTGATGCACTCGTGCGATGTGGCCGGCCTGGTGAAGCCTTGAAGGCACTTCATGCGGATATCGCCGATGGCATAGACAATCACTGGACCCACTATTGCCTTGGGCATCACCTGGCCTCGCGCGGACAACTGCAGGATGCGGCAGCTTGTTTTCGGCGCTGTCACAGCTTGCAGGGGTGGACGTCAAGCGAAGAACGAGGCTACACTTTTACCCATGATTACTTTTCCGGACATATCTCTGACTGGCAGGAGTGGTTCCTGAGATTCATTACCAAGGCACCCATCCGCATCCTTGAGATAGGGTCTTGGCAAGGAGGCTCCACGCTTTTGCTACTCGATCACATCGTTGGGCCTCGCGGAGGCAGAATCACTTGCGTTGACACATGGGAAGGCAGCTCAGAACATACATTCCTCAACTCACTGGGCTTGTCTCTAGAAGAGCTGGTTGATGCCAATATCGCACGCTCTGGGAAGTCTGAATACGTCCACAAGTGCAAGGGCAGCTCTCATCACATTCTCCCCGAACTTCCTCCAGCAAGTTTTGACTTAATCTACATCGATGGTGCCCATGAAGCCCAGGCAGTGATTCAGGATGCCATCCACGCGCATCGCTTGCTGGCACCAGGCGGGTTTCTGCTATTCGACGATCTTGACTACTGCTTTGCTGACAGCAACCAGAACACAGCCAGGGCGATCGACTTTTTCACTAGCACCTTTGCGAACGAATACCACGAGTATGCTCGCGGCTCCCAGTTGCTGTTGCAGAAGCGTCGCCGCTCTGACTTGCCGGAACGACTGCTTCTGGTGCTTGGAATGCATCGTTCAGGCACCTCAGCCTTGAGTGGCCTCCTCTGCCAGCAAGGTTTCAGCCCTCCAGTGACGCCAGTTTCAGCAGATGCCAACAACCCGACGGGTTACTGGGAGCCACCGGCGATCTGTGCAGTTCATAACCAGCTTTTAGAACATTTACAAAGCAGTTGGGACGACCTGATACTACCGACGGAACTATGGACCCCCCATGAGCTAGACAAGCATTTGCATCAATTGGAGGTGGCGCTAAAAAATGACTTCCCATCACTTGAATCCAGTCAGATTGCGCTGGTCAAAGATCCCCGTCAATGTCGACTCCAGCCGCTATGGAATGCACTGATTCACAAGCACCAGCTAGATGTTTCAGCCTTGCTGGTGACACGCCATCCCCTTGCGGTGGCCCGATCACTCAAGCGCCGTGATCAATTACCACTGAACCGCGCTCTACTGCTCTGGCTCGCCCACACCCTTGAGGCTGAACGGCACAGCCGGCACTTTGGGCGCAGGGTTATTGTTTATGAACTACTACTTCAGAATCCGCAGGCAACACTACAGTCTTGCCAGGATCTGGCAGGTCTGCAGATACACAACACCGAAGTCGATCTCCAGCAATGGATCCGCCCCGATCTCAACCATGAATCCAGCGATCAGCACAGCCACCGCAACGCGGAACTCGAGGCAGATCCTGAACTGTTGCGTCTCGCCCTTGATGTGTATGCACGTTTGGTGATGACTCATGGTCACCCCATCAGCCCAGAGAGCCAACTGTCCTTCGACTATTCCCACTCTGAGCTATCGCAACGGCTCAATGTCCTCGCCGAACAAAGCAGCCGACTTGAGCTACTCCAACTCTTCTGGGAGCCGGAAGCCGGAGGGGGCTTCAGCGAAGACCATTCCTTGCGTTGCTCAGCCTTGGTGGGTAAGGGGCTCACCCGGGTTGAGATGGTCCTGCCTGCTGAAGCCACTGCAGCCCGGGCATTGCGTCTGGACCCAGGCGAACAACCCTCCGTGATCGCACTTCAGGAGCTGGCGCTGCTTTGTGATGATGGGGATATCCTCTGGAGATGGCGGGCCGAAGACCCATCCTCTACACGCCCCTTTTCAGCAGCAAACGATCAGTGTGGCTTTCTCGAAGATGGCCAACTGGTGGCTGCGAGTCACGATCCTGGTCTGCTTCTCCACATCCCAGCCAGCGCCCTGAATCAAATCAGAGCGGGAAGCCGTCTACAGATCGAAGCCAACTGGCAACCGCTTCAGGCACAGTTGGCGCGCCGCCTTCTGCTCGCTACATCCCCGTCAGGGCGTGAAGGTGGCCAATCAGGCTGATCCCAATGATCTGGCCTGTAGCTCACTCAACACAGCTACCAGCTGGCGAACGTCACCATGATCAGAAGGTTGATAGCTATAGAAACTGCGAACGCTCAATGTTGCTAAATGTTTAATCCCATGGGGCAGTGTCAAGGTTGTACGGGTCTCGCCAGACTGGATCGCCAGCCGACCTCGCAGGACTAACTCCTGCCCATCACCCAGTTCCAGTTCCAGAGCGGCTTTACCGTCAATGTCTTCAAGATCAGGGATATAAAAGCCCAACCGCAACTCAGTCACTCCCGCAGTCAGTTCCAACGCAAGCCGATTGGAACTCTCCAGCCAGCCATCAGAACAGAGGCCATAACTGCTGCTTAACAGCACGACACCCCGCTGTGGTCCACCACGAACGGCATCAGGCCATGGCATGGTGTCAACAGTTGCCGGACGCTGCTTCTGGCTCAGCGCGTCGGGCAGGAGAGCCTTGAGGGCAAGTTGCTGTGCTTCCCTGCTAAAACGGCGTTCGATAAATGCCTGACATGCTGCATCAAGTTGCCTGCCCTCATCAGAATCCATCGCCAGTGCCTCAGTCACAGCCGCCATATATTCCTCTGCAGTCCTGCAGCAACGTGTCGCGAGAACTGGGGCAGCGTAGGGCTGAAGGTCTAGCCCCTCAAACGCATACTCACTGCCCAGCACACGGTGCCCCCAGCTCAGTGCCTCGACAACCTTACCCTTGAGTCCGGCACCATAGGGCAACGGTGCAAGGCTGATTCGCGTGCTGGCATAGAGCTCGGCCAACCGTTGGTCATTGACACTCCCCTCATACAGCACTCCAGATGTTGACATCAACCGACTCTCCAACTCTGGAGGGCAGTTTGATCCCACCACGATCAGGCGTACCCGCTCAGGCAAGTGAGGCATCACCCTTTGCAAGAACCACTCCAAGCCCAACCTGTTGGGGTGGTGGGCAAATCCCCCTACAAATAGAAGCTTTTCAGCGGCGAACTCGCGGCTTGCACCATCACCACGCCAGCGCATGATGTAACCAGGCACAGTGTGGACGAGGCCTGGAAAGTGGCGACGCAATAAATCTGTCTCCTTCTCCGATAGCGTGATGATACCTTGCATCTTTGGAAGAATCTGTAACTCTTGCTCAGTGCATAAGCGGTCTAGAGTGGTGGCAGGATTGAACATGGGCGGCAGGCTCGCGGCCAATCCATCAGAATGTGTGGCCTCCAATTGCTGTCGCAGGCCATGCAAGTCATGGATATTGTATAATCGGAAAGCCTCGGGATAGAGACGGCTTAAAGGGGCAAGAAAGCGAGCGGTAATGTTTGGTCTATTGTAGAGAATAAGGTCAACTCTGGGGATTTGCTTTTCCAGCCACTCCTGCCAACGCAGACTCATCTCATCGCCCCACAAACACAGCACGCCCCACTCCTCAAGCCGCCTTCGATATGGTTCAAACGACGCAAAGTTCTCCGGAATAAAGGCTACTTTAAAGCCGAGGGCAAGGAGTGATGTCACAAGAGACAATGTACATCGACTGCCAGCATCGCGATCAGGCATTGGAAAGTAGTGATCAACAACCAATGCCACGGGTCCTCTCCGCAGGCCACGATCACTGGCCAGAAGTTGCCTCGACATATCGAGTGGCTGCTCCGTGAGCAG
>JBJTWN010000074.1:0-58539 GCA_046081785.1 Cyanobium sp.
CTTGAGTTGGCGATGCCCTGGAGTTGCTTGACCTCGTCGTCACTGAGAACCAGCGGAAGCATCGGGCGACCAACGGCCATGGAAAGACCCCTCAGGAGACCGTTCGCATTTTAGCGGTTATTTCCGGGACTGTACACTAGAACCAGCAACATGATTCCCTCGGCATGGGTGAAGGTGCGCAGCGCACTCTCCTCTCGTGGAAGGCGATGCAGTGAGGTTTGCACTCACAACGCAGAGGTTGGCTCACCCCAACCCTGCTCAGCCAACCATTGGCCACTCAGGGGGGGAGGCGCTTTATCTGGGCCCGCTGACATCTGCTCGGCAAGCAGGCGCTCCAGGTAACGGGCGACCAGATCGGCCTCCAGGTTGACGGCATCACCCACTCGCCGGTGGTGCAGCGTGGTGTGCTCCCAGGTGTGGGGAATCACCGCAAGCCAAAAACCCGCTCCATCCTCGTCGCAGCCTGCCACCGTAAGGCTGATCCCATCGATTGTGATGCTGGCCTTTTCGCACACATATTTGCTGTAAGCAGGATCCTGCCAGGCCACGGACAACCGCCATGAGGACGGCAAGGCTTCGATGCCCAAGACAGAACCCAAGCCATCGACGTGGCCACTGACGAGATGCCCCCCCAAACGATCGGACAGTCGCAGGGCGGGTTCCACATTCACCATGGCCCGCGCCTGAGCCCTCCTGCCAAGGGTGGTTCGGGACAGCGTTTCTTCGCTGGCATCCGCCCGAAAGCCCCCGCCGGCGGAGTCTTTCTCCACCACGGTGAGGCAGACGCCATCGACGGCAATGCTGTCCCCCAGGGCCACCGGTCCAAGCCCCTCAAAGGAGCCACGAACCCACACGCCATGGGAGCAGGGTTCTAGACGGCCGATGGCCTGAACCAATCCGGTGAACATTCCTTTGCGCTGGAGGAGGCGACTTGCTCGTCATAATCAAACAACGGCCAGGGGCTCTTGCAGAGCAGACACACCCAGGAGCAGACACACCATGGTGGAAATGCATGTTGCAGGCATTGCCCTCGATGCCGCCAGCCGCAGTCCGATCGTGCTGCTGAGGGATCCCTCCGGCCGGCGGCAGGTGCCCATCTGGATCGACCAGGCTCAGGCCCAAAACATCCTGGCCGGAATCAACCGCGAGAGACCGCCGCGGCCGCTCACCCACGACCTGATGGCCCAGCTCCTCAACCTGGCTGGCTTGCGCCTGGAGCGGGTGATCGTTCACGCGATCGAAGACAACACCTTCCGAGCCGTGCTCAAGCTGGTCAACCCAGCTGGCGAAAGTTCAGACATGGATGCCAGGCCTAGCGATGCCATCGCCCTGGCCCTCCGCACGGGCAGCAGCATTTGGATGCTTGAAGAGGTGGTGGCCGATGCTTCGATCCCGGTGGACGCAGAAGCCGATGCCGAGGATCAGGAGGATTTCCGCCGCTTTCTGGACCGAACCAGCCCGGCGGAATTGATCCGCCATCTCCACAGAGCTGCGCCAGAAGCATCGCCAGAAGAGCCAGACGCAGAGGGAGAAGCCGGCGACTCCCAGCCCGAGTCGTCAGATGAGCCCCCCGGTTCCCCGGATGATGAGGACACCTCCACAAGCTGAACCGGAGGGGTCCCCCCCTCCCCTTCCGATCCGAAGGCCCTTTGGGGGTGGGCGGGAGGTTTCCCTCTTCACGCTGGGCACCATGAGGGCCCTGGAGAGCCCAAAGGCCATGGAGGCCGTGCTGCGCAGGGCCGTGGCCGTGGGAATCAACCACATCGAGACGGCTCCGGCCTATGGACCTGCAGAGCGCTATCTGGGAGCTGCCCTGGCCTCCCTGGCGAGGGAGCAGCCTTGGCAACGAGCTGATCTGGTGATCACCAGCAAGATCCTGCCCTCCGATGGAGTCACGGAGGCCTGGAACCAACTGCAAGGGAGCCTCCAACGCCTCGGCATCGAGAGGCTCGACAATTTGGCCATTCACGGCTTGAACACGGAGGCCGATCTGCAGTGGGCTCTCCATGGCCCGGGAGCCGACCTTTGCGCGCGGGCTCTGGACGAGGGAGTGGTGCGGCAAGTGGGCTTCAGCAGCCATGGATCCAACAGCCTCATCGCCAGAGCCCTGGAAAACGGCCGTTTCCGGTTTTGCAGCCTGCACCTGCACCTCTTTGATCGCACCCGGCTCGGCCTGGCCCAAGGAGCTCTGGAGGCGGGTCTAGGAGTGATGGCGATTTCTCCGGCAGACAAGGGCGGCAGGCTTCAGGATCCCCCCCCTTTGCTCGTGGAGGACTGTGCCCCCTGGTCCCCACTCCATCTGGCCTATCGATTTCTCCTGGCCCGGGGGATCAGCACCCTCACCGTGGGAGCAGCCACTCCCGCCGATCTTGATCTGGCGGGGCACCTCGCCGACGCCAACCACCCCCTGACTCCAGAGGAGGAGAGCGTCGTTCAGCGCCTCCAGAGCCGAGGCCAGGAGCGCCTAGGCCAGGAATGGTGCGGGCAATGCCAGGCTTGCCTCCCCTGCCCCCAGGAGGTGCCCATCCCCAGCCTGTTGCGCCTCCGACAACTGGCCATCGCCCATGGCATGGAGGCCTTTGCGCGTGAGCGCTACAACCTCATCGGCCAGGCAGGCCACTGGTGGGAGCAGGTGGATGCGCAGGCCTGTGAACGTTGCGGAGCCTGTCTGCCCCGCTGCCCCTTGCAGTTGCCCATCCCCGACCTCTTGCAGGATGCTCACCACCGCTTGGCGGCGGCACCCCGGCGCCGGCTCTGGGGTTAAGGGCTCTGGCAGGAAACGGTGCTGTTCCAGAGGTTTTGCAGTTGGCGCTTCTCCGAAGGGTTGAGGGGCGGGAGATCTCGACAGCGCTCAAGCACGGGCTCAGGTGGCAGGAGCAACCGCGTCACGTTGGAGGCAAAACCCGCCAGGGCCGCAGCCAAAGTTGGCCTGGGGAGAGGAGGCACCCAACCAGCTGCCAACAAACGGGGGAGAAGCGGCGGTTTGAGAATCGCTTCCAGCCACTCCAGGGGAGGCGTGAACTGGCTTCCAGCAGGGCGCAGGAGCATCGACCAGGCAATCGGCGAACCCTGGGGAGGGAAAAGCACGCTGAGGCGGGGATCACGGCGGAGCAAGGGCAGCACCTGCTGTCTGGGGAGGACAGCCGCCTGGGCTGGGCCGCTGAGCAGAAGCTGGAGGCCATGGCGATCGTCCTGGGACAACACCTGCCGACGCAGACGACACAACCGTTCGGGGTCTTCTGCCAGGAGGGCCATGACGACCCGTGGACTAGAGGGGAGCACCACCTTGCCCGCCAGGCTGGGATCCAAGAGGAGGTCCCACCCTTCAGACTCCCGCTTGGCCAGATCAGCCCGATCGCGCAACACCAGCAGCCAGGGGTTGCAGCTCCAGGGGAAGGCCAGTGGTGATTCCTCCCCCTGGGCAAAGAGACGGCTGGCAGCGCCTGCGCCGGACTCCAGACGGCCGAACAGCTCAGCGTGGCCAAAGGGTGCCCATGTGGCCCTCGGCAGCGCGCTGGCCCAACCATCACTGAGCTGCACCAGGGCGGGACGCTCCGCCACGGCCGCCTGGCTCGCTTGCTGCACCTCGCTGGGCCCATCCAGCCAGCGCAGCTGCCAATCCTTCGGCAGCTGCCGCAGCCATCGCTCCGGCACATCCCCCCGTCGGGCCGCCAGCCTGGGCCCCTGCCGAGAACAACCCGCCAGAGAGATCTCGAGAAGCGCCAGGGATCCGCAGACGCCGATCCCCAGCAGCGAGCGACGCGTAAGTTGCCCCTCAGCCATGCACAGACCGTAGACGCTCCCCGGAGCAGGCCAGGGAAGGGGCCAGCAATTGGGCGCAGGCCGCCTCGCAAGCCAAGGCCAACACCTGGGGATCACGCCCGCTCAGCTCCCACAGCACAGCCAGACCACCAGCCCCCACCCCTTCCTTCACATAACCCTCTTCGTAGGCCGCCAGAGCTGGATGGAAGTGGGAGGGAAAGCGGAGAGAACTGCTGAAGGCCAAGAGCTCCACCTGCCAACGGCGACCGAGATGATGAAGCAGACGCACCAGGTCGCTGCCCGCCTCCTCGGCCACCCAGCGGGTGGTGGCCAGGGCCGTTGCGGCCATCAGCCTGGGCCGTTGTCTTGGGGAGGCCAACGCCAGGGCCAGGGCCAACACGGCCGCCATCTGACTACCACCCGCCAGCATCACGGGCACATCCGCCATCGTGGCCTCCAACAGCAAGCCCGCGGCCATCGGTTGCATGGGATCTCCCAAGGCCGCCACCACCGCCAGCGGGTCATGACAGACCCCGCTGCCCAACTCCAGACCGGCCTGGGCTGCTCCGCACTCCACCAACCTCTGTTTCAAGCCATGGGCAGGGTGACGCAGACTGCCGCTCACCAGCCCGAAGGCCTCAACCCCAAGCCCGCACAGAACAGCCTGGGCGGTGGTCGTTCCCCCCGGTACACACTCGGCAAGCAGCAAGGGGGCATGGGGAGTGCGTTCAGCCAAGCGCCTGCCCCAGCCACGCCCCTGCTCCAGAAGCGCCTCCACCCGCTGCAGAGGCATCGCGGCACCCGAACTCACACACCGCGCGGATTCTCCTCCCCGCGCAGCAGACAGACGGATGTGGGGGATGGTGGGTGCGAGGGCGCAGCCCAGATCCACCACCAACGGGGTGAGGGCCAGGCCCTGGAGCACAACATGACTGATCAGGGCAGGCGAGACGCCGGCTGGCAGGGGAGGAAGGGCATGGGGGCGCCAACCCAGGGGGCCGAGCAGGAGAAGTTCGGCATCTGCCGCGGCGGTGGCCAGGCGGGCCTCCGGGGTGGCTCCTGCCGCGGAGATGCCAGGAACGGCGGCAGTTTCGGTGGCCGCCAAGAGCAGCAGCACTTGGCTGGCCGACCATTGCTGCTGCCAGCGAGCAGCCCAGGACTCCGCCAGAACAGAAGAGCCGCACAGCAGCTTCGGGCCGCTCAAAGGGGGTCCAGGCTCACCAGGGCCTGCATCACGGGAGGGGGTTCACTGATGGGGGACTTGAGGCGGGGAAATATCCAATAGGCCACAGCATGGAGACAAAAAACCACCAACAGGTTTTGCACCAACACAAGGGCCAGGGCTGCCGCCTGAACCTGGCTGAGATCAAGGCCCGCCCCCAGCCCCAGGGCATCAGACAGGCGATCGAGCAACTGGGACGCCGCGGTGGTGATCAGCACCCACAGGTTTTCATCCACCAACACAGAAAGGACAGCCAAGCGCACAAGGAAACCAAACGCCCCGATGAGCGCGCCAATCGGCCAGGTGAGCCACCAGCTGAGGCGACGCCGCCAACCCCATCCCAACCACAACGAGAGCAATCCGTAGGGGAACAGCACCAGTGGGCCGCGAATCGGCCCCATCAGGGCCACCAACAACAGGCTGGTGACCGCGACACCCTCCAGGGCGCAACGCCAACCATGGCGCAGCTGCAGCAACGTGAGAGGAAGGGGAAGGGCAAGGCGAAACAGCGGACTTCCCACAGGCAAGTAATAGAGAGCAGCCCAAAGCAGGGCTGTGGAGGCCGCCAAATAGGACGTGTCCATCAGCTGCCGCGCCTGACGGGGACTCAACTTGCGCTGGCTCTTGCTCAACGATGGACGGTGGGGGTAGGGCATGGTCAGCGGGGGGGGGGAGCCGGACGCACCGAAGGAGGCTGCAGCGAACCTTGGTTGGCTTCGGGAAGGGGAGCTGCAGGCACACCCTTCACCCGCTCGATCGTTTCCACCTCGAAAGGAATGCCAGCGGCCCGCAGAGCCTGGGTGACCCCCTCAGCTGGCGCAGAGGGATCGGCGAGGGGCAGGCGGATCGTGACGCGGTAAGGGGAGGAGACGCTGGGGGCTGGGCCGGGCTTGGGCTTGGGGGCTGACGGTGGGCGGGCTGAGGGGCCCTGCGGCTTTGAGGGGGCAGGACGAGCGGGAGCGGTGCCGGGCTGGGCTGAACCCTGCGAAGGTGCCCCGACTTTTTCCGCTCCTTCGGCCGCCCCCGCAGGGGGTGGGCTGGGGGCTGAAGACGGCCGAGGGGCCGTTGGGGCCTCCACTGCGGTGGGAGTTTGATCTTGGTTGGGTTGCTGCAGATCAGGCGCCTGCTCTGGCGGGGACGGAAAACTGCCGGAGAGGCTCTCCCCCCAGGGCGTGCCCGCGCAACCGGACAGAGCCACGACCAAAGGCATCACACCAATGGTGGCGAGCAGCTTGCACCCCCATGAGCGGCCCGGTTGACGCCTGATGCTCATCCGTTTCCTGCCGGACGAATCACTCGCACAGCGCTGGCCCGCAGGCGCCCACTCTTGGTTGTGGCTGGCGCTTTACGAGGGGTCGCGGCCGTGCTGGAGCGGCTGGATTTGGCAGCGGCGCTGGCTTTGGGCCGGGCAGCCTTCGGAGCCGCAGCATTGGCCGCAGCCTTGGCCGCGGAGCGGCCGCGCCCTGCCCCCTTGCCCGAGCTTGCTTTCGCCGCCAGAAGCTCCACCGCCTGCTCCAGGGTGAGGCTCTCTGCAGTCGTGCCCTCTGGCAACGAGGCGTTGACCTTGCCCTGTTTCACATACAACCCGTAGGGCCCATCGAAGAGTTGGATCGGCTCGCTGGCCCCCTCCGGTGTGCCCAGATCCCGCAGAGCGGTTCGGCCCCCACGGCCCCGTTTCGGTTGGGCCAGCAGCTCCAGGGCGCGACTCAGTCCAATGGCGAGCACATCATCTTCCGCCTTCAAGGAGCGATAGTCCTTCTCCCCCTTCCCCTTGTCGTGCACCACATAGGGTCCAAAGCGGCCCAAGCCCGCCTGCACCTTCCCGCCCTCGGGATGGTCGCCAAGGTGACGGGGCAGCCGCAACAAACCCAGGGCATCGTCCAGGCTCAACTCCTCGGGTTTCACACCCTTGGGCAGGGAGGCTCTCTTTGGCTTCGGAGTCTCCTCGCTCACCTGGCCCAGCTGGAGATAAGGTCCGTACTGGCCGAACAGAAGGTACACAAGTTGGCCCGTCTCTGGGTCTTCACCCAAAGCCTCCGGTCCCTCACTTTTCTGCTTCAAGAGCAGCGTTGCCTTTTCCGCATCCAAATCTGCAGGAGTGATCTCCAGGGGGAGGGTGGCTTTGCAGAGCTCCTCGGTGCCATCCTCAGTTTCCCTCTTGCTTTCGAGATAGGCGCCGAAGCGACCGATGCGCACCACGCAGGGCAAACCCTCCAGGGCAATGGTCCGAGAGATCGAGGGATCAATATCCCCTTCCCTGCGTTGCACCTGGGCTTCCAGGCCCTCCTCCCCCTTGTAAAACTTCTCCAGGTAGGGCAACCAGGGCATCTTGCCGGCGGAGATGTCGTCCAGGCTATTTTCCATCCTCGCGGTGAACCCCGTGTCCACCAGTTCTGGAAAATGCTGCTCCAGTAGAGCGGTGACGGCGAAGGCCGTGAAGCTTGGGATCAGGGCGTTGTTTTGGAGCGTGGCATAACCGCGATCCTGGATCGTTCCAATGATGCTGGCGTAGGTGGAGGGCCGACCGATCCCCTCCTTTTCCAAGGTCTTCACAAGTGCCGCCTCGCTGTAGCGGGCCGGCGGTTGGGTTTGGTGGCCCAGAGCCTCCACGCCCTTGCAGAGAGGGACATCGCCCACCGCCAGGGGGGGCAGGATCACTTCCTGCCCCTCCAGTGCCGCATCGGGATCATCACTTCCCTCGACATAGGCACGGAAAAAGCCAGGGAAATCAATACGCTTGCCACTGGCTCGGAAGGTGGCACCGGCCGCCTCCAAATCGACTGCCAGAAGAGTGAGCTTGGCGTCGGCCATCTGGCAAGCCACTGTGCGCTTCCAGATCAGCTCATAGACGGCCAGGTCCCTGCCATCCAATCCGGTTTCGGAGGGGGTGCGGAAGGACTCACCCGCTGGCCTGATCGCCTCATGGGCTTCCTGGGCATTGCGAGCCTTGGTTTGAAACTGGCGTGGGGAGGGTGAGAGGTACTCCTTCCCGTATTTGCTCTCCACGCAGCTCCGAGCCGCTTGGATGGCTTGATCAGAGAGGTGCACCGAGTCGGTGCGCATATAGGTGATAAAGCCACGCTCATAGAGCGCCTGGGCCGTGCGCATGGTGTCCCTGGCCGAGAGCCGCAGCTTGCGGTTGGCCTCCTGCTGCAGGGTGCTGGTGGTGAAGGGGGGAACGGGTTTGCGCACGGTGGGTTTTTCCTCCACCGCCTTCACCCGCCAGGGAGCTTGCTGCACCTTCACCTGCAGGGTGCGCGCTTCGGTCTCGCTGAGGAGCTTCACCGTGCTGCCGCTCTTGAGGGCACCGGTGGCTTCATCAAAATCGCTGCCACCGGCAATCCGCTCGTCTCCGAGGTGGGTGAGCTTGGCCTCGAAGCCAAGCTGTTTGGCTTCGAGGCCAGCCTTGAGATCCCAGTAGCTGCCACTGCGAAAAGCACGCCTGGCCTGCTCCCGTTGCACCAACAACCGCACCGCGACGGACTGCACCCGCCCAGCGGAGAGGCCCCAGGCCACCTTCTTCCAAAGGAGTGGCGAGAGCGTGTAGCCCACCAGACGGTCCAAGATGCGGCGGGTTTCCTGGGCGTGCACCAGCTCCATATCGATGGAGCGAGGGCTCTCCAGCGCGCGCTGAATGGCCGGTTTGGTGATCTCATGGAACACCATGCGCCGCACCGGCACCTTCGGCTCAAGAAGTTGCTGTAGGTGCCAGCTAATGCTCTCCCCTTCTCGATCTTCATCCGTGGCCAGCAACAGCTGATCGGCGCCCTTGAGGGCATCTTTGAGTTCTTTCACCACTTTCTTCTTGTCCTTCGGCACCACATAGAGCGGTTCGAAGTCGTGGGTGGTGTCCACCCCCAGGTTGGCCCACTTCTCACCTTTGTGTGTGGCGGGGATCTCGCTGGCGTTGTTGGGCAGATCGCGCACATGGCCCATCGAAGCCTCCACCCGGAAGTCCTTGGGAAGGAAGTTGCGGATGGTGCGGGCCTTGGTGGGGCTCTCGACGATCACCAGGGTGTGCGCCACAGGGCATGGAGTAGACCGAATGACCTTCTATATCGCATCGAGGCGCCCTGCGGAGCAATGCATCGCGAATGCATTCTCAGGACTGGCCCCCCTAAGGCCGCCGCCAACGCCGCTAAAGTCCGTCGCAACCAGTGATGCATGGCTGTGGTTGCTGACTTTGGTTTGCAGTTGAACGCGGCAGCGATCGCCCCGGAATCAGCCGTTTTGATCGCCTTGCTGGGCTGCCTTCTGGTCGATCTCGCTGGTGAAAAGACAGCTAGCCGCTGGGTGCCACCCATCTGTTATGGCGGCCTGGGCGCCGCGCTCGTGCTGCTAGCCCTCCAATGGAACGCTCCCCTGGAGCCCTCCTTCCTTGGAGCGTTTTTGGCCGACAATCTGGCCATCGCCTTCCGCGGAGTCGTTGCTGCCTCCACCCTGATTTCCCTGCTGCTGAGCTGGCGGTATGTGGAGCGGAGCGGCACACCCCTGGGGGAATACGCCGCCATCCTGCTTGCCGCCACCCTCGGTGGCATGTTCCTCTGCGGGGCGACAGACCTCGTGAGCATCTTCATCTCCCTGGAAACCCTCTCTGTGGCGAGCTATTTGCTCTCCGGTTACATGAAGCGGGATGCCCGCAGTTCGGAAGCAGCCCTCAAATATCTCTTGGTCGGCTCAGCCGCCGCAGCGGTCTTTCTCTATGGCGCCTCCCTTCTTTACGGCTTGAGCGGAGGCAACACGGGGCTGGAGTCGATTGGTGTGGCCCTCGCTGGCAGCAGCGCCCCCATCGCCGCCCTCTCCCTGGTGTTTGTGCTCTCCACGGTGGCGTTCAAAATCGCCGCGGTGCCCTTCCACCAGTGGACACCCGATGTCTACGAGGGTTCTCCCACCCCAGTGGTGGCCTTTCTTTCTGTGGGATCGAAAGCCGCTGGCTTTGCCCTCGCCCTGAGGATCCTTGTGGGTTGTTTCGACACCTTTGACGCCCAGTGGAAATTTCTATTCACTGTCTTGGCCGTCTTGAGCATGGTGCTCGGCAACGTGGTGGCTTTGGCTCAAACCTCAATGAAGCGGATGCTGGCCTACAGCTCGATCGGCCAGGCAGGCTTTGTGATGATTGGCTTGGTATGCGGCACAGAAGATGGTTTCGCTTCGATGGTGCTCTACATGGCTGCCTATCTCTTCATGAATCTGGGGGCGTTTGCCTGCATCATTCTTTTTTCTCTGCGCACGGGAAGCGATCGAATTGCAGACTACGCTGGTCTCTATCAAAAGGATCCGCTGATCACCCTTGGCTTGAGTCTCTGTTTGCTGTCTCTCGGAGGAATTCCTCCGATGCTGGGCTTCTTCGGCAAAATCTATCTCTTCTTCGCTGGCTGGGCAGATCAGCAATACCTACTCGTCATCGTAGGCCTCATCACTTCTGTGATCTCGATTTATTACTACATTTCTGTCATCAAGATGATGGTGGTCAAGGAACCACAAGAGGCCTCGGATGTCGTCAAGGCCTACCCCCCGATTCAATGGAATCTCGCTGGCATGCAACCTCTCCGTGCGGCCCTGGTGAGCTGTGTGATCGTCACGGCGATCGGTGGCATTCTGTCTAGCCCTCTGTTTGAGTGGGCCAGTGCCACCGTGGCAGGTACTCCCATCCTCCAGGCCGCCTTAGCGAATGCAAATGCCGCCGCCATCGGCTGAATCGCTCACTCCTTTGGAGGCTGGCGTGGAGCCTGCCGTCACACTCGCCTTGTTGGAGCATGTCGACAAGGTGTACGGAGAAGGGGACGCGCAAGTGCATGCCTTGCGTGACGTTAGCTTGAACGTGAACCGTGGCGATTATCTGGCCGTCATGGGTGCCTCCGGATCAGGCAAAAGCACAGCCATGAACATCCTCGGCTGCCTGGATCGGCCAAGTCGAGGTCGTTATTGGCTGAACGGGGTGGAAGTGGCTCAGCTCACCGATGACGAGCTGGCCGACATTCGCAACAGCGAATTGGGTTTTGTGTTTCAGCAGTTTCACCTTCTTCCCCAATTCACTGCCCTGGAGAATGTGATGCTGCCGATGATTTACGCCGGGGTGCCAGCGTCAGATCGGCGGCTGCGGGCCGAACAGGCTCTCCAAAGGGTGGGGCTGGGACACCGACTTGAGAACCGACCCAATCAACTTTCAGGGGGGCAACAGCAGCGGGTGGCTATTGCCCGGGCCATCATCAACCGCCCCTCACTCCTCCTGGCGGATGAGCCCACCGGAGCCCTGGATTCACAAACCACCGCCGAAGTGCTCGACCTCTTCGACGAACTCAACAGAGAGGGCATCACCATCCTGTTGGTGACCCACGAGCAGGATGTGGGGGCGCGGGCCCAAAGGGTGGTGCATTTCCACGACGGCCGGATCGTGGTTTAACCGGCTTGCCGCTCAGCTAGCTTCCCTGGCGCTGCGTCAGCCGGCCCCCGGCCCTGGAGCCCAGACGGACGTTCAAGGGTTTGGAGCAACTGGCCCATCAGCAGGGCCACCGCATCGGGAGACTGGGGGGAGGGCAGCTCAGACCGCAGACCCGTCGGGAGACTTGGCAGGCCCATGGCCGTCAGCACTCCTGCAGGCTGCATCTCGCCTGGATCGGTGGCCACCCAACCGCCATCTTGAGGGAGCCGCAATTCAAAGTGCAGATGGGGACCTGTGCTCAGACCAGTGCTTCCCACCCTGCCAATCACCTCGCCCTGACGGACGGTGTCGCCTGGTTTGACATAAAGCTCCGAGAGGTGGCCATAGAGCGTGCGGCGAAGGGGACTGGCGTGCTCGATCTCGATGGCCAGCCCGTAGCCTCCGGCATCGCCACTGCTCACCACACGACCGGACAGGGCAGCCACGACTGGGGTGCCTTCCGGCGCCGCGAAATCGCGGCCGGAGTGCATGATCCAAGAGCCCAAAATCGGGTGGAGCCGCCAGCCAAAGTTACTGGTGGGCACCGCAGAACCAATCAAGGGGAACAACAGGCCTCGATTGCCATTGCCACCAACAGGGGAGGGACGGGGCGTCAAGCGAAACACATCTGTGAGACGAAAGCGACCACCCACGCCAGCCAACAAGGCGTTCACAGGCACGCTGATCGGGGGCAGCGGCGCAGCGGCAATGCCCTCACGAGTCGTGCCCTCCCCGCCGAAACCAACGGAACCCCCCAGACCCCCGCTGCTGGAGGGGGAGGATCCGGGCGAGAGCAAGCCACCGCCGTCCTGCCGGCCACGGCCCCGAAACACCACCCCCGTGCGGCATTCCTCCGCGGAGAGGGCACCGCTGCTGCAGGCCTGGCGCTTGAGCCCGGGCACCGGATCTAGCACCAGAGAACCCCGAACCCGGATTCTTTCTTTTGGCGTGACGATCCCGTCTCGCACCAAGGCATCGAGGGAGGCGTCAAAAGTCTTGGGGCGCTCGTTCTCCAGCTGGGCAGATGCGGGTTTGAGAGGCTCGACCCGTTCCGCGGTGGCGGGCACGGGGTTGGGTGCCGCTGGTTCAGCCTTAGGCAAGCCCGCCGCGGGCAGCGAGGCTGGCGGAGGGGTGAGCGGGGCAGGGGGAGGCGGGGGGAGAGGGGCAGCTGGAGCGGCTGCTGGGGCCCCGAGATCGGCAGAGGCTGGAGCGGTGAGGTCCGCCTGGGCGAGCACCAGGGTGGATCCTGCCAACGGCGCAGTCCAGGCAGCGGCTAGCAACAGAAGGCGGAAGGGACGTTGCATGGGAAAAAAAACGGACCGGGGGTGAGGGGCGGACTGGGGGAACAGGAAAGGGGGGCGTGTCACGATCCCTTCACACGATCTCCGCCAATGTAAAGAGAGTTGGCTCCATCTGGCCATGGGCGGTGCAGGACACTTTGCCGGCCATCAGCTGATGTCAAGGCCAATCCGCCTTGGCGGGTGAGGCCTTGGATCTGCCAGGTCACCCCATCCATGTGCACCTGCTGGTCAGGGAGCCAAAGGCGCGCTTGCGCTTCACGCCGCACCAGCTCAGGCTCCCTGGCGCGGTTCATCGCCCACTCCAACGCATCGAGAACCTTGGGCAGCAGATAGCTGGGTCTGGCCCGGATCCGACCGAGGCCCCTCACCAGGTTGGTGGCTCCGGCCGGGACGGGGTTGCAGCCATTGAGACCGAGACCAATCCGGGCCCAGCGCACGGAGGCCCCTCGCAGCCGCAGGCCGGAGAGCAGGCCGGCCAACTTGCGCCATTGCCCATCCGTGCCTTGCAGCAACAGATCATTGGGCCACTTGAGGCGTCCCTCCAGGCCCAACGCCTCGAGCTGATGCAGCAGGCCCACCGCGACTGCCAGGCCAGGTGCGGCGGCCTGGGGCTCCAGCGGGGCCCAAGGCAAGGCGGCACTCAGCCAGATGCCTCCCGGCGGTGACTGCCAGCTCCTGCCGTACTGGCCATGGCCGAAACGTTGGCGGCGGGCCAGCACAACCCGAGGGCGCTCCAGACGCAAGCAAACCCCTACCGATCGCTGGGCCAACCAGCGCTCCAGCTCCCGTTCCGTGCTTGCACACACCGCCAAGGTCTGCAACTGCCAGGGTTGCTGAGGCCTCACAGATCAGCCAACCAGCGGCCCATCCTTGCGGCAGCCTCCTGGAGCGTGTCCAAAGGGTGCACCAGGGCCAGGCGAAGCCATCCCTCACCGCCGGGGCCAAATCCTTGCCCAGGCGTGAGGCACACACCCGTGGCCTCCAACAGGGCGGCACAAAAGTCTTCACAGGAGAGGCCCCGTTGGCGAGCCACTTCTGGCACCGGCAACCAGAGGTAGAGCGCCATCGAGGGGCGCGGCACAACCCATCCAGCCCTCTCCAAGGCCATGGCCATGCCGTCCCGACGCTCCCGATACACCCGCCGCAACTGGTCCGGCCAGTCTGGGGCCTGCTCAAGGGCGGCGATGGCTCCGGCCTGCAGGGCTTGAGACTGGTTGAAATCGACCACGCTCTTGAGCTGGCGCAGGGCTGAAATCAAAGGCTCAGAGCCCACGGCAAAGGCAAGCCGGTAGCCTCCCAAGCACCAGCTCTTGGAAAACGAGAACAGCTCAATGCCGCAGCGGCGCCAGTCGCTATGGCGCAACAGGGCCGGAGCGGTGCCTTCCAGAGCAAGATCCACATAGGGATTGTCGTGGACGAGCACGACATCGTGATCGATGGCTCGCGCCATGGCCTCCTCGAGCCAGCTCTGGTCGCCTGTGGTGGCCGTGGGGTTGTGGGGAAAACCCAGCACCATCAGCCGCAAGGCAGCCCAGGTGCTCTCGGTCAAGCTTCCAAACGCAGGACGCCAACCTCGCTCGGCCTCCAGTGGAAGACGGAGCGGGGTCGCCGAGGCCAGATGGAGGCCGCCGAGGTGGGAGGGATAGCAAGGGTCCAGCACCAGGGCGGGATCTCCGGGATTGAGCACCGCCAAGGGAAGATGGGCTGTGCCCTCCTGGGAACCGATCAAGAGCAACACCTCCCGCTCCGGATCCACCGTGACGTCAAAGCGACGCTCCACCCAAGCGGCAGCCGACTCGCGGAAGGGGAGGGTGGCGGCGTGAAGGCAGTAGGCGGCGCTGGAGGGTTGCTGAAGAGAAGCTGTGATCGCCTGCAAGGCAACCGCCGGTGGCGCAAGATCGGTGGAGCCCAGGGAACAATCAATCAGTGGGCCCGGATCCCGATCCGGATCGCGCAGGGGGCGGCCCTGCACATAAGCCGCCTTGCGTTGGTCATTGCGAGCAAAAACACCACTGCCCAGCTTGGCAACCCGCTCAGAGATGGGCATCCACAAAGGCCTTCAGCTGGGATTGGGGAATGGCGCCTTCATGGCGGGCCAGTTCCACGCCATCGCGAAAAAGGATCAGGGTCGGCAGACCCTTCACAGCCAAATCTGCAACGGTGCGAGGGTTGGGATCGGCATCCAGCTTGGCCACCCGCAAGCGATCGCCGTAGGTTGCGGCTGCCCAATCCATCAACGGAGCCATCAGCCGGCAGGGTCCGCACCAACTTGCCCAAACATCCAAGAGGAGAAGGTTGGATTGGCTGAGAGCTCCTGCCGCCACGCTGGCATCGGTGAAATCCACCACGCCGGAGGAATGAGAGGTCACAGGATCGGACACGGGATTCACTCAGCGAAGGCCCGATTGTATGGAGCTGGTTTACGGGATGGAGTCCGACCAAGCTCGATGCTGAGGGTCGAGGCCTGTGCTCAGAGCTTGTCGATCGAACGTTTCAGCTCTTGAAGCTCCGCATCCACCTCAGCGGCTTGGACGGGCTCCAGCTGGGGAACCGGGCCATTGGCCGCAGGCAGTTGGATGGGATTGGCTCCCCCTTCGAGCCGCTGTTTGAGGGCAGCCAATTCATCATCGACATCGCTGCCCTCCAGGGCGGCGAACTGGGATTCCAGATCAGAACCGGCGAGCTCAGCAGCGGCCTGGCTGCGAGCCTCAAGGCTGAGCACCTTCTCCTCCATCTGTTCGAAGGCGGCCATGGCGTTGTTGGTGCCAAGGTTGTTCACCGCCGTTTGCAGCTGCTCCTGGGCCTGGGCCGCCTGGGCGCGGGCTTTGAGCATGTCTTTTTTGGTTTTGGCCTCGGCGATCTTGGCTTCGAGAGCCGTCAGGCTCTTTTTCAGTGTCTCCACCTGACCAGCCTGGCTGCCGATCTGATTGTTCAGAGCGGTGGCAGTGTCCTGATAGGTCTTGCGACGGGAGAGGGCTTCCTTGGCCAGGGATTCCTCCCCTTTCTGGAGGGCCACTTCGGCGCGTTGATACCAGGCTTTGGCCTGTGACTCAGCCTGTTCCGCCTGATTTTGCAAGCGGCGCTGGCTGGCAATGGCCGTGGCCACGGCCTGGCGCAGTTTCACCAGGTCGGCCTGCATGTCGGCCAAGGACTGGTCCAGAATCTTGGCGGGATCCTCTGCTTTGCTGACCAAATCATTGAGATTGGCGCGGAGCAGGCGACTGAGCCGATCGAAGAAGCCCATGGGCCGGGGCAGAGGTCTGTTTACGTTACTGAAGGTATCGCTGCGCGGGTCATGGAGCTCTGGTGGTAGCCGAACCATGGCAGCAATCTCAGCCGCTTCTCCGTAGCTTGATGGCCATGACGTCCAACGCTCCATCCCCTCGAGGCCGAAGGCGCAGGGGCCGAACCTCCATCTCCTCAGGCCAACAGAGTGGTCTGCAGCAGCGCGTGATCGGAAACGTCTCCCTGCTGCTGCCTCCGCCGCCGGCTCCTGCCGTTGGGCTCGCCTCCTGTCTGGACCATCTCCAACAACAGTGGAAGCGGGAGGGTCACCTGGCCGCCCTCTGGCAGGCCTGGCCCCGCCTGGCTGGTGCTCAGCTGGCGCCCCATTGCCGCCCCCTGACATTGCAAGGCGGCGTGCTCACCGTGGGCGCTGCGCCTGGGCCGTGGCTGCAAGGGTTGATCTACAGCCGTCACCAATTGCTAGGGGCCCTGAGGGGTGCCGGCTTTCCCGTGCGGGAGGTGCGAGTGCAACAACATCACGCCCATCCCCTGCCAGCGGCCGGCGGCGAGTTGGAGGAGGATGTCTGGGCGCGGCATCCCAGCCGGATGGATGTGCACGGCCAGGCCGACTGCCCCAAGTGCCAGCGGCCTGCACCCACGGGGGAGATGGCCCTTTGGGGCACGTGCAGCTTCTGCCACCGCGCCCAACTCTCACTCCGCTGAAAGAAAACGCTGACGCCAACTGGCTTCCTGGACCCTGGCCTCAGGCGTGCCCTCCGCCGGGAAAGCCGACAGAAAGTCCTTGTCACTGGCAGGCTGGTAGGGCCCCTGCTTGATTTCGAACATCACGGTGTCGGGCTTGAGGGCCACCAGGGTATGGAAGAGGCCCTCTTGAAGCTCCACGCCCCGCAGGGGGCCCTGGCCATCGAGGTGGAGCGCCTCGATCACCTCCCCCTGGCCATCAAGCAGCAGCAAACCCATGGCTCCCTGCAGGACGACAAAACATTCAAAACCCGTCCCCGCTGTCGAGCGCAGATGTCGATGGGGGCGGACATAGGTGCCGGGCTGCATCACATTCAGGAAGCGCTGCACCAGCTCCGGCTCGGCATGGAGGTTGTGATTCCGGCGCAGGCGGGGCGAGAGGCGGGCCTCGGCTGAGACCGCATCAAAGAGCGCTTGATCAAGGCACTTGAGCGGCGACGATGCGGCCGTGGCTGAAGGAGCAGAGGCAGACACCTGCGGTCGGAGCGGGGGCGCGTCCACGGTATGGCCGCAGCAGGGGTTGAGGGCTAGGCCCCACCGCGAAACAGGTGGTGATGCTCTGCGGAATAGAGCAAAGAGCGGGCCTGGCCTGCCCCCGCCAGAGCTGGGCTGACCACGTAGAGGGTGGTGCGGATCAGACCGCGCTGTTGGCTGGTGGCGGCCATCTGCTGGAGGGGCACCACCTGAAGCCACTGATCCGGCCAGCTCACTCGGTAACCAATCGCCACTGGGGTGTCAGCGGGGTAGTGGCGGAGCAACTCCTCCTGCACCTCTTCCACATGGCGGGCACTGAGGTAGAGACAAAGCGTGGCGCGCAGAGCCGCCAAACTGGCCAAGGATTCGCCCTCTGGCATGCCGGTGCGCCCAGCCGCACGACTCAGCACGATGGTTTGCACCACCCCTGGCAAGGTCAACTCACTTTGGAGGGCCGCAGCCGTGGCCTGATAGGCACTGAGGCCTGGCACCACCTCCACCTCCAACCCCGCTTCGGCCAGGCGACAGATCTGCTCAGCCAGGGCGCCGTAGAGGCAAGGATCCCCATCGTGGAGACGCACCACCCGCAAGCCCGCTCGGGCCCGTTGCACCAGGGCTGCGATGACCTCCTCAAGCGTGAGGGTGCTGGTGGGGATGCGCTCGCAATCCGGTGGAGCCAAGGCCACAATGCGCGGGTTGACCAAGGAATCCGTCCAGAGGAGCACCTGGGCCTGCTGGATGGCCTCGGCTGCCCGGAGGGTCAGAAGATCGGGAGCGCCGGGGCCAGCCCCAACGATCTGAACGGGCGGAAGAGTGGGCTCACTCATGACGTCACCCCGGCTGGATCGGGAAGGGCAAGGCGACGGCCGTAGAGCCACCAGAGGCCCAAGCCGCCGAGCAGGATGAGGAGCAGGCTCACCAGCTGGGCCATACGCAAACCTCCAGCGCAGAAAGGTGGTTGGGAAAAAAGACAAAGCGGATCGAGACGCAGGCCCTCGATCCAGAGCCGGCCAGAGCTGTAAGCCATCAAATACACGCAGCTGAGGGCACCGGGCCTGAGCTCCACCCGGCCTCGGCTGGCCTGCCGAAAGAGCACCAGGAGCAGGACGCACACAGCCAAGTTCCAAAGGGACTCGTACAGAAAGGTGGGATGAAAGGTGGCCTGATCCAAAAACTCAGGGGGTCGATGGGAGGGGGGGATGGTGAGTTTCCAGGGCAGCTGGGTGGGCAGGCCAAAGGCCTCGGAATTGAAGAAATTGCCCCAGCGGCCGATCGCTTGCCCCAGGGCCACCGCTGGCATGAGCACATCCAGCAGGGGCCAAAAGGGCTGGCGACGCCATCGGCAGAAGAAGATCGTGGCCAGGGTGCCGCCAATCAGTGCGCCGTGAATGGCAATGCCCCCATGCCAGACAGCCAGCATTTCCGGCCATTGGCCGCGATAGTGACGCCACTCCAACAACACGTAGTAGATCCGGGCCCCAAGCACGGCCCCGATCACGAGGACGGGCAGGAGGTCACTCACCAAAGCGGGATCGATGGCCCGGCGCCGGGCCAGGCGACGAGCCAAGGCCAGACCCACCACCACCGCCGTAGCGATGAGCAGGCCATACCAACGCAAACTGAAGGGCCCCAGCTGGAGCTGAGACCCTGGGGAGATGAACATGGCCAAAGGCAGGAATTCGGGATTCAGATGATCCCCTCAGCCGCCTGCACTTTTTCCACCTGGCGCTTCTTCAAAACCAACAAGATTTGAGCCAGGGCAACGGCAGCCAGGAATGCAAGCAATCCATAGATTCGGACAGGGTTCTGTAGCACCACCTCCGCGTCCACCTGGCCGAAACCACCCACGTTGGGATCGTTGCTCAGGGGTGCACCTGCCTCAACGATATCGCCCACCTTGACCACCAAGCTGGGACCAGCGGGGACGGTTTCTATGACACTTGTGCCATCCGCCTTGGTGATCTCAACCACCTGGGAAGACTTTTCACCCTCAGTGATCGCCGCAATCGTGCCAGCCGCAGGGGCGGTGAACAAACCGTTGTTGCTCTTTTCGCCCGTGGGGTACACCTGGCCGCGGCCACGATTGCCGCCAACATGCAACTGATATTTGCCGAAATGAATGTTGCTATCCGAAGCAGGATCCGGCGAGAGGATCGGGAAGACGATGGTCTGGTGCTGCTCACCAGGCAGGGGACCGACCAAGAGGATGTTGGGCTGGGTCTCGCTGTATTGGGTGTAATAAATGCCGGAAGTCTCCTCCTTGAGTTCCTCGCTCAAGCGCTCCGGTGGTGCGAGCTTGAAACCTTCAGGAAGCATCACCACGGCACCCACGTTGAGACCCGTGGGAGAACCATCACCTGCCACCTGTTTCACGGAGGCGTCGTAAGGAATCTTCACTTCTGCCTTGAACACCGTGTCTGGGAAAACGGCCTGCGGCACCTCCACCCGAGTCACCTTCTTGGCGAGGTGGCAGTTGGCACACACCAGTTTGCCGGTGGCCTCCCGTGGGCTGGCGTAATTCTGTTGGGCCCAAAAGGGGTAGGCCCAGGTAGGAGAGGCCCCGCCAAGCACAACGCCGAGGGCAAGAGCGAGAGAAACGAAGCTGCCGAAGAGGGTTTGAAGGGAACGACGCATGGGTGGAACGGCGAGGGCAGGCAAACAGGGGGAGCAGGGGAGAATGGGGCTTGGCCGATCAGGCCCACCAGGGGGCGTCACCGGTACGGAAGTCGGTTTCTGTCCACTGGCTCACAAAAACCGTGTCGTTATCGACAGACACATGAGCCAAAGCCAGGGACAGGGGGGCGGGTCCGCGCACCACCTTGCCCGTGGCGTCGTATTGGCTGCCGTGACAGGGGCACATGAACTTGTTGGCACCACTATTCCAAGGCACGACACAGCCCAGGTGGGTGCAGATGGCGTTGATGCCGTAATTGCCGATCGCCTCAGGTCCTTCCACGATCAGATAGGTGGGGTCGCCTTTGAGGCCCTGGACAAGGCTGCGGTCACCTTCCTTGTGGTTGGCGAGCCAGCCGCTGGCCGTCACGGTGTTCCCCAATTCGTCTTTGGCCGTGGTGCCACCACCCCCACCAGCCGCCTTGGGTGGGATGAAATAGCGTGCGACCGGATAGAGGGCTCCCAGGGTCACCCCAGTGATCGTGCCGAACGTGAGCAGATTCATGAACTGCCGGCGACCCATGCCGGGCACGTCAGCGGAGGGAGAAGCGGCAGGAAATTGCGTCATATGGCGGTACTGGAGTTAGCAGGCAGCGCCCGGCCATTATGAACTGCGCCTGGTCCCAGCCGGGAGCTGCAGAGCTCGTCCGATGGAAGGCTTCACGATTCAGCCAGCGCAAGGCTGAGGAAGGCATGCCGCCCCCCCTCGAACCGGCAAAGTGGAAGCTCCTTGAAGGGGCCAATGTCGGAAGCCGAGGCCGCTTTAAACGCTTCTGAAGTGATCAACTTGCTCCGGCAGCGCTGGCAGGCCTCCTACGACCTGAACCTTGTGCGGCGGCAAGGCCGTCTCTACCTGCATGTGATGTGGGGCCATCTGGAGCAACAGTCATTTCCGATGACAGCTGAAACCTATGGCGAAAAAATCGCTGATATTGTTTTGTCACTCAATGGCCTTGGCGTCGCCCGCCAGGTGAGAGAGTGGCTACACACTGTCGAAGATCGCCCTCGCCTGGGGAAAGCGCTCTCCCTACCCTTACAATTACCACCGGGCAGGGAAAGCGAATTCCTTTTGTGACACCAAGACCAGCACTTTCTGTAAATAGTTTTACAAATCAGCCCAGGCTCCTGTGCGGCCTTCCCGTCTCTGCATGGATTGTCCTGATTCTTCTGATTTTGTTCAGACTGGCAACCTATCTCCACACGAGTTTTTCGTTGTCTGGGGACGGCGTGAGTTATATGAAGACGGCACTTTTCATTGGCAAACATCGAATTCTTCCCCCTCTTTCCATCCAGCCCAATGGTTACGGATGGCTGCTCGCCTGGTTTAATGTCTATAAAGATCAAACAGCAGCACTACACCGCATTGGCCGATTTCAACAATGGCTTGACTTTTCTGTTGTTCTTGCGCTTTGTTGGCTAGCCAAAAAAATTCTTGTCAAAGCGAAGCCGGTTGTCTTGATTAGCTCTTGGGCCTTGATCTTGCTGCAACCCTTCACAGGCATATGGAGCCGCACAATATACAGTGAACAATTCGTCTCTTTCTTCAGCTTCGCAGGTTTTCTCACCCTCAGCTTTTTTCTGTTTAGGCGTCAGCGCAAACTCGTTGCGCTGCTTGGCATGGCACTGGCCGGAGTCAGCCTGGGCCTCGCTTCCATTTTGCGGTCCGACGTCTTGGTGCTCAATACTTTTTTGCTTGCGACCTTAGCCATTTACTTAGCCTTCTTTGCCGATGGATACCTGCGCTGGCGATGGCCCAAAATAATCGTTCTGCTTCTTTCTTATATCGCCATACCATTACTGATGTCTAGCTATCAGCTAGCCAGCTCAGGGCAATTCGGAATCTTCAATAACGACCGGGATCACGAGGGCTACTTTGGCTGGATCAGAACCTGGCCAGCAACGCCGGCTGAATATGAGGTGTTTGCCTTTTTCTCGCAGAAGGATTTATGGACGGTCGATAACTATCCAGCCAAGGCCTTTGACAGCGATGCTGAAAAAAAATCCTTTGCTGCAATCATGAACAAATGGAAGCAGCGCTATTTTTTAGCTCCAACTGCCGAGACTAATTCGGAATTTCTCCAATTAACCCAGGAAAAAATTAGGCGTCATCCAATTAGGCATTACCTAATCAATCCGATCATCCGTGTCTCTTATTACTGGTGGAACACAGATGGTTCCCAATTTTATACAGTGCCCTACGCTCTGCAACGTCCCACATCCACTGTCGTGGCGGGCTTGATTTTTGCTGCAAGGCTTCTGCTCTTAATGCTGTTTCTTGCAGGCTTCATTCTTGGTGCTTGCCGGCCTCTTTTTCTACAGAGCACGCTGCAGGGCAACGATTGGATTTCATTCTTTTGCTTTATTTCTTGTGCCTACGTCCTGGTTCGCACGTTTGAGCTTGCTAGCTTAAGTAGTTTTATGATTGCTGGTCTGATGGAACTTCGGTTTATTTCAATTGCGATGCCTTTTTTTCTTGTGGGGGCCTTGCTTGGAACTCGACTGTTGACTGAGAAAGCGCTACTAGGCCTGCGCCAACGAGATAGAGCAGTGTGATCGCTCCCGACAACAACAACATCGTGATGGGATCGGTGGAAGGGGTCAGTACCGCCCCCGCCAAGGCACTGATCAGCACAACCCAACGCCAGGCCTTCAACATTGTTCTGGCATTGATCAGCCCGAAGGCACCCAGAACGAGCTGCAACACCGGCAACTGAAAGGCTAAGGCCGTCGCCACCATCAGCAGCAGCACAAAATCCAGATAGCGCTCAATCGACCAGAGTGGCTCCACCACATCGGCCCCGTAGCTCAGCAAAAATCTCAACGCCGCTGGAACAAGGGCCCACCAGGCAAAGGCGAGGCCGGCGAAGAAGAGCACACTGGATGCGGCAACAGCAGGAGCAAGCAAACGGCGCTCTCGGCGCGTGAGGCCAGGCAACACAAAGGCCAAACCCTCAAACAGCCACCAGGGCAATGCCATCACCAATCCCGCGTATCCAGCCACCTTGAGGGAGACAAACAGGAACTCACCTGGCGCCAGTTGCAAAAAGCGGATCCCCGCTGCCGGCTGCTCCAAAAGGCGAACCAGGGGCCGCACCACCAGCAAGGCCCCTGCCGCGGCCACGAGGAGCACCAGAAGGCTTCGCAGAATGCGGCGGCGCAGCTCCTCGAGATGCTCCACCAGGCTCATCTCCACCTCGCCAGGGAAGTCGTCATCGAAGCCCAGGGCTCCGGACACAGGGAGGGTGGAGGAGTCTGGAGAAGGAGGTTCCGCAGGGGCGGAGAGAGGTGTGGCTTCAGGCATGGACATGATGCATGGAGCTTAGGGAGCACCCAGCAGGCGCCGAGCCCGCTCAGGCTGGCCCCAAAGAATCTCGCCACCGCGATGGCGCACCGTGCCAGCGGTGCTGCCTGGGAGTCTCTGGAGAGCCTCCGTTGGCACCATCACCACCGGCACCCGTGCGTTCCCCCGGCCTCGACTGAAATGGGCGGCCAAATCGGCCGCGGCCTCCAGATCAGCTTCCGCCGTGGGGCCCGTTGAAGCCTTGAGCACCACATGGCTGCCGGGCACCTCCTGGGCGTGAAACCACAGATCACCACGCCGAGCCTGTCGCAGGCTGATCCAATCGTTTTGCCGGTGATTGCGACCCACCTGAAGGCACAAGCCCGAGGGTGAGCGCAGCTCCAGAGGTTGGAGCAATGACCCTTGCGCATCCCCCCTCGGCCGTTGGCGCGGCCGCTCCTTGGTTGCGGGTTTGGCTCTGGTCTCCTGCAGCTGCAGATCCTCTTCCAAAGCCGCCAGCTGATCACTCTGATCCGCCTGATCCACAAACAGCAGGGCTTCTTCAAGCCAGGCCTGCCGCTGCCGATGGGCCTCAAGACGGAGGGTGATGACCGCGACGGAACGCCGCAGCTTCCTGGCACGTTTGTAGAGCGCTTGAGCCTCCAGGATGTGCTCCTTGGTTGGAGAGGGAAGGCAGAGGAGGCCATCGGCCTGGCTTTGGAGCTGTTCACTGCCGGCGGCAGCCTCGAGAAGGGCTTCTTGCTCAGCAAGCTGACGTTGCTCCCGCTCGTTGAGAGCTTCCAGCCGATGGTGCAAGGAGCGACGCTTCTCCGTCAGGCCTCGGGCCACCAACCAGGCGTGTGTAGCGGCGGCCAAAGCCGAATGGATCGGCAGCGGCCCAAGGCTGGGGTGATCGCTGGCTGCCGCCTGCCAGCAGCTGTAGCTGCCCTGCTCCCCCCAACGCAGGGCAAAGCGCTGCTCCTCCACAGCTCTCAGCCAGGTTTGCCAGCGCTGCCAAAGCTCCGCCCAGTGCTCCTCCCCCAACTGACTGACCCGCTCATCACCAGCCAGGGTCATGCCGCCCTCGATGGGGGCCTGCAGAAGTTGACGGACCAGGGCTGGGCTCACCCCCTGATAGGCCTCCATCAAGGCCTCCGCCAAGGGTTGGGGGAGGGTGTGCAGGCGGCGTTTCCAGTCCTCCTGGGCTTCCTCTGACCGGGGAGGTTCTCCCCGTAACGGCGGTGGAGGTGTGTAGAGATCACCCGTGCCGATGGGCCGCCACCTGGACTGTTCCGGGCGCACCTGGCGTGCCAGGGCGATGACTTGGCGCTGGCCATTCAGCAAGAAAAGGTTGCTGTGGCGCCCCATCAGTTCCACCACCAGCTGTCGCTGGAACGGTTCGCCAGGACGCGCCGCAAAATCGAGGCTGACCACCCGCTCCCAGCCCTGCTGACAAATCGCCACCAGAGCCAGTCCGCGGAGCCCGTGTTGGAGCTGGCGGGCAAGGGTGCTCCCCTCCCCCTGCCGGGCAGGCGGGGGGATCGCCAGCAGGCGCGGGGCTTCCGCCATCCAGCTGAGTTCAAGCCATTGCACCCCCTCCAGATGGCGCAGGGCGAGTTGCACGGTCTGGCCATCACACTGCTGCGCCTTCTCAAAGCGGCTGGGCACCAAGGCGCCGCGCAGCTCAGCCACCAGGGCACGCAAGGTGGTGGCATCGATCGGCTGGGGGCGTGGGTGGGGCGAGGATTGGCCCATGGGCGGACAGAGAGGATGACCTTTACTGTGCGGCCAATGCTGCCGAAAGGATGAGCCAGGCTTCCATCCCCCCAAGCGAAACCAAGCCAAGCCCGGCTGGACGACTCACGGTGCTCTCGGGACCCAGTGGGGTGGGCAAGGGCACCTTGGTGCGCGGCTTGCTGGAGCGCCATCCACAGCTTTGGCTCTCGGTTTCAGCCACCACCCGATCCGCCCGCGAGGGCGAGGTGGAGGGCGAGCACTACTTCTTTCTTTCCCAAGAGCGCTTCCAGGAGCTGGTCAAGGAGGGAGGCTTTCTGGAGTGGGCCACCTTCGCAGGACATCACTACGGCACCCCTCGGGGGGCTGTCGAGAGGCGCCTGGCGACTGGACAGCCGGTGTTGCTGGAAATCGAGCTCGAGGGCGCTCGCCAGGTGCGGTGCAGCTTTCCAGCCGGATTGCAAATCTTCGTCGCTCCCCCCTCTTTTCAGGAGCTTGAGCGGCGCATCCGAGGGCGTGGCACCGATACCGAGGAGGCCATCCAGAGGCGTCTGGCACGGGCGAGTGAGGAACTGGCCGCGGCGGGTGAATTCGATGCGGTGCTCGTGAATGCGGATCTGGAAACAGCCCGTCGAGAGCTGGAAAACCTCATGGGGCTCGGGCAAACGCCAGGCGGCTGATCGAAGATGGGGAAGGGCAGATGGAGAGGCGGCCATAAAAAACGGCCCGTAAAGGGCCGTTTCTCGTCATGCCTGGATCTGGACTTCTGGCCTTAAAGAGGATGGAAGAGAAGATCGGGATAGAAACGATTGAATTCGATCATGATTCCGGCAGTGATGGTGAACCAGATCGCCGCAAATACCGGAGCTGTAGTGAGAAACTTTTTCATGGTGTCATTCAGACAAAGGGTCAATTGGTTTCTTTGGAGGAAGATTGAAGGCGGTCGTCCAGCCATGGGCTGAAGGAGCCGTGATCAACGGGGGGAAACGGTGACCTTGCTGTCGGCCTCTACCAACTTGCCGCTGGTGAATTCCCGCAGCGCGGCCAGGGGCCAGCTCGCAGCATCGAGAGTGCTTTTGAACGCCAAAGGAAGATCAATTTGAATTTCCTTCATGGTGGCATCTTTCGCACCACGAACGGCGATCAAATAGGCGCGACCAGCCCAACCGATGCAACCAGCGATGTAGAGAAAGGCAATGCCAGGAATGATGAAGTCACCGGCATGGCTCCAGCGCCCATCAACGATGAGGTGGGGCAAACCATCGGTGCCACAGAGGGCTTGGCTGTAGAGCTTGAAGCGAGCTTTGGCTTGGTCTGTCTTGGCAGCCCCTGCTCGCTGCTGAAAACGGACGTTTTCCGTGCAGGGGGTGAGCCCACCGATGTCGGCATGGGCCGCGGGCGCCCATCCAAAGAGCAGGAAGGCGGTGAGGAGAACGGCGAAGAGACGGCGCATGGAGGGGGCCGCGGGTCAAGATGTCATGGCGGAGAGTAGGGGAGGGCCTTGGGCCCCATGCCATCAGTTCTGGCCCTCGAAACAAGTTGTGACGAGTCGGCCGCAGCCATCGTGTCCGAAGAAGGCGTGCTGGCGTCTGCGGTGGCCTCCCAGGTGGAGGAGCATGCCCGCTGGGGTGGGGTCGTTCCTGAGATCGCCTCCCGCCGGCATCTGGAGGCCCTCCCGTCGCTCATCGCCAGGGTGCAGCAGGAGAGTGGGCACCCCCTGGAGGCCGTCGACGCCATCGCCGCCACCGTGACTCCAGGGCTGGTGGGAGCCTTGCTGGTGGGTTCCGTGATGGGCCGCACCCTGGCCCGGCTGCACAGCAAGCCTTTTTTGGGGGTGCACCACCTGGAAGGTCACCTCTGTTCAGCCTGGCTGGAAGCCAAGCCGCCACCCTTCCCCCATCTGGTGCTGCTCGTGAGCGGAGGGCACAGCGAGCTCATCAGGGTGGAAGCGCCAGGCCGCTACCAACGCCTGGGGCGCAGCCGGGATGATGCGGCTGGTGAATGCTTCGACAAGGTGGCTCGGCTGTTAGGCCTGGGGTATCCGGGGGGGCCGGCCATCGAACGGGCAGCCAGGGGTGGGGAGGATCGGCGGTTCGCCTTTCCGAAAGGCAGGGTGTCGCTCCCCGGGGGAGGGTTCCACCCTTACGACTTCAGTTTCAGCGGGCTGAAAACAGCGGTCTGGCGCCAGGTGGAAAGGTTGAAGGAGAGCAGCGATCCTCTGCCTGTGGCGGATCTGGCTGCCAGTTTTGAGGGGGTGGTGGCCGAAGTGCTGGTGGAGCGCAGCCTGCGCTGCGCCGAAGACGAAGGGCTCGACAGCCTTGTGCTGGTGGGAGGGGTGGCAGCCAACCAGCGGCTGCGCCACCGCATACAGGAGCAGGCCTCAGCCCGGGGGATCAACTGGCGGGTGGCTCCCCTGGCCTACTGCACGGACAACGCCGCAATGATTGGACGGGCGGCGTTGCATCGTCTGCTGGCAGGGCAAACCAGCTCCATCCATCTCGGGGTGGCGGCCCGGTTTCCCCTTGAGGAGGCCGATCGCCTCTACGGGGAGGAGCCCTGCTTTTAGAGCCGATCCGCTGTCGAGCGCCAGACGCCGCATTCGAGCCCGAGCCGGAAGAGCGGCGGGAGATCCAGTAGATTTTCTTTTCTTTTCAAGGCCCAGCTCGAGGTGGGCTACAGCCATGTCATCGGCTCGCCCGCCACTGGATTCCCCAGAGGGGCCTCCAGCCAACGCGCAACCACTGGAGGCTGAAGGCCAGCCCCTCCAAGTGTCCCAGGAGGAGCTCAATGCCTGGCGTCGGGGATTCACCCCGCAAGCAGAGATCTGGAATGGAAGGCTGGCGATGCTTGGGCTCTCCGTGGGTCTCACGGTGTTGATCGTGGCCCGGCTAGCCCATCACAGCTAGAGCCTCCCCCGCAGGGCTTGGGCTAATTCATTCGGCTTGAGGCTGTGATGCATGGCCTCCTCGGCGGTGGCGCGGCCTTCATTGACCAGCTGAGCGAGGGATTGATTGATGGTGACCATTCCATCAAAAGAACTGCGCGACATGATGGCTTCAATCTCATCGAGCTGACCACGCTGGATATAATCGCGACAGGCATCTGTATTGACGAAGAAATCAAAAAAACCGGCCCGTTTTCCATCCGTCGTTTTGATCAAACCCTGAGAGAGCACCGCCAGGAGCGCCTCTGAAATCGAGCGGCGCACACTCTCTTGCTCCTGGGGTGGGTACATCCCCAACACCCTCTCCACAGTGCGCACTGCGGAATTGGTGTGCAGGGTTCCGAAGACGAGATGCCCTGTCTGAGAGGCCTCAATCGCCGTCGTGAGCGTATCCTGATCACGGATCTCACCGATCAGAATCACATCAGGGTCTTCCCTGAGCGAAGCGCGTAGGGCGTTGTGAAACAACTTGGTGTGCTGGCCAACCTCCCGCTGGCGAACAAGAGAACGCTTGCTTTCGTGCACAAACTCAACGGGGTCTTCAATCGTAAGGATATGGCGTTTCATGTTTGAATTGATATAGTTAATGATCGCCGCCAAAGTTGTGCTCTTGCCGGAACCAGTAGGCCCCGTCACCAAAAACAACCCCTTGGGGCGTTCGGCCAACGTTTTTAATTGAGGCGGAAGATTCAACTGCTCCATTGTGGGCATTGTTGAGGGAATCAAGCGCAACACCATGGCGCTGCCCCGCAGAGTTTCGAGAACATTTATTCGCACCCGCACGAAAGGAAAACTGTAAGAGCCGTCATATTCTTTTTCGCGATGAAAGGTGTCGACATCTGAAGGCTCCAGAATTTGGCGGAGCCATTCTCGAAAGGTGGTTTTGTCTGTCACTGGCCAACCCGTGCGCACAATCTCACCCCGGTTGCGATAACGGGGCTCTTCACCGACCCCAAGATGAATATCGGAAAAATGGTTGGTAAAGGCGATGCGCACAATCCCTTCCATCGAGCTTGGCAGCTGCGCAGGAATTCCATGGACGCCAGCCGATGGCTCCTGGCCAGCTGCGCGCGGGCTGGCATGCGGTGGCGGCGGTGGAGGGGGGGCCGGAGGACCTCCCACCATTGGGGCTGAGGAGGTGGGTGCGTTCGTGCGCTGCGAGGAAGGGGATTGGGCCATGGGATCAACTCAGTAGTAGGGTCCATGGTGCCATTGCTGGGCCGAATTTGCCGATCGGCCGCCGCAGGTGTCTTGGAGAGCCATCCCTAGGATTCCAAAGTCTGCAACCAGGCCTTGTCCCCTGCTGCCGGTGACCAGCCGCTGGTCACCATCGTTTTGGGCACACGCCCAGAAGCCATCAAGCTCGCTCCCGTGATCCGGGCGTTTCAAAACGCGGACGATTTCCGTACCCGGGTGGTGCTGACGGGCCAACACCGCGAGATGGTGAGCCAGGTGATGGACCTGTTTGGCCTCAAGGCCGACCATGACCTGGCCCTGATGACCCCGCAGCAGACCCTCACGCACGTCACCTGCGCCGCCCTGCAAGGTTTGAAGGAGGAGTTCCGCAACCATCGGCCCTCCCTGGTGCTGGTGCAAGGAGACACCACCACCGCCTTTGCGAGCGCGTTGGCCGCCTTCTACGAGCAAATCCCTGTGGGGCATGTGGAAGCCGGGCTGCGCACCGACAACCTCTTCGATCCCTTCCCGGAGGAGGCCAACCGACGGCTGATCTCCCAATTGGCCGTGCTGCATTTCGCCCCCACCGAGCGCTCTGCGGCCAACCTGAGGGCCTCGGGGGTGGTGGGGGAAACCATCACCACCGGCAACACGGTGATCGATGCCCTTTTGCAGATGGCGGAAACCGCGCCGACGTGGGAGGTGCCAGGGCTTGACTGGAACCATCAGCGCGTGCTTCTCGCCACGGTGCACCGGCGGGAAAACTGGGGCGAACGACTGGAGCAGATCGGCCGAGGCTTTTTGGCCCTGTTGGACTTGTTTCCGGACACTGCCCTGCTGCTACCCCTGCACCGCAACCCGACCGTGAGGGAGCCCCTCCAAGCCCTACTGGGGCAGCACCCCCGGGCTTTCCTCACCGAGCCACTGGACTACGACCGGCTGGTGGCAGCGATGCGGGGCTGCACCCTTCTGCTCACCGACTCGGGTGGCCTGCAGGAGGAAGCTCCTGCCCTGGGCAAACCGGTGTTGGTGTTGCGTCGCACCACCGAAAGGCCAGAGGCCATCGATGCCGGCACAGCCCGACTCGTGGGCACGGAAAGCACCTCGATTGTGGCGGAAGCCAGCAAACTTCTGCAGGATCCCGAGGCCTACGCCGCGATGGCCCAGGCCCACAATCCCTTCGGTGATGGCTATGCCAGCGGCCGCATCCTTGCCGCGGCCCGGCGTTTCATGGCTTCTTCTGCTTCGCCCACGGCGGCAGATCGATGAACACGCGGGTGCCTGGCTCCAGGCCCGTGAGAATCTCGGTGTCTTTGCCGCTGCTCACCCCCAGCTCCACTGCTTGGAAAGTGGGCTGACGATCTTTCCCCACCAGGAGAACGCCCGGCCGGCCCTTCTCGGTCACCACAGCCACGGTGGGCACCAGGGTGCGGGCTGGCAGGGCTCCAGTTTTGAAGTCCACATCAGCTGTCATGCCGATCCGCAGCTCGGGAGGTGGATTGATCAGCGCCAACTTCACCTCGAAAGAGGTGACGTTGTTGAGCTTCACAGCGCGGGGGGCAATCTGCCGCACCCGGGCAGGGAAGCGACGATCCGGAAAGGCATCCACACGCACATCCGCCGGGAGACCGACGCGGAGGCGACCGAGATCGCTTTCCGGCACCTTGGCGATCACCTCCAGCCCCTGGGAGAGTTCCACGATGGATGAGCTGGTGGCCCCTGCCGTGGCCGACGCCGTGGTGGTGGGGGTCACAAAGGCGCCGGGTTCCGCGAAACGTTGGGAGATCACCCCCGCGAAAGGCGCACGAACGATCAGCTCATTGCGCTCCACCTGCCGTTGCTGGATCCGCTGCTGCGCTGCGGCCACCGCCATCCGCTTCACCTCGTATTCAGCCTGATAGCGCTGGAGGTCGTTGAGGCTGATGGCTCCTTGGCGGTAAAGCGGAAGGTTGCGGGCCAATTCACTGCGGCTGCGCTCCAGCTCGGCCTGAGCGGAGAGCAAGTTGGCCTGGAGTTCCTCGAGCCGATCCCGCAGATCTCCCGCATCCATCAAGGCAAGCGGCTGGCCTTCCGCCACCTGCTCACCCTCCTGCACCAGCAGCTTCATCAGCTGTCCTTGCCTCTTGGGGCTGACGTTGACCCGCTCCACCGCATCCAGCTCGCCATTGGCCGTCACCACCCCCGGCAGGCTGCCGCTGCGGGCAAGCACCGTGAAGGGGGCGATGTTCTCTCGGCCGGCCGTGCGCTGGCGCTGCCAAAGCCCCAGACCGATCAGCAGAGCCAACAGGGCAGCCAGGCCAATCCACAGGGGCCGCCTCGAGCGGGGAGGCCGCAGGGGCAGGGCACGGGGAGGGGACGGCACCACGACCGGGGGGGGAGCCACCGGCTCGAGGGCGCGAATCGGACGCGGTGCAGACATGGTCAAGCCGGATGTTCTACCAGTCTCGCGGCTGAAGGGAGGATCTGCGGCGCCTAGATTCCCGTCCATGCTCAAAGCCGGAATCGTCGGCTTGCCCAACGTTGGCAAGTCCACCCTTTTCAACGCCCTTGTGGCCAATGCCCAGGCCCAGGCGGCCAACTTCCCTTTCTGCACCATTGAGCCCAATACAGGGATCGTGGCCGTGCCCGATGGGCGCTTGCAGCAACTCAGCGATCTCTCCCGCTCCCGCGAGATCATTCCCACCCGGGTGGAATTCGTGGACATTGCCGGGTTGGTCAAAGGGGCCAGCCAGGGGGAGGGCTTGGGCAACAAGTTTCTGGCCAACATCCGAGAGGTGGATGCCATCGTGCACGTGGTGCGCTGTTTTGAAGATGGGGAGGTGATCCATGTTTCGGGATCGGTCGACCCCGTGCGAGATGCGGAGGTGATCAACCTGGAGCTGGGGCTCGCCGACCTCGCCCAGATCGAAAAACGGCGTGAGCGCCTCAAGAAGCAGCTGCGCACCAGCAAAGAGGCCCAACTGGAAGACGCAGCGCTCGCCCGGCTGCAGGACGTGTTGGAAGCCGGGGGTGCCGCCCGAAACGTCTCGCTCAGCGAGGAGGAGGCCGCATTGGTGAAGCCCCTCGGGCTGCTCACCGCCAAGCCAATCATCTACGCCACCAACGTGAGCGAAGACGATCTGGCGGGGGGGAACGCCTTCACGGAGGCGGTTGGGGCGCTGGCGGAGCGGGAGGGAGCGGCTGCGGTGGCCATCTCTGCCCAGGTGGAGGCCGAGCTGGTCGCCCTGCCGGAGGAGGAGCGCCTGGAGTTTCTGGAAGGCCTCGGCGTGAACGAGGGGGGGCTCAAGGGCCTGATCAGGGCCACCTACGACCTTCTCGGCCTGCGCACCTACTTCACCACCGGCGAAAAGGAAACCCGCGCCTGGACGATTCGCGCCGGCATGACCGCGCCCCAGGCCGCTGGTGTGATCCACACCGACTTCGAACGGGGCTTCATCCGTGCCCAGACGATCGGCTGCAGCCAACTCCTCGAGGCCGGCTCCCTGGTGGAAGCCCGCAACCGGGGCTGGCTGCGCAGTGAAGGCAAGGATTATGTGGTCGCCGAAGGGGATGTGATGGAGTTTCTCTTCAACGTGTGAGTCCCGTGAAACGGGGCGACCTCCTCGCTGGATTGACGGTGGCGGCCTACCTGGTGCCCCAGTGCCTGGCCTATGGCGAACTGGCTGGTCTGCCGCCGGTGGCGGGCCTCTGGGCGATGTTGGCGGCCATGCTGCTCTATCCCCTTCTGGGCACCTCTCCGCAGCTCTCGGTGGGGCCGGAGACCAGCACCGCCCTGATGACAGCGGCCGTGGTGGGCCCCCTGGCAGCGGGCAACCCCGATCGCCATGCCGCCACGGCCAGCCTCCTGGCGCTGCTTGTGGGGGTCCTCTGTGCCCTCGGCGCCTCCTTGCGGCTTGGTTTTTTGGCGGATCTGCTGTCGAAACCCATCCTGGTGGGCTACATGACGGGCGTGGCGGTGCTGATGGTGTGCGGCCAGCTTCATGCCCTGACAGGAACCGGGCTGCGGGCCGACACGCTGGTGGAGGCGGTGCAGCAACGGCTGATGGTGCAAGGAAGCGTTCATGGCCCCACGCTGGCGCTGGCGCTGGCGGCCCTGGCCCTGATGTTGGCGCTGGGGCGCTGGGCGCCTGGCTGGCCAGGCCCCCTGGTGGCCGTGTTGCTGGCCACGGGGGCCGTGCCCCCTCTGCACCTGGAGCAGCGAGGTGTCGCCTTGATCGGCGCCATCCCCGCGGGGCTCCCCTGGCCCCGGTTTCCCATCGCCATCGACAACTTGCAAGAGCTGCAGCCCCTGCTTGCAGGCGCCCTGGGCATTGCCCTGGTGGGCTACTCCGACATGGTGCTCACAGGGCGGGGCTTTGCGCACCGCAGCAACCAACGTCTGGAGGCCAACCGAGAATTGCTGGCTCTGGCGGCGGTGAATGTGGGAAGTGCGCTGTTGCAAGGCTTCCCCGTGAGCAGCAGCAACACCCGAACCGCCCTGGCCGATGCGGCGGGGTGCCGCAGCCAGCGCTACGCCCTGGTGGCTGCAGCGTGCACCCTGGTGGTACTCATGGGCCTTCGCCCATTGCTGAGCCAGTTTCCCAGGCCCGTGCTGGCCGCAATTGTGGTGTTTGCGGCCCTGCGGCTGATGGATCCGGGGGCATTTCTTCGCCTCTGGCGGTTTCGGCCCAGCGAATGTCTGCTTGCGCTCGGCACCCTGGCCGGCGTGCTGCTCACCGGCCTGCTCACCGGCGTTGCCCTGGCGGTGGGGCTTTCGGTGGTGGCGCTCTTCGGCCGGCTGGCGCGACCCCATGCCGCGGTGATGGGGGAGGTGCCTGGCCTGGCGGGCTTTCATGATGTCAGCGATTGGGAGGGGGGGCGCACCATTGCTGGGCTGGTGCTCTTCCGCTACGACGCACCCCTTTGCTTTGCCAATGCGGAAGACTTTCGCCGCCGGGCTCTAGCGGCCCTCTCGGAGGCGAACCCACCAGCGGAGTGGCTGGTGCTCAATGCTGAGGCCATCGTGGAGATCGACAGCACGGCCGCCGAGATGTTGGTCGCACTCCAAACGGAGCTGGCGGAACGCAAGGTGCGGCTGGCTCTGGCCCGTGTGAAACAGGAGCTTTACGCCCAACTCAAGCGATCCGGGGTGCTGGCGGTGGTCGGGCCTGAGCACGTGTATCCCACAATTCCCACCGCTGTGGCCGCATTCCAGGCCCAAGGGGAGCCTAACCGGAGCTCCCTCAGGGAGAATGGAGTCACCTTGAACAACCTCCCAAGGGGCTGAGCCATGGACCGCACCGATTCCAGCAAGCCGGCCTCCACCGATCCCGAGGCCTCCCTCCAGCCCGAAGCAGCCTCAGCGGAGGCAGGCCCCCATCACGATTTCGAAGCCCAGAAGCGGATTCACCAGCAGATCCGCAACGATCCCGATTACGACGATTGGGAATACGGCACCGAACCCCTCCCCCATGAAGCCTGGAGCGCCAGCCAGGCCAAGGGGGACACCCCCTCAACCACAGAGCAAACGCCCTAAGGGAAGTTTGCAGGCCAATCCCTTGGGCGAAAGGACTGTTGGTGGGCCAGCCGCAGGACCAGCGGCAGGCCCAAGAGAAGTGCCGCGGTGGTGCCCAGCCACAGCCCTGCACCATGGCCTTGCCGATCGAGCAGCCATCCTCCAAGCAGGGGTGCCGTGAGACCACTCAGAGCAAAGCATTGGGAGAAACAGGCCAGCGCCAAGCCGCGATGAGGCTCGGGCGTGAGTTCCACCACGGCTTCGGTGGCCGTTGGAAGAAAAGCAGCGGCGCCAATCGCCAGGGGGAGCTGGGCCGCCAACATCAGCCATCCCCCCCAGGGCACCAAAACAGATGCGGCCAGCAAAAGGGTGCCGGACGCAAAAGCGATCAGGCTGCATGCCAAGCCAAAAGACACCGGACGGCGGGCCAGGGCTCGCCCCAGGGGCCACTGCAGGATCAGGAGCAAACCGAGCTGGAGGCCAATCGTCAAGGCCCCCAGACTCTCCTGCAGGGGAGGTCGACGCAGCCCTCCCCGCACCAGATCAAGGGGGAGTGCGCTTTGCATCAACGCTGGCACCGCGGTGGCAAGCACCACCACGCCCAGAAGGGGCAGCAGGGGCAGGATCCAGGGCGCGCCAGCCATTGATGGAGCAGGGCTGCCACCTGGCTCGATGCGGCGCGGCTGGCTGGGCAAGGGCGCACGCCAGAGCAGCAACGCCATCAGGGTGAGGCCGCTGATGTCGAGGGCATAGATGCCCCGCAACCAGCCGCGGGCAGCCAACAACGCGCCGACCAAGGAGCCAGCTGCAATGCCGAGCGCATCGGCGGTGCGAGCCAGGGCAAACGCACGAGCCGAGGGCAGAGGTGCACACGTGAGGGGCACGGCCAGCTCAATGGCCGGCCAATAGAGGCCCATCGCCAGCCCAAGCAGGGCCTGGCCCAAACGAAAGGTGCCCTCGGCAGTGGCTTGCAGGAGAACACCGTCTCCGAGCAGGGATGCCACCAGGCCCAGCCCGATGGGCCAGGAACAGGACAGCCCCCGATCGAGCAGGACACCGCTCAAGAAACGCCCCCCGGCGCCGACCAGGGCCGCCAGAGCCAACCCCTCTCCCACAGCAGCAGCGGTGAAAGCCTCCCGGTGAAACACCATCGGCGTGAGATAAAGAACGGCGCCAGCGCCGATGGCCGAAATCAGCCTGAGGATGGCCACTTCCCTCAGCGGCAAGGGAAACTGGGAGATCCAAGGGCCTGAGTCTCTCTCTGCTGGTGTCCGTTTCAAGCCGCTCTCACCGGTGGTCCGCCTTTGCCGCCAGTCTGCTGGTGGCGCTGGCCCCAGTGGCTGGCACTCCCTTGGCGGCTGCGGAAGTGCTGGAGATCCAGCTGGACAGCCTGCGAGTGCCCGTCTCTTTGGCGCAACTGGAAGCCTGGAGCCGTCAGAAGGAACGCCGCGACGGGCGAATCCTTGCCGAGGCCAGTTCCGATGTGGGGGTCTGGTTGAGCCTTCTCGATCACAACAGCCAGGAGGACCTTCGCCGGCTGTTGCGCGCCCCCCTGCTGCGGGATCAGGGGTTTGGCCGCCAGCTCTTGGACAGCTGGGCGGGCAGCCAGCTCCTGGCGGAGGTGGGCAATCTGCTCACCACACCCACGGGCCAGAGCAGCACCCAGCTCCTGCAAATGACCTTGCGGCGGCTGTTGGAAGAGCGGCGGGAGGTCTCGATGTTGGAGTTGCTCCTGGCCCTTCCAGAGCCCCGCCTGCAGCTCCAGCTCGATGGCCTCTTGGAGCTCGCTCAACAGTGGCGGCTGCAGCTCGAGCGTCAGCGCCAGGCCCTGCACCAACTCAGAAAGTTGCCCCAACTGCCCGTCCGCGCGTCGCGACCGGAGCAGGAAGCGCCAGCCACCTGGGGCCCCGGCGGCGGCGCCAAGCCCCTGCGGATGACATTGACGGTGCCAGGCCGCCAGGAGCCCCTGCCCTTGACCATCTGGAACCCCCCGGCGACCAGTCCCCTCAGGGCAGGCCGACCCTGGCTGCTCGTCATGCCCGGTTTAGGCGGCACAGCCGACCAGATGGGATGGCTGGCCGCCGCCCTGGCGGTGAAGGGCTGGCCCACCGTGGTGCTTCAACACCCGGGCAGCGATGCGGCAGCCGTGAAGGCCACGCTGGAGGGCCTTCGGGCACCCCCTGGAGCGGAGACCCTCCCCCAGCGACTGGCGGATTTGCAAGCCGTGCTGAGAGCCCAGGAGCAGGGTCGGTTGCCCCTGAGCCACAAGCCTGATGGGGTGGTGCTCATCGGCCATTCCTTGGGAGGAGTGGCAGCGCTGCTGGGCACGAGCCTCCCGCCGGAGGCGGGTCTGGAGCGCCGCTGTCACCGCTCCCTGAATCGCCTCCCCCTCACCAACCCCTCCCTGCTGCTGCAATGCCAGTTGTCGAGTGCCGCCCTGCCGGTGGCGGCAGTCCCCCCGGCAGGGTTGCGGGGTGTGGTGGTGTTCAACAGCTTTGGCAGTTTGCTCTGGCCGCAAAAAGGACTCAAAAGCCTGCGGGTGCCTGTGCTGATCGTGGGGGGGAGCCTGGATCTGGTCACCCCCCCCATCGCCGAACAGCTGGATCTCTTCCTGCCGGTGGGCCACGCCCGCAGCCGCCTGGTGTTGGTGGATGGGGGCAGCCACTTTTCGCCGGTGCGGGTGAGCGTGCGGGAGCAGGCCCTGTTGCAGCTGGGGAGCGAGCTGGTGGGGGCGGAACCTCAGGCGGTGCAAGCCCTCCTGCTGCGCCTCACCGGAGCGTTTCTGCAGTCGATTGAACCCCCGCCGGGCCAGGGGCTGCCCCCACAGCGTTGGAAGGTGGAGGGCGTGAGGGCCTATGTGATGGACGGGCCAGCAGCTGCGGCCTGGCAACGGCGCCTGAAACCCTGAGGGCAGCGTGGGGGCAGGAGTCCCGAGGCCTTAGAAGCGAATGCGGGGATCCAACAGGGCCACCAAGACATCGACCGCCACGCTGACCAGCACCACCAGGGCGGCCACCACCACCACAATGGCCTGCACCACCGGGTAATCCCGCTGGGCGATGGCCTCCTGAAGCCGAAAGGCGATGCCCGGCCAAGAGAAGGTGACCTCAATCAGCAGAGCCCCGCCAATGAGGGAGGCCACGGTGATGCCCGCGATGGTGAGCACGGGCAGGAGGGCATTGGGCAAGGCGTGGTGCAGCACCACACGGCGCTCGCTGAGCCCGCGGCCGCGGGCCGCTTCGACGTAATCGGAAGCGAGGGCCCGCCGCAGGTTGAGGCGCAGGGCATTGGTGAAAATGCCGCTCAGCAGCAGGCCCAGGGTGGTGGCGGGGAGAAAGAGATGGCGCAAGGTGCCCCACAATTGGGTCCAATTGCCAGCGCGCAAGCTATCGAAGATGTAGAAGCCCGAGCCACTCGGAGGAAGGAGGGTGGGAGGGAAGCGGCCTCCCACCGGCAACCAGCCGAGGGCAACGGCGAACACCAGCTGCATCACCATCGCCGCCCAGAAGGGGGGCAAGGCATAGGTGCCAATTCCGAAGAGCCGGCCGGCCAGATCCACCTTCCCCTCAGGGCGAGCGATGCCACTGAAGCCCACGGCCAAGCCCAGGAGAGCCGCTAGCACAAGTGCCACCACCCCCAGCTCGAGGCTGGCGGGCAAGCTGCGGCCGATGATGGTTGTCACGGGTTCCTGGCTGCTCAGGGATGTCCCCAGATCACCCCGCAACAGACGGCCGAGGAAACTGCCGTATTGGGCCAGCAGGGGTTGATCGAGGCCCAGTTGTTGTCGCAGGGCAGCCCGGGCCGCCTCCGGTGCCCGGCTGCCGAGCAGAGCATCGATGGGATCACCGGGGGCCACCCGCAGCAGCAAAAACACCAGCGAAGCAATCAGCCAGAGCATCAGCGGCACCAAAGCCAAGCGAGCCGCCACGTAGCTGAGCAGGGCACGGCGCCGGCTCATGGCTGCCCTCCTGCTGAGCCCAGGGCGCTGAGCACAACACGGCCCGATCCATCAAAACGCGGAGTGCTCACGTGCGGTTGGGCCCAGGCCACGGGATTCACCACCCAGAGGGGCATATAGGGCACACCCTGCCCAGCGCGGCGCTGCACGCGCTTCAACAGGTCCAGCCGTTCCGGCCCCGCCACCTCGCTGCTGCGCAGAAGTTCGTTTTCCAAACCAGGGGCGGTCCAGAAGCTGCCGCTGAGCACGCTGCCACCCTCCACACATCGCTGGCCCTCGGCCTTGCTGCAACCAAGCATGGGGGTGAGGTAGTTCTCCGCATCGGGATAATCCCCCATCCAGTCGAGCAGGATCATGGTGAAGGCCCCCTTGTCGAGCTGGGAATAGGCGGTGGTGGATTCCATGCCACCAGGATCGAGACTGAGGCAATCGGACAGATCCCGGCGCAGCTGGGCCTGCCAGGTGAGGGCAAACAGCCGATCGCTGGGGATGTCGGAGCGGAAGGTGAGGGGCAGATTGAGAATCCTGCCTTGGCAGAACCCAGCCTCGCGGAAGAGGGCGCGAGCACGGGCCGGGTCGTAAGCGGGCCAGGCTGTGGGATCCGCCCCGGGCAGCACCGGTGGCACGAGGGAGCGCAGGGGCGGCCGCATGCCAACGCTCACCCGCTCCTGGATCAGGTCCCGATCGATGCTGTGGGCCAGGGCCTGGCGAACGCGGAGATCGTTCAGGGGTGGGGCGCTGGTGAGCAGCGAGAGAAAGCCGATCTCCAACGGAGGCCCGACGGCTTCCTTGAGGCGGCCGGCTTCGGCCAAACGATGCAGGGCCCGTTGATGATCGAGATCCAGGCTGTTGGAGAGCAGCACATCCACCTCCCCGCTACGCAGAGCACCGAAGAGGGCCGTGGAGTTGCTGTAGCTCACCAGCATCAAGCCCCTGTTGGCAGGGGCCGGTCCCCAGTAGTCGGGAAAGGGGGCCAGGCGCAACTGCTGGCCGCCAAAGAACGCCAGTTGATAGGGCCCCGTTCCCACAAACCGCTCCGGCAGGGCCTTGTCCCTGTACGCCCGATAGGCGGTGGGCGACACCGGGGTGAGCACGATGGAGCTGAGCAGCTGCGGCAAGGGAGCAAAGGGCCGCTTGAGCTGCAGTTCAACCGCATGGGAGTCCACTGCCCGCACAGCATTCACCCGGTCGCTGAGCTGATAACTGAGGGTGCCGAACTTCAGGAAACGGTTCAGGGAAAACACCATCGCCGCCGCATCAAAGGGGGTGCCGTCGTGAAAGCGCACGCCGCGACGCAGGGGAATGCGGGCCCTCAGGCCATCCGCACTCACCTCGGGGAGGGCGGATGCCAGGCGGGGCTCCAGGCGTCCATCGGCGGCGATGGCATAAAGGGGATCACCCAGGGCGCTGAGCAATTGCTGCTCGCCGATGCGGGAGGCCTTGGCTGGATCGAGAGACTCAATGCGGCTTTTGGTGGCCACGATCAAGGTGCCCGGAGGTCTGGCGCTCTGGCACGCCGAGAGGGCAAGCAGCAGCAGGGCGATCGGGCCGAAGACCAGCGGGCCCGGGCGCACCAGCCAATGAAAACGCGAGGCTGCTGCGGATGTCACGCCGGAGGGGAGGGGGTCCCCATTCAAAAGGACGGCTGAAAAGGGAGCCCGGCTCCATCGCCAAGGACCATCCATCCCGGACTACGCCTGGCCGCAGCCATGGGGGGTGATCAGCAGGCCCGCGGGAGATGGCGACAGGCAACGGATCCCACCTCACTGAGGGCGAGTTCAAACACCGGTGAACCACGTCGTGCCAGAGGCCAGCAGCGCAGCCAGCAACGATCGGAATGGGCATCGAGACCGATCACCTGGTACAGGTGGCTGGAGGAGGCATGATCGCCCGCGATGTCTTGGGGAAGAAGGATGCAGTCCCCCTGATGGAGGTCCATAGCTTGGCAGGGTTGAGGTGACAGGGGTGGAGGAATGGGGAGGGAAGAGGTCAGGAAGGAGTCGGAGCAGATCTTGATTCTTGCTTAAGGATTGCCGCCCCACGACCAGCCGTTGGTTCAGCCCCAACCTCTCGCTCCCCAGATCAGCAGATCCGCACGGGAGGTCCACCCTGAGGTTGGGCCCGAAAGGGGGTTAGAGGGTGCGCAGGCAGGCCGCCACCGCTTCCACTTCTGCCAGAGCTGTGATCGTGGCCAGAGCCCGGCGAAAATCGGCCTCCACCACCTCGTGGGTGATCACCACGATCTCGGCACGGCCGCTGCTGGCCTCGTACTGCACGATCGACTGGATGGAGACCCCGGCGGCCCCGAACGCCATCCCGATCTTGCCGATCACGCCGGCCTCGTCACGGCTGCGGAGGCGCACGTAATTACGGTGGCGGCTGAGCGAACCATCCACCAGCTCACAGCGGCGCCAGCTGCCGGCGGCAAGCAACGGATCAAGCCCTGCCTCCGACCCTCCCACCTGGCGAATGCCCGCGATATTGAGAATGTCAGCCACCACGGCGGAGGCTGTGGGGCCCGCTCCGGCGCCGGGGCCAAAGAACATCACCTGTCCCACAGGATCGCCCTCCACAAGAATGGCGTTGTTGACCCCATGCACCCCAGCCAGGGGGTGATGGCGCGGCAACAAGGTGGGGTGGACGCGCACATCCAACGGCAAGGAGCCAGCGGGCATCGCTTCGGAGCCGACCAGGCCATCCATGCGCTCCGCCACAGCCAGCAGCTTCACCACATAGCCCAGCTGGGCTGCGTAGCTCACATCGCGAGCATCCAGTCGGTCAATTCCCTCGGTGGCAATCGCCGGGCGCGGCACGGGACCACCGAAGGCAAGGGAAGCGAGAATGGCAATTTTGTCGGCGGCGTCATGGCCTTCCACATCCGCCGCCGGATCCGCCTCGGCGTAGCCAAGGCGTTGGGCGTCGGCCAGCACAGCCCCATAGGCCACCCCCTCATCGGCCATGCGACTGAGGATGTAGTTGGTGGTGCCATTGATGATGCCGCTCACCCGCTGGATGCGATTTCCGCCCAGCGACTGCTTGAGGGGCTCGATGATCGGAATGCCTCCCCCCACCGCCGCTTCGATCAACACATAGACCCCTGCCTGGGCGGCAGCGGCGGCGATCTCCGCGCCGTGGCGGGCGATCACCGCCTTGTTGGCCGTGACCACGGGCTTGCCAGCCGCAATGGCGCGGAGGATCAAGGATCGAGCAGGCTCCAGCCCACCCATCACCTCCACCACGATCTCCACGGCAGGATCGTCCACCACCGCCTGCGGGTCGCTGCACAGCAAGGAGAGATCGACCGCCACAGCCCTGGGCCGCTCTGGATCCCGCACGGCGACGCGTCGCAGGACCAACTCCGCCACGAGTGGATGGCGCCCTTCTGGTGTGGCCAGAATTCCTGCCACGCCGGCCCCCACCGTGCCCAGCCCGAGCAAGCCAACACCGATGGCCATGGGGCCGATCCCGCAAACGGCTCATCCTAGAAAGGCCACTGTCGCGGCCCGTGGGGGGGACTCGCCTTCAGGAGGCCTGGAGCGCGCCGGCCTGGGCCTGCATGGTGCGGAAGATGCTCAGAAAGCCATTGGCCCTTGAGGGGGTGAGGCTGGCCTTCAAGCCCGTGGCCGCCAGCAAAGCTGGATCCAGAGCGAGTGCCTGCTCAGGGGTGAGCCCTTCCATGCCCTGCATCAAGAGGGCGAGCAGCCCTTTGGTGATCGCCGCATCGGAATCCCCCTGCCAGTGCAGGCGCCCTTCCTGGAGTTCAGCCACCACATACACCTGCGAGACGCAGCCTTTCACCTTGTAGGCCTCCTGGCGGAGGGCATCGGGAAAGGGCTGCAGCTTCTTGCCAAGCCAGAGCACATATTCGTAGCGACGTTTCGGGTCACTCGTGCTGCTGAGGCGCTCCACCATCTGATCCAGGGCGGCGCTGCCCCCCCCCGAGGCTGGGGCGTTCATCGGCGGGGGCGACCGATCAGCAGGCCACCGACGGCTCCGAGCAGGGCGACGGCACCGAGGGAATGCAAGGTGCGGCCCAAGGGTTGAAAAGGATGTACCGACTGGCTGTGCAGCGAGGAGGCGGGGATGGCTGGGAGCTCGATGTAGTCACGGTGGCCGGGCCCCGCATCCACCTGCACCTCCCAGTCTGCCCGGGCCTGGGCTGGCATTTGGAAGGTGAGTTGACCTTCTGCGTTGGTGTGCCCCAGCTCCACGGAAGCTGTGCCATCGGGGCTCACCATGCGGACGGCCGCATCCTTGGCAGGGACCCCCGAAGAAAAGCGGCTCTCAAGCTGATAGGGGCTGAGGCGGGTGAGGTTGCCCAAGCGCTCCAAGCTGCTCTCAATGCCATGGGCCCGAACCGCGGGCAGCCAAAGCAGGGCAAGGGCACAGCCTCCAGCCAGAAGGGGCAGGCGAAGGGAGGGCTTGAGCGCAGCCATCGGTGCCATTCAGGGAGAGATGAGCGTCAGAATGCCAGAGATGTCAACCAGCGTTCCAGCGACTGGGGGTGCTCCGGCCGGCCTGCACCATCGAAGCGATGGTGCTCACCATCAGGCTGAGGGCTTCACCAGTGCCCTGGCGACCTTCCAGCTCGGCGGCAAGAACCTGGGCCGCGGCCGTGCCCTGGGAGCCAACGCTGATCGAAGGGTTGGCAAACACCAGACGCTGGGAGGGGGAGAGAGCCAAGACGAAGGAAAGGGCTCTTGGGATCTTGGCAAATCCCAACGGCAAGAGCGAAGCGACGGCCGCAGCGTTAAGAGGTTGCAACACGCTTGTTGGCGCGATGCAAGCCCCGTTCATCCAGCCAGCCCATGAAGGGCACATCCCAGGGATCCCTGGGCAGGGCGGGTACCACGCAGATGGAAGGCAGCACCACCAAGGCCGGCACGGTTCGCCAGCCGGGCCGACTGCGCAGTCGGTCGTACCAGCCGCCCCCGGATCCCAATCGCCATCCGCAACCATCCATTGCCAGGGCAGGCACGAGCAGCAGGCCCAGCTGGGCTGGCTCCAATCCCACCTCACCCAGCGGCGCAGGGATGCCGACCGCATCTGGGGCCAGGGGATCACCGGGCTGCCAGGGGAGATACATCAACTGGTCCGCACGGATGGCGGGCAGGGCGATGTGGCGACGCCAGTGGGCTGGCAGGCGCTCCACCAGGGGCCGCAGATCGGGTTCATGGCCCAGAGGGGAATAGAGCCCCAGCCAGCGGGGGGGGGCCATCAGGCCAGGCAGCTCAGCCGCGGCGGCGGCAACGAAGGCCCCTTCCGCAGCGGCCACGGCCTGGCGGCTCAGCTGGCGGAAGTGGCTCCGCAGCTCGAGCTTGGTTTCCACCTCGCTCCGGTTGATTGGCGAGCCGTTCTTCGGGCCGTTGTTTGGAAACAGGCCCAGCTCTGGCTCCTGGCTGGCCGATTGGGGGAAAACGTTGGACAAAAGATTGAAAGCAGCTGACACCACCTGAGTCCTCGCTCAGGAAGACATCGAGAACCCATTCTGACCGCAGCCCAGCGAGAGCCATCGACAGGAGGAGGCGTCTGGGCCAGGCTGGGTCGATCCAGCCATGCCTTCCCGGTTTCTCCTGCCCATGCGCATCCTTGGCCTGGATCCCGGCCTGGCCCGCGTGGGCTATGGCGTGATCGAGGTGGCGGCTGGCGCCAACGGCCGCCCCAGCCGCGGCCAGCAGCAGATGCTCGACTGCGGCCTGATCCGCACCGACCCAGACCGCCATGAAGGAGAGCGGCTTGTGGAAATCGCCGCCGACCTGCGCGTGTTGCTCCGTCGCTGGCAGCCGGAACTGGCGGCGGTGGAGAAGTTTTTCTTCTATCGCTCCAGCACCACCATTTCCGTGGTGCAGGCCCGCGGGGTGCTCATCATGACCCTGGCTCGCTTCGGGATTCCTGTGGTGGAGTATCCCCCGATGCAGATCAAGCTGGCCCTGGCGGGCCATGGCCATGCGGAAAAGGATGAAGTGCTCGCCGCCGTGATGCGGGAGCTGGATCTGGCCGATCCACCCCGACCCGATGACGCCGCCGATGCCCTGGCTGTGGCGCTCACGGGCTGGTTTCATCGCTAGGCCCGATCGGCGGATTCAGCCCGGACTCTCAACCTGCCAAAGCCAGCTCAAAAGCGCGTCGGTCAGCCTCGCCGCTGGGCAGGGGCCGCTCAAACACCTGGCAAAACACCTTCACCACTCGATCGCCCGAATCAATGGTTTCCAGGGGGTCTTTGCGCAGCCGGTGGCGCAGGCAGCAGGCCACCACCCGTGCCACATCGTCATCCTCCACCACATCGCGGCCCTCAAAAGCGGCCAAAGCTCGAGCTGCCCGGTTGGTGACGATGTCTCCCCGCAGCCCATCCACATCCAGCTCGCCACACACGGCCGAGATGCGCAAACGCAGATCGTCATCGATCGTGACCGCCCTCAGCCGCTCCTGCGCCGCCACCACCCGCTCCTGCAGAGCCTGCTGAGCCGGAGCGCTGGCGTCCAGGAAGGCCACCGGGTCGGCATCGAAGGCCGTGCGTTGATCGACCACCAGCACCCGAAGCTCCGGATCACGCACCGTGCGCACCTCGACGCTCATGCCAAAGCGATCAAGCAGCTGGGGCCGCAGCTCTCCCTCTTCCGGATTTCCGGAGCCGATCAGCACAAACCGGGCCGGATGGCGCACGGAGATGCCCTCACGCTCCACGGTGTTCCATCCGGAAGCGGCCGCATCCAGCAGCACATCCACCAGGTGGTCATCGAGGAGATTCACCTCATCCACGTAGAGCAGGCCACGGTTGGCCTTGGCCAGCAGGCCGGGCTCAAAAGCCCGCACCCCCTCGCTGAGGGCCTTCTCGATGTCGATGGTGCCGCAAAGGCGATCTTCCGTGGCGCCCAGGGGGAGATCCACCATGGGCACCTGGCGGAGTTCGGTGGGCAGGGTTTCGCCTTGGCCAGCCCTCTCGCGAACCTCTTCGCTCTGCAGATCGGGATCGTCTGGTGGGCTGTTGTAGGGATCGCCCACCACCACGGGGATCTCCGGCAGCAGATCAGCCAGTGCGCGAATCGTGGTGCTCTTGCCCGTGCCGCGATCGCCCATGATCATCACCCCGCCGATGCGCGGATCGATCACATTGAGCAACAAGGCCAGTTTCATCTCTTCCTGGCCCACCACTTGGGTAAAGGGAAACACCCTGCGCTTGCTGCTCACACTCACGGATTTGGAGACGGCGGCCGAACAGGGGATTGTTTCACAGTCCCTGTCGCCTGCCCCACCGGCAACAGACTGAGCACCTGGGGCGGGGTGGCATCTGCCGGGTAGATCAGGCGCACCTGCACCTGGCGCATCGCCTTGGGAGCCAGGGTGATCGTGCCGAGGGTTGGTCCCTCCTGCCCTGCCCTCTGCACCAGGTGGAAGGCCTGGCGTCCAGCGGGGCGGCTGTTGGGGCCATCCAGCCCACTCACCTCCACCGTGCCGCGGAACATCACCGGCCCGTTCGAGCCCCCGCTCCCCCCACCGTCTCCCTTGCCATGGCTGGCACCCAGCGAGAGGGGGGCGCCACGAAAACGCAGGCCGCCCTGGGGTGCATCGCTCTTCAGGGGCGATTCGATCGCCAGAGCCAACCGGAGGGGCCGGGAGGTGTCGTTGCGCAGGGGAAGGGTGAGGGCGTAGGTGATGCCGTAGTTACCATGGGCTGCCCAGGCGGTGCCCGGATAGAGCGCGCTGAGCTCGGCGGTTTGCACCTGGCCCGTGCCGAGGGTGCCCCGCTCCAGAGAGCTGATGGGCCAAGAAATGGGCGCACGGGAAGCCGAGAGCGTGGGCTGGCCCGGGTCTGTGATGCGACCCGTCCAGGTGGCGCCCCGCTGCACTCCGCTCACCCTGGAATACACCATCCGGCCCGGGGCTCCGCGGGGGGTGGGGGAATGCTCCTTGGGGCTGAGCCCGCCGGCGAGAATCCTTCCCCAGAGGGCCGGTGGCGGCGGGGCCCCTTCCGGCCCAAAGGCCGCCAGGGTGGCCAGATCCACCGGTCCATCACTGTTGAAGCGCAGCTGCAAGTTGCGGCCGTTGAGCAGGGGATCGAGGCCGCGCACGGGCAGGGAAAGCACCATCAGGGGGGTGAGGGTGTCCGGCGGAAGGGTCCAGCTTTGCGGCCAGGTGAGCTGCGGATTGTTGAGGCGCAGCAGCAGCTCGGTGGCCACCCTGCTGCCAGGGCCAGCCCAGACGGGCGTGAGGCCCTGGGGCATCAGGGGCGGCAGGGGAAGGAAGGGCGCCTGGGGATCTTTGCCATCCACAGACTGGGACAGGGCCGTGGATCCAGCCAACAGCCGCAACTGCACGGGCTTGGCGCCCCGGGGGGCGGCCACAACCGCCAACCAAAGGGTGGAGGAGAGAGTTTCAGGCTTGCCTGCGGTCACATGGTGGCTGAAGAGCTCAAAGGTGCCGCTCTGGGGCGCATCCAAGTGCACATCGGATCCAGCCAGGCGAATCTCACCAAGGCTGCTGCCGCCCTTGAAAGTGGACAGCAAAATGCCCGGGGCAACAATCAACTCCGGATTGTTGTCGTTGAGCACGAAGGTTGCGTCCAACCCCCCGGGGAGGGGCTCCACGACTTGTGGGCGAAGACGCGTGGGCAGAGGCGGTTGGCTGAACACCGGTCCCATCCAGGTGGAGGCACTCCAGCCAGCAAACAGGACGAGCCAGCGAGCGCGGGCGAGGCCCCATTCCACGGGCGCTGGCCAGCTCACGGTGCCTTTCCCACCAGGGCACGGCTCACCTCAGCCGCCATGGAGCGGATCAGCTCCGCGGAGCGGGGATCATTAAAGGGGCCCTTCACCAGGAAGGCGGCCACCGCCCTCTGGCCGTTGGGAAGTTGGATCAAGCCCGCGTCGGCGTAGGCAATGCCGATATCACCAGTTTTGTTATAGACAGTGATGCCAAGTGGAAGGAGTTCGTCATCGGGATCGGCCGCCTGCTTGCCAAACCCCTTGAGCAGCCCGGCCGGCAGGAGGGTGTTGGTGCCAGAGGTGCTGAGGATTTCCCGAAAAAGATCACGGGCACGGGGCCCCAGTTTCTGACCCGTATCCACCAAAGCGATGGCACGGGCGAGGTCGCGAGCGCTGGTGGTGTTGGTGCCATCGAGATCAGGCAGCCAGTTGCGCAACACCGTGGCGCCAAGACCCAACTCCTCAAAGGAGGTATTCAGGGCCGTCTTGCCGCCAAGGCGTTGAATGAGGAGGTTGGTGGCGCTGTTGTCGCTGATGCGAATCATCTCCGTGGCGGCTTCATAAAAGGGGAAACGAGTGCCGAGGGGTTTGGTGCCCATCCATCCGGCTCCGCCTCCCCGGGTTGCCTTGCTGAGGGTGAGGGGCTCGTTCCAACGCAGCTGGCCTTGGTCGTAGCGGTCGAGGGCGACCAGGAGGATCGGCGTTTTGATGGAACTCGCTGCAGGCAGGGGCTGGTCAGGGTTGAGCTCGGCGTAGCGGCCGTCATCGAGCACCAGCAGAAACCCGGAGGCCTGAAGACCTTTCTGGGCGGCGGCGAGCTTGGCCCAGCGCTGGCTGACGGCGGTCAGTTCACGCCTTGGCTCAAAGCGTCCCTGGTTGCGATGGCCATCCGGCAAAAACTTGGGAGCTGGATCAAGGCCAGGCACCCCCACGGTGCCCTGGGCCAAGCGGGGAGCCAGCAATTTGAGGCCGGTGCCAGCGATCACCCCCAGCCCGGCACCCAACACGATCAGGCGCGCCAACAACAGCAGGGGCCCTTTCCAGGGGGCACCGGTGGAGCGTGGCGGGCTGCCGTTCGTCACGAGGGGCGAGGTTGCTCGAAGTGTTTCCGACCCTAAAGGTCTTGGCCGGCGGCCACACCGCGACGGCTGGCCCAGCGCAACTGGCACACCATGCCGCGCAGGAGGGCGAGATCATTCTCGCTGAGTGTGGCGCGCTGGAGGAGGGCCCGCAGCTTGGCCATGCGGGCCCGGGCGGTGTGGGGATGGAGGAAGCCCACCTCCAAAAGCAGCTCTTCCGCATCCGCCAGGGCAGCCTCAATGGCGCCTCGCGGGGCGAATTCCAAGCGATCGACGGGCTCGCTCTGGAGCCCCCGATCCCGATCCTGGCGGAGGGTCCAGACGTGGTGGAGCACCACGGCCACCGCATGGGACAGGTTGAGGGAGGGGTAGGTGGAAGCGGCAGGGATGTGAAGGAGGCAGCCAGCCTGGAGAAGCTCGTCGTTGGACAGCCCCCGATCCTCCCTTCCAAACACCAAGGCAGCCCCGCCAACCGTGGCGGCACTCACGGGAGACGGTTCGCCGGGGGCCAGGAGCCAGGCCAGGGCAGCCCCGGGAGAGCGCAACGGGAGCGGCGGACCCTCAAGGCGACCGGTGGCGGCCACCACGCGGCGGCAATCCTCTATGGCCCCAGCCAGATCGGAGTAGATCGTTGCCCGCTCAAGGTGAGCAACGCCATGCACAGCCATTTGACGGGCTTCGGCGCCGAAAGGATCACAGCGGGGCGCCACCAAGCGCAGCTGCGAGATGCCGAAGTTGGCGCAGAGCCGGGCCACGCTGCCCACATTGCGGGCCCCAGCGGGCTCCACCAGCACCAGATGGAGAGTCAAGGCAGGCTGTGGAGGAAGGCGAGCAGATCCGCCATCGTCTGCGGATCGGGCTGGAAGCGAGGCATGGGGGGAGTACGACCGCTCACCACCTGCTGAATGAGCTGGCGATCGTTTTTGCGGTGGGCCACCCCGTGGAGATTGGGCCCCACCAGGCCCTGGGCGGCGAGGCCATGGCAGCCTGCACAGTTCAAGCGAAAGAGGCGCCCGCCATTGCCGGCATCACCCGTCAGCTGGAGGGTGGCTCGGGTGTAGGGGTCTGTGCGCAGGCCAGGAACCAATGCGACCAGGCTGAACAGCAGCACAGCGATGCCCGCCACAAGAGCGAGAAGCGTGAGCAGGCGACGGCTCTGGGGCGAATGTTGCCCCAATGAAAGCTGCTCCCCCAAGCCATCGCTTTCGGGCAGCACCCGAGTGGAGGAGGAAGACGCAAGGGGAGGGAGGCCTGTCACAGATTGAGAAGGGATCGCCAGGTGGGCTTGGGTCGTGAAAGAATGCTGCCACGCGCCTTGTGGTGATTCTCAATGATCGAACCCCTCCTCTGCGGCATTGTGCTTGGTTTGATCCCAGTGACTTTGGTCGGCCTTTTCGTGGCTGCGTGGAATCAATACCGCCGTGGCAGCGCTCTGGGCTGAGGGTCGGCGTCTTCGAAGGTCGTTAAACTCGATTTTGACGCTGAGGTTGGGGCTTCAACAATCCATCCGAGCCACTTGAACCCGCTGCGCTGAATCAGGATCAGCTGCCACAGGCTCCTCGAATGCGGCCACGCAGCTTGCGACTGAAAGCCAAGGTGGCACCAACGCCTAGAAGTGATAGGGGTGCGGGAGTCTGGCGGAGGCTGGGCGACTTGGTCTGGATGGACGCTGAAGGCGGAGTCACGATTGGCGCCTGCCTGACCTGAGAGGCGGCTTCAATCACCGTCTCCAAAAGGAGAACATTCTCAGAAGGCGATGGGACCACCATCGTGGGTTCCGGAAGCGAAGGCGGCGCCGGTGAACTCACCACAGGCGAGGGCTCAGGAGCGGAGGGAGGTGATGAAACTTCTGCAGCAACTGGACTTCCCGAAGGTTCTGGGGGTGAAGAAGGGTCTGGCGGTGGAGACAGCAGACAGGAGTAGCAGATGGGGTCAAGCGAGATGAAACCCACATCGGGACCACGACGATTGGCACGAAATCGGACGTCCCCCCCCCTGGCTTGCCCACCATCACCTTGTCCGGAAAATTGCTGAAGGAGCAACGCCCGGCCAACGGAAGTGTTGATGAGTGACTTGGCTGAGGCCGTGCTCGCGGATCCCATCAGATCAGACAAGAAGAGGGCGAGCGCAATGGCGCACACCCTGTAGGGGGGGTGACAGAGCCGCTGAAGTCTGTTACAAGTTGGCCGGGAAGTGAGTTTCATACTCAGAAGAGCTTGTACAGAGCGAATTTGGAGGGAGATATGCGAGATCAAATCACAAAAACAGGAATAACCGGGTCTTACTTTGCGACAAGCAAGTCAGATTATGCTGACCTGACATCTTTAACTTAGGCATTGTGGCATCAACTGAAGGGATTATCCCAAAAATTTTCTCAAACAGGCAAATGGTCGTCCCGTTATAGACCCTTGCGGCTAGCAGCCCAACCAAAGGACTGCAGCAATGAACGGCCTCATTCGTCTTGGCTGGGACGCACTCCAATTCCGAGCAGCCCCTGGAAATCGGGGCGCAGAGCCTTGTGAGAGCAGAGAAATTATGCAAAAGCTGCATTTTTCAGCGTGATCATTTAGCACAAGATCGGCATGATTTTGCGCATTTCAGTCAGCCGGTCCCAGTGGCCGTCCATACAATAGTTCATTATCTAAATCCACATTTGATTCGCCTTGAATTTCTTGCATTCAAGATCGCAACATCTTTCGGTATGCCATGCCTTCGCCGTCTCAGCCTCTGAACCATCCGCTTTGGGCCCAGCTCCATCCCTCCAGCAGCCCTACGGACAGCCAGAACCGGCTTGCAAAGGTTTTGCCTCTGCGCAGGCTCGAGGCCATCAACACAAACTCCGAGTGGTGGCACCGCGATGGTGGCCTGCCGATGGTCTCCTTGAGGCTTCTCGCCACAGTGGGCTCCCCACTTCTTTTGGAAACCCTCCACCAGAGCCACCAATGGTTGGTGATTGTGCACGATGGCTGTCTCAGCGTGCAACATCCCCGGGGATCGTTTGAACTGGGCGTGAATCGGAGTGGCATCCTCCCCAATCAACCCTGGACCCTCATCGCTCAGCGGAGCAGCAGCTTCACCGCCCTGGGCTTTGATCTCTTTCAGTTGCTCAGCACTGCTCGGGGGATGGCCCCTGTCGGGTGGACCCCGCCTCCTCCCAAGGCCTCCCATCTGAACACCTTCCTTTCCCTCCCGACCCAGGAGGATGCCACCTGCAGCTCCCTGGTCAACGCCATCAGCCTCCTGTTGCCCGCCATCCACCATGTGGCTGAACTCGGGGAAGATTTTCTCGACATCTTTCTGCTGCACCAGCAGCTTTACCGCTTGATTGCCGCCTTGATCTTTGCCGATCTACGCGATGGCCATCTCACAACGGAATCGGCCCCCATCAAAAGGATCGACGCCTTGATCGGGTGCTCGACTACATCAGCTTGAACATCGATCAACCCCTGTCCCTGAGTGTGCTTGAAAGCCAGAGCAATTACTGCCGCCGCACCCTGCATTACGCCTTTCAGCAACGATTTGGCTGCAGCCCCAAGCAATGGATTCGGCAACAACGCATGGCCTTGGCCCTTGAACGCCTCAAAGATCCCCAACTTGGCGACACCGTGGCAACTGTGGCCAAGGCCTGCGGCTATCGCTCCCTAGGACGCTTCAGCATTGATTTCCAGCAGTCCTACGGGTGCAAACCCTCCGCCGTGCTTCGGCATAAAGAGGAGCCATCGTTCTCCAACAGCACCACCTCACTCGACCCGTAAACGCGTCGGCGCCGCTCCCGCCAGCCCGCTGGCGGCTGCTCGGTGATCCCTCGAGGACACTCCCACACCAAGGTTCCCCCCGGGGCAAGCCAACCGCCGGCCAGCACCGCCTCCGCCAGGGGGCGATGCAGCTGCGCTGCCCAGGGTGGGTCGGCATAAATGAGATCAAAGCAGCCCACGCCGGAGGCCGCCGCGCCGCGCCCTAAAAAGCGAAGCGCCTCCTGCTCCAGCACCTCCACCATGGGGGCAGGTGCCCCCTCCTGAGCGAGGGCAGCGGCCACCGCACCCAGATTGTCTCGGGCGACGGCAGCAACCCTTCGATCCTTCTCCACCACAACCACCGCCAGTGCGCCCCGCTGCAAGGCCTCACAAGCCATCACACCGCTGCCGCCACACAAGTCCAGCCAGCGGCACCCCCTCAGCTCACCCGAGAGCATGTTCATCACTGCAGCTCGCACCCGACCTGTGGTCGGCCGAGCCACATCACCCTTTGGGCTCCGCAAGCGCCGGCCTCCGCTGAGCCGCAATGCCATCGTTAGCTGAGCCTCATCTCTCAACCCCAGAGAGGGGTTCGAGCCCATTCAGCCAGGCCAGCCAGCGGCGCAACATCGCCGCCCCTGCCGCGCTCGATTTTTCTGGATGGAACTGGCAGCCACCGATCATCCCCTGCCAAACCGCCGCCGTCACCGCCCCCTCACCCCAGGCCACTTGCGCGGTGACACAGGCGGGATCGCTAGGCACCGCGGCAAAGGAATGCACGAAATACATCCAGCTCTCAGGCGTCTCAGCCGGCAGCAACGGTGATGGGCGCGCTTGCAACAGAGGGGCCCAACCCATGTGGGGGATCGGATGACCTGGCCAGCGCGGCAGCGCCTCCACCTTTCCGGCCAACAGACCCAAGCCCTCTGCTTTCCCCTCAGCGCTGCTCTCAAACAACAATTGCAAGCCCAGGCAGATGCCCAACAACGGGCGACCTGCTTGGCAAGAACGGAGCAGGGGATCCACCAGAGCTGCCGCCTGCAGGCGTTCCATCGCCGGATCAAAGGCTCCAACCCCAGGCAACACCAGAGCCGCGCACGACTCCATCGCCGTGGCACCCTCAACAGGAACCACCTCGGCTCCGAGCCGTTCAAAGGCCCGCTGCACCGAGTGCAGGTTGCCCATGCCGTAATCCACCAAGCCCAGCCGTGTCATGGGGGCTTCACACCGGAGAACAAAGACGCTCGGCGGGAAGATTCAACGCCGGGGCACTAGGGAGCTCCAGACCGTTGAGATGCTCCAAAAATTGATAGAGACGGCCCACCCGGCGTTTATCAAACCGCATGCGAAGACAGGGCCGCAGGATACCGTTGTCGTCCACACTCTCCCCTGCGGCGATGGCGCCGTCCTCGAGCAGGTCGCCAAAGCGCTGGTTGAGCTCCGGTAGCTGCTCCTCTGGAATGGGGGCATTGAGCAACAGCTCCACCCGATCTTGCTGCAGGCGAGCACTGTGATAGACGCGATAGAAATGGCAAATGTGCGCCACGGCCTCAGCGGCGCATCGGGCTTGCACCACCAGAGTGCGATCTTCCGGCAGGATCAGCCCTCGACTGGCGAGCACATCGGTGACATTCGCCTGCCACATGTCCCAGAAATCATCCCCATCCGGTGCCAACACCACTAAGGGAATCGGTGAGGTGCGTCCTGTTTGGATCAGGGTGAGGGATTCAAAAAGCTCATCCAGGGTGCCAAACCCACCAGGGAGCACCACGAGGGCATCGCTCTCCCTGAGGAAGAACAATTTGCGCGTGAAAAAGTAGCGGAAATACAGCAAGCGGCCGGAATTGGCACTCACAAAGGGATTGGGATGCTGCTCATAGGGCAGATCCACGTTCAGACCAATGCTGTGGGGAGTTCCAGCGCCGCTGTTTGCGGCTTCCATCACTCCCCCACCGGCTCCGGTCATCACATCAAATCCCGCATCGACGGCCAGGCGGGCCACCTCCTCCGCCAGGCCGTAGCACGGATCATGAGGTTGGATCCGCGCGGAACCAAACACGCTGATCTTGCGAGCGCCCCGACTGGGACGGAACACCTGTAACGCCTCGCTGATGTCGGCCAGGCAACCACTGATCAAATGCCACACCTCCTCCTCTTCCTTCTCTGAGCGGGCCACCTCCAACAGGGAGAGCACAGCCCGCTCGATCAAACGCCTTTGAGGGTGGCCCTCCAACGCCTGGTGGAGGGCATCCAGCGGGCCGCGACCCCTGGTGTGCGCTGGAATCGAGCGAGCCGTGCTGGACAGGGGGAGTAGAGCGAGGGAACCAATCCGGACTCAGAGGTATTTCTCAATCGTGCCGCTGAGGGTGTTCTTAGGAACCGCACCCACCACGGTTTCAACCTTTGCGCCACCCTTGAAAATCATCAGGGTGGGGATGCTGCGAATTCCGTATTGGCTGGCGACATTGGGGTTTTCATCCGTGTTCAACTTGAACACCTTGAGTTTGCCGTCGAATTCCTTGGCGATCTCATCCACGATGGGAGCGACCATCCTGCAGGGGCCACACCAGGGAGCCCAGAAATCAACCAGCACAGGCACACCACTCTTGAGCACATCCTGCTCAAAGGAAGCATCAGTGACAGCCGGAGCGCTGGACATGTGAAGGAGCAGCTGGAGATGGGTCAAATCTAGCAACGTCTCTCAGAGCTCCCCGCAACCGGCAAGCAAGCGTTGCAGGCCGTTGCACTGCTGGGGGGTCGGGAGGGGAAGACAAAAGGCCCGGACTCGCCGGGCCGGACGGTGTGAGGAGTGTGCGAGCCGTAGCCCCCACATCCCTCAGGGTAGCGGCTTATTTGCCCATCCCCAGCTGTTGCGCTTTCTGGTAAACCTTGCCCTCTGTAAGCAGCGACGGCGCCACTACCACCTCCACCTGCTGCATCTCCTTCAACGTGCGAGCACCCAAGGTGCCCATCGAGGTGCGGATGCAGCCCAGCAAATTTTGGGTGCCGTCGTCCAGGTTGGCAGGGCCGCGAAGAATCTTCTCCAAACTTCCGGTGGTGCCAACCTTGATCCGGGTCCCCCTCGGCAGCACGGGGCTGGGGGTGGCCATGCCCCAGTGAAAACCACGGCCTGGCGCTTCCGCCGCCCGGGCGATTGGCGATCCGATCATCACTGCATCGGCGCCACAAGCCAGGCACTTGCAGATGTCACCGCCGGTCACGATGCCCCCATCGGCAATCACGGGCACGCTGCGGCCGCTTTCCTGCAAGTAATGCTCCCGGGCCGCGGCGCAATCCGCCACAGCTGTGGCCTGGGGGATGCCGATGCCCAACACCCCCCGAGAGGTGCACGCCGCTCCGGGACCAATCCCCACCATCACCCCAGCGGCACCGACCCGCATCAGCTGAAGAGCAACCTCGTAGGTGACGCAGTTGCCGATCACCACAGGTACCCCCAGGTCGCGGCACAGGGCCTCAAGGTCGAGGCTTTCGCGCCCGGCTGGGCCGAGGTGATCGGTGGAGACCACCGTGGCTTGAACAAACAACAGATCGGCCCCAGCCTCCGCCACTGCACGGCCAAATCGAAGGGCCGCCACCGGCGTGGCGCTCACCGCTGCGATGCCTCCCCGCTCCCGGATCTCGGCAATGCGCTGGCGCACAAGGTCTTCTTGCACCGGCTGGCGATAGAGCTCCTGCATCAATGGCACAAACTCCTCTTTGCCCACCGACGCGATGCGATCCAAAACGGGGTTGGGATCGTTGTAGCGGCATTGCACCCCTTCCAAATTGAGCACCCCGAGAGCGCCAAGGCGGGAGAGCTCCACCGCCATGGCCACATCCACCACACCGTCCATGGCGCTGGCGATGATCGGGATCTCGCGTTCGATGCCAGCCAGGGACCAGCGGCTATCGGTCACCTCGGGGTCGACGGTGCGCCCGCCGGGGACCAGGGCGATTTCATCGATGCCGTAGGCCCTGCGGACGGTGCGGAAACGGCCGAGCGAGAGGGTCAAGGGAGCCAAAAGGGTTCTGGCCAAGCTATCAAGGGGCAGAACGCCCCTTGCGCAGAAGCCCCTGGCTGCCCCTTAGGAGCCCCGAAAGGCGTCCCAGCGGCGTTTCCAATCCTCAAGGATCACCTCCCTGTCGCTTTTGCGGGTGAGACGGGTGAGGCTGAAGTTGAGCAGGGCGAACAACCCCACCAGTTGCAGGAGGCGAGGCAGCAGGGGGAGGTCGTCAAGGGTCTCCAAAAGGGCCACATACAGCTTGATCACCAGCAGGGCAGCCAGTAGCAGGCCCAGCCCTCGCAATGGCCCCCCCAGCCGATCCCACTGCCCGGGCAGATCAGCCCGCTCCAACCAAGCCTTCAACTTGCCAAGCAACAACTCCCACTCGCCGCCCTCGACGCCGCCAGAGGCCTGGGGGACGGAGAGGGGAGGCACCTCCAGGGTGGTGGCCACACTGGGTTCCCCGGGGGATCCAGCCTCCGACCTGGCGGGCTGAGCCTCCACCGGGCTGGAGGTGGGACGAGCCATGGCGGCTTCGAGGGTGGGGGTGGGGGCAGGGGGGGCTGGATCTGGCAGATCGTCCTCATCAAGGGCTGCCGCCAACACGGCTTCGAGATCAGCGGGGCCTTCGCTGGCCCCAACGGTGCCCGGCGCTGCCTCACTGGGTGTTTCGTTGGCGGGCACAGGCGAGCCGGGATCGTGCTCAGGGGAAGCGGGAGTTTCGGGCATCGCGCGCAGCGGTGTTCTGGCCGGAGCTTACGCGGCTTCCCCTAGGCCGAGTTCAAGGGTCGAAGGCCCAGGCGCTCCCCGAGCGAGCCGAGGGGAAGCCGCAAGGGGAACCGCCCCTCACGCAACCGCTGCACCAGTTCGGCGCCGATCTCCTCCGCCAGCTTCGGGCTGTGGGCGGGGAGAGCCGGCAGCCGCCGGCCTTCCACCTCAATCCAGCCACTCCGCAAGGCGCTGTAGCTGACCCCACCAAAGGAGGGCTTCAACCGACGGGGAATCGCCACATCCAAAACCGGCGCTTCCAATGCGCGATTGCTGGTGGCGGCCCCGGCGGCGGTGGCTCCGTCCATCAACGGCACCGGCGCCGCCATCGCCACCATCAACACATCTCCCTGGCCCTCCATCCATCCCGCCCGCACCCAGCGCCCCTGCAGCCCGTCGAGGGGAACACAGACCGCCGCCACCGCACCTGGCGTGCGGGCATGGCCACCCACCAGCCTCCTGGGGTGGGGCTGATGGCCCCCACCGGCACCGACGACCCAACCCAAGCCGCCCCCCACCAACACCGGCGAGCCCGGTCCAAGCCAGGCCAGGCCAGGCATGGCCAGGCCAATGCTGTCGGCGCCTGAGCAGGTGTAAAGCGCCTGGGCCCAGGGACCCAGCAACGGGCCGTAGGGGGTGTGGAGCAGCCCCTCTGCACTGCTCACCGCCACCACCCCGTTCTCGCTGATGCCCCGCGGCAGAAGCAGCTGTCCGCTGCCGATGTCGTCAAAGTGGAGGGAGGCGTGCAGCTCTCGCCGCGGGAAGAGGGTCGTGCCCTCCCCGGTGGCGCTCAACTCCACCGGCCGACCCGCCAGCCATTCCGCCAGCACGCGAGCGCCGCCGACAGGCAACAACAGATCCGTTCCAGCCCCAGCCGCCAAGGCCGACTGGCCGCCCAGCTGGGGGTCGCGCAAGCGAATCGGCGGATCGGAGGGCCCCAAGCTCAGATGCAGGCTGGCGTGACTTGTGAATTCCGCCGTGGCTGCCACCACCACATCCGTCTGCCCGTAAGCCGCCGCCAGGCCCACCTCCTGAACCAAACGGCGAAACTCCGCGGCCAGGCACACCCGCAACAGTCCCTCCCGCTGGCGCTGCTGCAGGTCCGCCTCCGTGCGGGGGGGAAGATCGGGCGGGGGAATGGCCAAAGGATCAGAGCGTCGGACAAGGCACGGGGGCCTCAGATAAAGTGACAGTTGACCCAGGTGTCTGTGCATGGCGGATCCAACCGGACAGCCCCCGGGGCCGGGTGATAACGGTCCAGGTGATCAACCTCCGGTTGGCAGCGGCACGGGAGACAACAGCCCGGGAGACGGCGACGGGCGAATCATCCAAACCGATTTACGCAACGAGATGTCGCGCTCCTACATGGAGTACGCGATGAGCGTGATCGTGGGTCGGGCCCTGCCCGATGCCCGCGATGGCCTGAAGCCCGTGCATCGGCGCATTCTGTATGCGATGTACGAACTCGGCCTCACCAGCGATCGGCCCTACCGCAAATGCGCCCGCGTGGTGGGCGAAGTTCTCGGTAAATATCACCCCCACGGGGATACGGCCGTCTACGACGCCCTGGTGCGCATGGCGCAAAACTTTTCCATGCGCATGCCCCTGATCGATGGGCACGGCAACTTTGGTTCGGTGGACAACGATCCACCGGCTGCCATGCGCTACACCGAATCGCGCCTGCAGGCCCTCACCACCGACAGCCTGCTGGAAGACATCGAAAGCGAAACCGTCGATTTCATCGACAACTTTGATGGCTCCCAGCAGGAGCCCACCGTGATGCCCGCCCGCATCCCCCAGCTCCTGCTCAACGGCTCCACGGGCAT
>JBJTWN010000075.1:0-10718 GCA_046081785.1 Cyanobium sp.
GCCCGCCGCCTCGGGATCCCGGTGTGCAATGTGCCCGAATACGGCACGGCCTCCGTGGCCCAGGCCGTGTTCGCCCTGCTGCTGGAGCTCACCAACCACACCGGCCACCTGGCGGCCACGGTGCGCCAGGGCCGCTGGTCGGCGGGCCCCGACTTCTGCTTTTGGGATGAACCCCTGCTGGAGCTGGCCGGCCTCCGCTTCGGGGTGGTGGGCCATGGCCGCATCGGCGAGGCGGTGGCCCGCATTGCCCGCGCTTTCGGCATGGAGGTGCTCAGCCATCGCCGCCATCCCCAGCCCGGCGATGTCGACCTCGACACCCTCCTGGCCCAAAGCGATGTGGTGAGCCTCCACTGCCTGCTCACCCCCCAAACCCTCGGCTTGATCAACGCCGATCGCCTGGCCCGCCTGCGCCCCGGCGCCCTGCTGCTCAACACCGGCCGGGGCCCCTTGATCGATGAAGCCGCACTACTGGAGGCCTTGCAGAGCGGCCATCTCGGTGGGGCCGGCCTGGATGTGCTCTGCATCGAGCCGCCCGCGCCCGACCATCCGCTCTTGAGCGCCCCCCGCTGCGTGGTCACGCCCCATGTGGCCTGGGCCAGCCGCGCCGCCCGCCGCCGCCTGATCGACGCCACCGCCGCCAATGTGGCCGCTCTTTTGGCGGGATCGCCCGTCCATGTCGTCAACCCGGGCTGAGCCCCCCTCAGGCTGGCTTGGAGGCGATCACCGCAAAGAAGGGATCGCCCTTGGCGCCAAACAACCCCGTCAAGCCCGAGGCGCGGGTGGATTCGGCGATCACTGCGGGTTTCGGCCAGCCCTGGGCCATGAGCACCTCAGCCACGTAGGTGAGGTGGTCGCGGTCGCTGCCATCAGCCCAGATCTGCGGCGCCTTGGTGAAAAACATGCGGTTGGAAAACGCCACGATCAGCTGGCCGCCCGGCCGCGTGATCCGCCACAGCTCCGCTGCCACCGCCTCCGGATACTGCAGGTATTGCCAGCCCGCCACGATCAAGGTGGCATCGACGCTGGCGCTCTCCAGGGGCAACGTCTGATCCTGGTTGAGGTTTTGCACCCAGCGGCGCGTCAGCCGTGGGTTGGCGGCCAATTCCTTGTCGTTGAGGCCATGGCCGATCACGCTGCGGTAGGCAACCTCCTCCGGCAAGTGCGACACCCAGCTCGACATCAAATCCAACACCACCGCATCGGCGGGGATACGCTCGCGATAGAGCTGGCTGAGCCGCTGCCGAAATGCCGCATCAAGATGCTGCACAAAGCGCGGTTCGGCATAAAACAGCGCATCATCGCTGCCGTCCCACTTGCGCCGCTGCGCCTCCTTCAACACCTGCACCGCCATAGAACCCTTGCCCCACAACAGGCACCCATTCTGGTGGATCTGGCCTTCTGGCCGCGCCCCCCGGAGCGCCCCCTGCCTGCAGGCGCTCAGCTAGGCGCCACCAGCCTGGATCTGCCCATCCTCGATGCGGATGATCCGCTGGCTGCGCTCGGCCACGGCGGCATCGTGCGTCACCAGCACGATCGTGATCCCCTCCTGGTGCAGTTCGCCGATCAGGTTCATCACGTCGCGGCCGGTGCGTGAATCCAGGGCGCCGGTGGGTTCATCCGCCAAAACCAGCTCCGGTTGGTTGACGAGCGCCCGGGCGATGGCGACCCGCTGCTGCTGCCCGCCCGAGAGTTGGCTCGGCAAATGGTCGAGCCGTTCGCCTAGCCCCACCCGCTCCAGCATCCAGCGGGCCCGCTCCCGTCGCTCGCCGCGGCTGTAGCCGGCATACACCATCGGCAACATCACGTTGTCCAGGGCGCTGAGCCGGCTGAGCAGATTGAACTGCTGAAAGACAAAGCCGATGCGAAAGTTGCGCAGATCCGTGCGCTCATCATCCGTGAGCAGCGTGACATCGCGACCATCAAAGAAATAGCGGCCCCCACTGGGCGGCTCCAGACATCCGAGAATGTTCATCAGGGTGGATTTGCCCGAGCCGGAAGCCCCCATGATCGCTGCATATTCGCCCCGCAGGATCGTGAGGTTGATGTCGCGCAGGATCGGCACTGCCAGCTCGCCCAGCTGAACCACCTTGCCGATTTGTTCCAGCTGAAGCATGGGCTAGGTGCTGCGCAGGGCGGTGATCGGCTCCAGCCGTGCGGCCTTGCGGGCGGGATAGGAGCCGAAAAACACGCCGATCGCCATGCAAAACAGCAGGGAGATCAACACCGCATCCATCGAGATCCCGACCTGCCAGCCGAAGGCGGCATTGATCAGCGCTGAAGCCACCACCCCGAGGGCCACGCCCGCCACGCCCCCGCAAAAGGAGAGCACCACCGATTCGATCAAAAACTGCTGCAGGATTTCGGAGCTGCGCGCGCCAATCGCTCGGCGGATGCCGATCTCCCGCGTGCGTTCGCTCACCGACACCAACATGATGTTCATGATGCCAATGCCGCCCACGATCAGGGAGATGGCGGCTGAGCCCCCCAGCAGCGCTGTGAACACCTTGGCCACCGACTTTGAGGCGCTCACCAGATCGGCCTGGTTGCGAATGATGAAATCATCCTGCCGCGGCGGCAGGATCCGGTGGCGACGCCGCAGCAGATTGCCGATCTGAAACTGGGCGGCCTCCATCAGCTCAGGCTGCTTGGCCGACACCGAGATGCTGTCGAGGGCGATGCCACTGATCGCATTCACCCCCACGATGCGGCTGGCCATGGTGGTCAGCGGGATCATCACCTGATCATCCATGTCGCGGAAGGAATTCACACCCTTGTATTCCAAGGTGCCGATCACGGTGAAGGGTTCTCCCTGGATGCGCACGGTTTGCTGCAGGGCGCTTTGGGCATTGAGCCCCAGGCTGTCCACCACCGTTTGGCCGAGCACGGCCACCCGGGCGGCGCGATTGAGATCGGCCTGGTTGAAGAAGCGGCCGGTGAGGGGCAGGAAATCACGCACGGTCACGTAATCGGGCGTGGTGCCCACCACGGAGGTGCTGGTGTTCCGTTCGGCGAGCACCACCTGGGCCCGCTGGTTCAACACCGGCGCCACGGCCGCCACCGCGGGGCTGGAGCCGGCGATGGCCTTGGCGTCGTCCCAGGTGAGCGTCTTCGCCGAACCAGCCCCCTGGGAGGCGGGACTGCTGGTGGTGGCAACGCCGCTCTGGATGAAAATCAGGTTGGAGCCCAGTGATTTCAGCTGGTTCACCGTTTGGGTTTGGGCCCCTCTGCCGATGGTCACCATGGCGATCACAGCGGCGATGCCGATGATCACCCCCAGCATGGTGAGCAGGGAGCGCAGCCGATTGGCCGACAGCGATTCCCACGCCAGGGGCACGGCTTCGGCCAGTTGGGCCAGCCGCCGGTTGGTGCGGGAGCGCAGGGGCGGCCCGAGGGGGCGCCGGGCTGGTGCAACGGCTGCAGAGGGGGGAAGGGAGGTGAGGGCCATGGCGCGGGGGGTCTCAGCGGATTCGCCCCGGGCCGCCTTGCGGCTGCTGGAAGGGGGAATTGGAGCGCACGGGTTTGTCGTTGGCGGGGCGGCGGCCCGGAAAGGTGGTGAAGATTCTCTCCCCTTCTTTCAGGCCCGAGAGCACCTCCGATTGCGTGCCCACCGTGGCGCCCACGCGGATCGGTTGGAACTTGGGTTGGCGGTTGCTGCCGAGCACATACACGCCGGTGCCTTGCTCCTCGCTCACGATCGCGGAGGTGGGGATCAGCAGGGCGTCGGGATGGCGACCCACCTGGAAGCCGGCGGTGAAGTTCATGCCGGAGAGCAGTTTGGCCCGGTCCGGGTCCACCAGCTGGATGCGCACCTGGAAACTGGTGACGTTTTGCACCACCACCGATTCCGGCGCGATCAGCCGCACCTTGCCGTGAAAGGTGCGGCCCGGAAAGGCATCCACCTGCAGGTCGACGGCTTGGCCGCGATAGATCGAGCCGATGTCGCTTTCCGACACGTTGGCAATGCCCTCGAGGTCGCCCGCCAGGGCAAAGATCGAGGAGGAGGTGGCCGAGCTGGTGGCGCTCGCCGAGGTGGTGGGGGTGACGAAGGCGCCCACATCGGCATATTTCTGGGTGATCACCCCGTCAAAGGGGGCGCGGATGTAAGTGTCGTCGACCTGGGTGCGGATCGTTTGCAGAGCGCCCTTGGCTTGCACCACCTGGGCTCGGGCGGCGGCGATGTCTTCCTGCCGAAAGCCCGCTTGCACCAGATCCAGCTGGGCTTTCAAAGCGTGGATGCGCTCCTGGATGGAAAGGTATTGGGAGCGGCTGGCGTCAAAGGTCACCCGGCCGATCGCGCCGGCCTCGTAGAGCTGCTGGTTGCTGCGGTAGGCCGATTGGATGGCGATCATCTGGGCCTCGGCATCGCGGAGGTTTTCGCGGGCCTGGCGTATTTCCTCGGGTCGACTGCCCGCCTCCATTTTTTGGAGGTTGGCATCGGCTGCCGCCAGGCTGCCTTCGGCCCGCAGCAGCTCGCCCCGGAGGTTGCTGTCGTCCATCCGCGCCAGCAGTTGGCCCGCTTTCACCCGGTCCCCCTGGTCCACATAGATCGCGCTGATGCGGCCCGGTTGCTTGGGGCTGATGTTCACGGGCGTGAGGGGGCGGATGAACCCGCTGGCCGTTACTTTCACCTCCAGGTTTTCGCGGATCACCGGTGCGGTTTGCTTGGCCAGGGTCTGATCCTGCTCCTGGCTGCCCTTGCGCTGCCACACCGCCAGCCCGCCCACGGCCAAAGCGGCCAGCGCCAGCAGCCATGGCCAGTGCCGCAGGCTCGGGCGCAGCAAGGGCCTGTTCAGAAGCAGGGGCCTGTTCAGATGTGGCAAGGGCACGTGCTACCGGCGGGGTCGCCAATCTGCTGATTCAGCGTAGGGGCGCTCGGGCGCCAACAGCCAGTGGCGCCAAGCTGAACGTGTTGCAGACGGTGAAGAGTCCTCATCACTTACCCGGTTGATGGAGGCATCTGGCCTTACGACAAAGAGGTTCTAGATCTCACAACGCAGCTGAGGGCTACTGATGGATGATCTGAGGTGGCAGGGACATCTGACCAGAATTGTGGAGGCGATTGTTCGCGGTCGGCTGGTTTCTTTTTTGGGGGCGGATATCAATCTTTGCGATCGGCCCAAGGGTGCAGATGGCAAGGATTTGGAGTGGACTGAAGAGGCCCCTTTCCCACCAAGCAATCAGGAACTTGCACTATATCTGGATGGCAAAAGTGAAGGTCTTGGTCCCACCTATCGCCAAGAGGTCCGCTGCCCATTCGCTGAGACGCAACAACTGGAACAACTTCCTCAGGAGTGCCCCCTGCGCCGCGGCGGGGTCGCACTCAAACTACCCATTAAAACTTCTCCCAATACGTCTCTACTGATGAGGATGGCGATGTGGCTCTCTATGAGGCGTTGCGAATCCTCTTCGCGCAACCTTATGCCCCAAATTTAATCCACCGTTTCTTCGCGGCTCTGCCTGCGCTGTTGCGAAAAAAATGCCAAACACCCACCTATCCCCTGATTGTGACTGCCTGCTTCGACAGTGCTTTGGAGCAAGCCTTTCAGGAGGCGGGAGAGCCCTTCGATCTTGTTGGGTTTGTTGGTGGTGATCAGGAAGGGGATGAATCCCATCCTGGTTGCTTTCAGCATCTCAGTCCAGATGGTGAACTTCATCCGATTCTTCAGCCAAATACCTATGAGTTGAACCTCAAAAAGCGGCCTGTTATTCTAAAGCTCTATCGAGGATATAATAGCAAGTCGTTCCTGATTACGGAAGACCACTATATTGACTACCTCTCACACTTGGGGGTCGCTCAGCTCATCCCCACGAGCTTGCTGCAGGTGCTGGAGGAGAGCATGCTCTTGTTTCTGGGCTACAGCCTCAGTGTTTGGAATCAACGGGTGATCCTGCGGCGCCTATGGCAAAAAAAGCTCGATCACAGCGATAAATCTTGGTTGGCGATTCAAGCCACCCCCGATGCCTTGGATTCGCGGATGTGGAAGCGCTATTCAGTGAAGGTGCTCCAGCGGCCCGATTTCCATTTGGAAGACTACATAGCAGCCATCGTGGCGCGCTTGCAGTCCTTGCCGGATCAAGCTCCCGTCATCTCTTCTTCTAAAGCCGCATCCTCCTCGCGAAACCAGGTCTTCTTCTCCTATAGCCATGACGACAAAGAATGGCTGGAGAAAATTAAAAAAGCGCTGAGGCCCTTTATTCGCGCTGAACAACTCAGCGAGTGGGACGACTCGCAGATCGAGGCTGGTGATCAATGGAGGCAGGAAATCAAGAATGCCCTCGCTTCAGCGAAGGTGGCCGTGTTGCTCGTGAGCCAGGCATTTTTTGATTCTGAGTTCATCTCTAGCGATGAACTTCCCGATCTGCTGGAAGCGGCTGAGAACAAACAATTAACCCTGATTCCTGTGAACCTTGAGCCCTGTAATTATGATCTATCGCCTCTAAAGGAGCACCAGACGATTCCAGAGTTGTCTAGGCCACTGATCGGGCTTGCTGAAGCCGAGTGTAAAGAGGCATTGGCAAAGATTGCAAGAACGATCAAAGAATCATTCGATCACGTATAGCCATGTCCTTGCAAAACTCTCCGTCTGTTTCATGCCCCTATCGTGGCCTCCTCCCTTATGAGGAAGATGATGCCAAGTATTTCTTTGGTCGCGAAAACTGGTGCCGCATCATCCCCAATAACCTCCTCGCTTCGCCGGTCACGTTGCTCTATGGCCCTAGCGGGGTGGGGAAGAGTTCTGTCCTCATGGCTGGGGTGGCCAGTCGGCTCAAACAGGAGGCCAAGGAGATCGTGGCCAGCGGCGCAGCACCGATCAGGCTGGTGATGGTGTGTCGCCAATGGCAGGACGACCCCCTAGCGAAGTTGTGTGAGCGAATTCAGAGCGAATTTCGGGATCTGATTGGGCGACCCATTGCTGGCGACCAAGGGGATGGCAAGGATCTCTGCTCCTTGCTCCAGCATTGCGCCAAGGAACTCACTCAGGTGGATTCCACCGGAGCTGTCACCCCTGGCAAGCTGTTATTGATTTTGGATCAGTTTGAGGAATATTTCCTTTATCACCCCCAAGAGGCGGGTGCTGGCACATTTGCGGAGGAATTTCCCCGCGCAGTGAATGACCCCTCATTGCCGCTGCATGTGTTGATCTCTTTGCGTGAGGATTCGCTCGCCAAGCTGGATCGGTTCAAGGCACAGATCCCAAGCCTGTTTTCCAATCGACTGCGCATTGATCATCTCGATCGTGACTCTGCTATTGACGCCATTCTCAAGCCCGTTCAGGAGTTCAACCGGGGTCTGCCAGCTGATTCCCATAAGGCGAGTGTGGATCCTGGATTGGTCCAGGATGTGCTGGAGCAAGTGAAAGAGGGGCAGATCAATACTGGGGGGGAGTATCACCCCTCCACCGCTTCTACGCCTGCACAAGAGGCTCAGACTCTTCGGGTGGAGACCCCATTCTTGCAGCTGGTGATGACGCGGCTTTGGGAGGAAGAGTGTGAATCTGCTTATCCACCGCGGCTGCGAAGAGCCACCCTGACGAAACTCAAGGGTGCTGAAAAGATCGTTGGTGACCATTTAGAGCGGGTGATGAATCAGTTCACCGAGCCTTCCAAAAGGATGGCGGCGGTGATCTTTGGCAAACTGGTGACGACTGGTCTGAGCAAGATCGCTTATCCGGTATTCGAGCTCACTGATCCGGCCAAGGTGGATCAACGCGAGGAGCTGCTGAATCCCCAGGAGCTCAAAAAGCTGTTGGATCAGTTGAGTGGAGGAAGCCAGATGATCCTGCGTCGTCTTCCCCGCCCCCTGGAGCAACCAGATGCCGCTGAACGCTATGAAATTGCCCATGATGTGTTGGCGAAGCCAATCCTGAAGTGGCGGCGCAACTATCAGCGCAGGGAGTTGCAAAGAGAGCGCAGCCTTAAGCAATTCTGGATGATGCTTACGGGTGGTATTGCCGCCTTATTAGGATATTCTGCTTTGAACCTCTTTGTCAAGCAACAGGGTCTTCAAGTCATTGAATCCGCCCAGCAATTGAAGGCGCAACAGCTGGATCCGATCGATGCGCTTGTGCGGGCCCTACCTGCCGCTCGCCGGGTTAGCCGATTTCCTCTTTTGGCGCCCAAGGATATGACGGCCAATCTCCGGTTCATTCATGATCAAGCGGAAGGGTTTTCCAAGGCGCAGCTTCTCTCAAGTGCTGAAAATACAAAGCCCCCAGTGATCAGCAAGTTACACCTCAGCAGTCAGCAAAAGTCTGACAACTACGTCGCGTTCCTCATGCCTGATGGCTCTTTCCTGATGCGCGATTTTGAGGGTAAAGACCGGGGAGCGTTGCAGAGCTCTTCACCAGGGCCGGACGGATCGTTCCAGAAGAAGGCCTTTGCCCTCTCCGCCTCCGGGAATCGCCTCGTGACCCTCAGCAGCAAGAGCTCTACCAAGTCCACAAGCAAATACTGGCAGCTGCAGATTTGGCAGGCGCAGGATTCAAAAAATCAGTCCTATGGCAACCTATCAACCGATGCAACAGCCTTCAGTGGAGACGAGAAGAAGTCATCCTCGCCACGTTGGCGCCATCGACTCGGCCTCAGCCCCGACGGTCAGCTCCTCGCGACGGCTTCATTGGATGATACCTTGCGCATTTATCGCCTGCCGTCTGCAACAACAGCGTTCTCTGGGTCCCTGCCCCTGCCGAAGCCGCTGATCAGCAAGAATTTCCCCGGTTTGGATTTGGTTCGGTTTTTGGGAGACGGAAAGCGGTTGGCTGTGCATGACAACAAAGGGATTCATCTCTTAGTTCCCACCACCGGCACCTTGGTGAAAGAGCCTTGGCTGCCCATGCCTGCCTCGGCCCCATCCATCACCAGCCTTGAGTTTTTCCCAGGCAAAACGCCAAGCGAGAACCGTGTCGCTGTAGCGAGCAACGACGAGAAAGTGCGGTTGTATAGCGAGCAAGGCCAACTCTTCAAAGACTTGGACAAGGCCCGTGTGCGTCAACTGCGCTTCAGCCCCGACGGCCGTCTCCTTGCCGCCGGATCCAGAGATGGCAGTGTCACGATCTGGGATGTGACTGACTCCAAGGAGCCACTTGAATCCCAACGGATGATGAATCAGGCGGCCATTGCCGATCTCCAGTTTTCCTTGCCTCCAAAAGGACGATTGGAGCTGCTCACCATCTCAGATGCTGGCCTGTTGCACCAATGGCCCGTGCAGCCGCCGGCTTCAAAGACCAAACTTTCCGCTCTGGCCTTTAACCCGAAGACCAACAGCCTGGCCTGGGCCGTGCGCGAAAAAAAAGGTGTTTGCCTCATCGCCAAGGAAGCACTGCAAGCGATGGAAACACCTTGGACCAATCACTGCTCCCTTTCACTCGATTCAAGCGGAAATTTCTACAAGCTTCAATTCAGCCCGGATGGCCAGATCCTTGCTGGCATCTCCAGGGGAGATTAGAAAGACTTTTCACTTTCACTTTGGGATCGGCAAGGGAGGGCTTTGGGCTCCTCTCCCTTGCAATCCTCGAGTCCTCCGTTCAGCGCGCTCAGCTTTAGCTCTGACGGGCACCAGATCGCCTTCGTCGCCAAAGGGGAGGCCCAGGGAAAACTCATTCTCTGTGAGCGACTGGGAAAGACCCTTGATAACCTTTCCTGCAATGTTATAACTCCGAATAAGAAGGTTCAGTTGGATAATCCCGTTGATATCAGCGGCGTTCAAATACTCACTCATCCGTTGAAGGACCAGCCTGCCTTCATGTTCAGCACGCCGGCTGGCAGCCTTTGTCAAGCCAATTTGGCCGATTTGCGGGATCCGAATGCATCTTGGTTCAGCAAGTGTTTGCCAGGACTTCGCGTTCCCAGCTCCCAGGGTGAGCTGGGCCTGTCAGCGGATGACCATTGGATTGGATGGGCTGGCATCGATGGTGTTCTCACCTTGTGGCAGCGCCAGGGGGACACCTACCGCAACGGCAACTCGATTCAAGTGTCCTCTGGGCCACTCAGCCGCCTCACTTTCTCCCCGTCGCGGGAACTCAACAAGCAAGTTTTGGCTGCGCTCTCGCTTGATGGCACGGCCAGCCTGTGGACCTTGAACGGGCAACAGCTCGCCAGGTTCCGGGAGGAGGCAATAAGTGGCAGGGGCTATCTCAACGCAGAGTTTGATGAAAATGGAGCCAACCTTCTGCTCTGGACCAAATCAGGGATGGTTCGCAAAGAGCCCATATGGGACCTCGATGGCTTGATCCACCAAGGTTGCCTCCAGCTGAAGGCCTATCTCAATGGCATGAAAACCCGGCAAGAGGATAAGAAAAGCCTGCGGTTCTGCACATCCCCTCATCTGGCCTGGGGTCCGAGTCGCAAGAATTGATGGCTGCGTCGCCCCTCCCTTGGGTTGGCGCCACAAAAGACCCTTTCTTATTCCAGCTGCATACCCCACCACACCACATCTGGTGTGCTGTCGGGCGAAAGCATGAACACGTCCGCGGGAGCTGTTGCTTTCTTCCATCCCCGTCCGCACCACACACCCGCGAAGCCCCCCCCCCACTCCACCGCACGCCCCAGCTCCAGCCCCCCGCCCCCATAGGATGGCCCCATGACCGTTGCCGCCAGCAGCCGGCCGGACTTGGCGGCCCTCTTCCTCTTCCCCCTGGATCCCTTCCAGCTGGAGGCGATCGACGCGCTCAACCAGGGCCATTCGGTGGTGGTGAGCGCCCCCACCGGCTCCGGCAAGA
>JBJTWN010000076.1:0-3756 GCA_046081785.1 Cyanobium sp.
GCGACTGTGGCAACAAAACACAGCAACTTGCTGCTGCCGAGGTGCCTGACTTTACAGCTTCTGAGCTCTCGCCAAGCAGCCAAACCGCCATCCAAATTAACACCCAAATTAACACATTTAATACAGCGCTCTCTACGCTACAAGATGTGGAGGCCCTTTCCATTTCAGGCTGTGTGACGGGAAAGCTCTCCGGCAAAAATATTTGCTTTACCGTTCCGATTCTCGGCAGGTATTGCGTTCCTTCACCAGCGCCGATTCCTGCCAATGCAAAGATAATAGTATGCTTTCAATCCTGCGGATCTCCTATTCCAATAGGCTTTAAGCTAACCATCTATATTAATGGTAAAGCTGTCATCACAATCGTGATCGGCCGTTGCTGAGGGATTTTCTGAGACTGAGCCTGAGACTGAGACCGAGACATGCGGCCCTTGCATGGCATTTGCCGTTCAGCATTGTTCTGTTGTGCCGTGGCTTGGTCAGCAATTGGCCGAGCCACGGCTTATTTGCCCCGGCAGACGTGCGACGTGTGGCCTGACCAGGGTTGTCAGGGCGCCTGCACAAGACCGGCGCCAACCCGCGAGGCGGGCTGCGGCAGGCGACGTGCCGAAGCTTGCAGCCTTCTCCAGAGGTTCATCCCCCGCAAAGAGGGATTGCTCTGGGCCCAGAGAGCGGCGCAGCCTGCGACATGGGGAGTAGCCATACTCGTGCCGCTGATGGTGTTGTAGCGCATGGGGCGTGGCCAGCTCGAAAAAACATCACGACCAGGGCCGGCAATTTCAATCTTGCCGTAGTTGGAGAAACTAGAGGGTGCAAGACTAGGGTCTAACGAAGCCACGGACATGCTCGACGGAGAATTGGCAGGTGAGCCCGTGTTCGGAGAAGAAGCATTGCCAGCTGCTGCCACGATCAGCAGACCCCGGCTCAAGGCAGCGTTTCCGGCACTGGTATAGGCCGCCTGCACAGGAATCTGGCCCCCGAGGGACATGGAAATCACTTCGCATCCTTGCGAGATTGCCCAGTTCATGCCAGCCAGCACAGTGGCGGTGGTGCCGCCGCCACTATTGCTGAGCACCTTGCCGATGTGAATGCGGGCCTGGTGAGCGATCCCATAGCGAGGCGTCGATCCCGCTGGGGCAACGGGTCCGCAGGCAGTCCCTGTGCAGTGAGTGCCATGCCCATTGAGATCTTGCACGGGCTGACCGGCGAACGTGGCGGACACGATCGGGCGTCCGACAAAATCGGGATGGCCGAGGTCGAATCCCGTGTCCAAGATGGCGACCTTGATCCCACTACCGCTGTAGTTACTGACATTGGCCCGTGTGGCCACCAGCCCCCACGTGGCACCAACTACGTCTGGCTTGCTCTCAGGGGGTGGGGCCTGGTCCGATTCCTTGTCTTTGGAGCCAAGGTCTTCAGCGATCACCTGGGCAGCTCGGGCAAAACCACGCAGATAATCGGCATTGGACGCGAAGACGAAGTATTCGGGTTCCACGGCGGCGATCGAGTGGGATTCAGCCTCCGCGGAGAGGAGGCCGGCGGAGCCCAGCTCTCGGAAGGCGGAGGCGCTGATCAAGGCCGCGTTGACTTCGGAAAGATAGAGGAAGCCGGCATCCCCCATCGTGTTCATCTCAACGGTTTGCTCGGCGAAATCACGAGAATCCGCACCGTAGATACCACAGGATCGCAGTTGTTTAAGCGCCGCTGATTCTTGACCCTCATTGAAGGTTACCAGGTAACGACCTGTCTCCAAGGAGTCGCCGCCACGCTCGAGGGCAGCGAGGAGAAGATCATCCACACTGCTCGCAATCGAGAACTCACCTTCGGGGTTGGATGAGTTTGACAAGGCACTAAGATCAATCGCCATGATGCATCTCCAGCCAAGGTACAGGAACTCTGAGGAACGGAGTGAATTCCCTCATCACCTCCAGGCTTGTCCCGCAACGAGAGCTTGACGCTGGGCTGAAGCAATTCGTCATATTGCGCCTCTCGGCCTGTTGGCTCCCGCCTAGGGATGGGGCATCTTTCGCGGGGCTACGGCCTACGGTGCGTCCGGTTCGGCGCCAAAAGGAGTTAGAGCATTGCTGTCCCTGGACACTGAAAACGTTCGTCGTTGGCACGACCGGGACATGAAGGAACGTGGTGATCTGGCTGACAAGCACGCCGCCGAACCCGATCCGTGCAACCGTGACCCTCCCAGGCGAAGGGGGGAGGGCAGGGGCCCTAAGCCAGGCACCGTCGAGGAGCCTAGAATGATGTAAAATTAATCTTGTCTTCCGTAGCCGGACGAGCCTTGTTTTCCCATGCCTCCTTGCTGGGACTGACTGATCCGAGGCCTACCTAGGGTGAAGCGACCTTGGCGGGAGCAGGGCCGTCGGATCCGAGCCCTGCCAATCCGCCGGCGTTGCAACTGTTCGACCTGGCACTGGTCGATCTTCTCCAGATCGTGCTCACCAGTGCCATTGGTAACCCATCGCTGGCTTGATCAACAACGACGCAGCGCAGTCGGGCTCGTCGTCTGATTAGGGTCCAGGCCTGACGACTGTGTTGAGTTCAATGAGGGAGTAGCCCACTGTTCGCCGTGCACTCTGGCTGCCGCGATGTTTGGAGGCTCATGCCTGGGCGCTCAAAAATCTGGTCTGATGGCTGGCAAAGGATTGGCAATTGGCGTGTTTGGGGTTTCTGGCCGCTCCATGGGCGGCGGCTGGCTCTCCCGTGGCCTTCACCTGCCGTGAACGGCATCCCCCGGCGGCACGCTCCACTGGGGAGCGCAGACGCTCCAGCCCTGCTGGCGCTTGCGTTGCCACAAGCGCAGCGCCTGCTCGCGGTCGAGCTCCAAGCGGCGCTTCAACAATGGCACCGACTGATCCGGCAATAGCTCGCCGCTCGTGACTTCGAGCAGCTGGCTCCAGCGGTTCCAGCGACTGGGGCGGAAGTGCAACACCCGGCGCCCATCGCTCAGCCAGCCCTCCCGCGGCTTGCCCGTTGGCCGCCTTCGGCCATCCGTTGGTCTCACGACGCCTCCGGTGCCCAGCCGCAATGGTGCTGCCGATTCGCCGTCCAGCTGCTGCAGCGATGGTTGAGGTGCTCCCCATGGGCAATCAGCCCCTGATGCAGATGGCAGGCCAGCAGGGGGATGCACTGGGGCGCCGGATGGTGGCGGAAGAAATGGCAGGTGCGGCACACCTCGTGGCTGCGGCTGGCTCGCAACAGCGGCCGCTCCAGCCACGGCCATTCCTCCACCGGCTCCTGGCGGGAGGGCGTGACGCGGGACAAGGGGGCAGGGACCATGACCCCTGAACAGGCATACACCCGTACTAGCGCGATTTTGTCCGTTTGTCAGCCCCTTCGCCCCAGGGGGATCTTGTGCCTCTGGACCTGCTCCTCTGGGCCTGTGGTCCGGCACTCCCTTGGGCTAGGGCGGGAGAAGGGCGGCGGCGATGCTCCGCGCGGCGTGGAGGCCTCAAACCTGATTCCTGTCTCCCAGTTGGAGCTGGGCATCAGCCGGTGTTGAGCTATGGCGGCTGCGGCGCCTCGGCCTCCAGCCCGTTCGCCGAGGACCGCGCAGGCCGCGGTTTCCAAGCAATAGGTGTCACCAACGAGTGGTGACGCGAGGGGATTCCCGCGGAGCGCTACGCCCCGCTGGTTTCCAATCAATAGGTGTCACCAACGAGTGGTGACGCTGCTCATCGAACCAGCCGCGCTGTTCGTGGCTGGGTTTCCAATCAATAGGTGTCACCAACGAGTGGTGACGCCCAC
>JBJTWN010000077.1:0-13609 GCA_046081785.1 Cyanobium sp.
CGTTATCCCCCTCCTGAGGGCAGATTCCCACGCGTTACTCACCCGTCCGCCACTAACCCGAAGGTTCGTTCGACTTGCATGTGTTAAGCACGCCGCCAGCGTTCATCCTGAGCCAGGATCAAACTCTCCGTTGTAAACACGCCCTCTTGGTTCCCTAATGACTGCTGCTAAGCTTTAGACTCAACAGCTTCCTTTAGAATTCCTCAGCCTGCCTTGCCTCTTGACCTGCATCACTTTCCCCTCGGCTCTCACCTCGACTTGCATCTTGGCTTGCTCCTTTGTTCTGGTGACACCGACCTTCGGCCCCTTCTGTTTCCAAAAGGTTGAGAGTGCTCGTCGCAGCTGGCGCTACTAGAGCTGTCCCAGATCTCAGATCCGGTTTGCTCAGGCTTGCTTCCCTTTCCTCTGCAGGTCCTCGTGAATTAAGACCTACAAATCGGTCAGCTCCCCTTCGCTGTGTTCTTTTTGACGGGACCTCACACCTCTGTTGCTTGCTTCGTCATTCCTTCCGTCACACCCTCTCAGGTGCTCCTCTGGCTTGACGCAACAGAAGCGTCAGTTCCTCAACTTCTTCAATTGTCCAGGTGCTGCTGCCTCTCCCCCTTCAAGGGGGCTGGCCGGCTGTTGCCTCCCGGCAACCTCATCACCTTACAACACGGTCGGCTCTCGCCTCCATCTCGTAAGTCTGCGTTGGCTTGACTCCCGTCTCACCCGCGCAGTCCATCAACCTAACACACCCAAACCCACTTACGCCTCCCCCCCATGGCATCAACCTCGGTCTTTCCCTGGGTTGATCTGGGCTTGGCCACAAAAAAACCGCAACCTGGAAGCTGCGGTTGAAGGTGGGGGAAGGCAAGAGCGTGAAGCTTGCTCAGAACAGGCCGAGGGTCAAAGACTTGTCGATAGGGAGGGCAGCTCCGATGCCGAGGTAGATGGTGAAGAGAGTGCCAAACAGGAACACCGATGTGGCCACAGGGCGGCGAAATGGATTTTGAAATTTATTGAAACTTTCGATGAAAGGGATCAGCATGAGCCCTAAAGGCACCATGGTTTGCAAGGCGATCCCCAGAAGTTTGTTTGGGACGACCCGAAGAATTTGGAAAACCGGGTAGAGATACCACTCAGGGAGAATTTCTAAAGGCGTGGCAAATGGATCGGCTTTGTCACCAAGCATGGCTGGGTCGAGAACCGCAAGCCCTACAACGCAGCAGATAGTTCCGAGAATGCAAACGGGAAAAATATATAGAAGGTCATTGGGCCAAGCAGGTTCACCGTAATAGTTGTGACCCATTCCTTTGGCCAGCTTTGCTCTGAGCTTTTGATCGGTGAGATCAGGCTTCTTGAGAATGTGCATGGTGGGGAAATCCTGTGAGGAATGAAAACTCTTGAGTTTCTAGAGGGGTCCTGAGATGCCTTGCTTCCTGATCATCAGGAAGTGCATAAGCATGAAAACGGCAAGCAGCCAAGGCAAGACGAAGGTGTGAAGGCTATAAAAGCGGGTCAAGGTTGCTTGGCCAACGCTCTCCCCTCCCCTGAGAAGCTCAACCATGAAATCACCAACCACAGGAACTGCAGCTGGTACGCCAGACACGATTTTCACAGCCCAGTATCCAACCTGGTCCCAGGGCAAGGAGTATCCAGTCACTCCGAACGACACAGTGATGACGGACATGACCACGCCAGTGACCCAAGTGAGTTCGCGGGGACGCTTGAAACCGCCAGTCAAGTAGACACGGAATACATGCAGGATCAACATCAGGACCATCATGCTGGCGCTCCAACGGTGGACGGAGCGAATCAACCAGCCAAAACTCACGTCAGTCATCAGGTACTGCACCGAGGCATAGGCTTCGGCAACAGTTGGCTTGTAATAAAACGTCATCGCAAAGCCACTCGCGAATTGGATCAGGAAGCACGTGAGGGTGATTCCCCCCAGGCAATAAAAAATGTTGACGTGCGGGGGGACATACTTAGCAGAGATGTCATCCGCAATGGACTGGATCTCAAGTCGTTCGTTGAACCACTCGTAGACCGGATTCTTGGAGTCGGACGCAGCAGGTGACGAGTTCGCCATGCAGCGGAAGGCATTTGGTTGCGAAAGTCTACTGATCGTCCCTCCCGCCCCGTGAGCGTCCCCCCCCTTCTCAGACCCAGCCCTCAACCCTTTGCAACACCTTGTGGGGACCAGCAGAGGCAACTAAGGAGTTCAAGGCAACCGAGTTCCTGGGTGCGTTTGTGCCTCGCCTGGGCTCTTGCTCTTTTGCTGGGGCTACCTCAGCAGGCTTGGGCTCTCAATGATGCCCAGCAACTGGTGGTGGAAGCTTGGCGCTTGGTGAACCAGAGCTACGTCGATCCTGACCAACTCGAACGGCTCCACTGGCGGCAACTGAGGCAGCAGACCCTTGAACACCCCATCCTCACCTCACGACAGGCTTACGACGCCATCGACTCCATGCTGTCCCCAATCGGGGATCCCTACACGCGCATGCTGCGCCCGTCTGATTTCTCCGCGCTACGGCAAAGCAACGAGGGGACTGTCTCCGGTGTGGGTTTGCAGCTCGGCTTGCGCCATGGAGATCAGCAGGTGGTGGTGATTGCTCCCTTGGACGATTCCCCAGCGGCAGAGGCTCAAATTGTTTCTGGCACGGAAGTGTTGGCTGTCGATGGACATGCCACGCATGACCTGGGGCTGGAGAGGGCAGCGGCCCTGTTGCGCGGGGCGGCCGGAACGGATGTGGAGATTCGGCTGCGAGAAAAAGGAGGACTCGAGCGCGACGTGAAGCTCAGACGACGAAAAGTGGACCTCCAACCCGTGAGGAGTCATCGCCTGATGGTGGCGGGCCATAGCTTGGGCTACCTGCGCATCACCCAATTCAGTGAGCCTGTCCCTGGCCAGGTGGAGCAAGCCCTCCTCGCCTTTGCGAAAGGAGACACTCCAAAAAACCGGCCAGTGGAAGGGTTGATCCTTGATCTGCGCAACAACTCTGGTGGCCTCGTCAGCGCTGGCTTGGCGGTTGCCAATGGCTTGCTGGGAAATGTTCCCATCGTGGAGACAAGGGATCGCAGCGGCATCACAGCCAACCAGCAGAGTTCCGCGGAGCAACTCTTCAGCGGGCCGATGCTGACACTGGTGAATGGAGGCACAGCCAGTGCCAGTGAAATCTTGGCAGGGGCCCTCCAAGACAACATGCGCTCCAGGCTTGCCGGATCTCAAACCTTTGGCAAAGGGCTGATTCAAACTCTGATTCCTCTGGGGGACGGCAGTGGGCTGGCCGTCACGGTGGCCCACTACCTCACCCCGGGAGGACGCGACATTCAAAGCCTTGGAATCACGCCAGACATTGAGCTCCCGCAACCTGAACCGCTCAATCCTGGCGGCCGGGACGACCGATGGCTGGAGGCCGCCCAACAGCTGCTTGTGAAGCAACTGGACTCTCGACTCGCGCCAACATGAATGGCCGGCAACGCACCTATCACGATCCCCTCCACGGGGCCATCCAGCTGGATCGGGCCAAGCCGGCAGAGGCTCTGGCCATCGATCTCATTGATTCCGCTGCCTTCCAGCGACTGAGGCGCATCCGCCAGCTGGGTCCAGCCCATCTCACATTCCATGGGGCGGAATCCAGCCGGTTCACCCACTCCTTGGGTGTGCTGCACCTGGCACGGCGGGCCTTGCAACATTTGGAACTCTCCCACCCCCACCTGGCTGAACACCGGGTGGTTCTCTACGCCGCAGCCCTTCTGCATGACATCGGCCACGCGCCCTTCAGCCACAGCGGCGAAGAGATGTTTGGCATCCGCCATGAGGGTTGGTCGGCCCGGCTGATCAGAGAGGACGTTGCCCTGCGGGATCGCTTGGACGCTGAGGCGCCTGGCACAGCCGAGGCTGTTGCGACGCTTCTCGAAGGGGGTGGACACGGCCAACCGGTGATCAAAGCCTTGGTGAGCAGCCAACTGGATTGTGACCGGCTCGACTACTTGCTGCGCGACAGCTACAGCACTGGCACCAGCTACGGCCAATTGGATCTGGACCGCCTCTTGGCCGGTCTGGTTTTGGCTCCTGACGGTTCTCTGGCGATCCACCCCAGGGGCCTGCTGGCGGTGGAGCATTATCTCGTAGTACGGCATTTGATGTATCGGAGCGTCTACAATCATCGCTTGAATGTAGTTTGTAATTGGCTGCTCAAGCGCGTCGTTGATGTGGCCCGTCGACTCGGGCCTCAAAAGGTTTGGGCGGATCAGGCGATGGCTGCTTGGCTGTGGAGCAAAGAGGCTCTCTCGCTAAGCCACTTCTTGGCGAATGATGATGTTTGCACGATGTATCACCTCAGCCGCTGGCGCTTGGATGGACCACCTGAACTCAGCGATCCCTGCGCCCGTCTGCTGGATCGGCAACTTCTCAAAGCGGTTGATGTGCGCCACCTAGCGACCCCGCTGAAACTCCAGCTGTTGGCCCATGCCCAACGAGAAGCCAACCGGGCCGGGCTGGACCCGGAGGGATGCTGTGCACTCCTTGAAGGCCAAACCTGTGGCTATGACCCCTACCGCAGCGGCCTGCGACTCTGGGACGGCCAAAGGCTGGCGGCACTCGAAGACCATTCCAGGCTGGTTCAGTCCTTGACGATCCAGGATCCTTGGGCCTGGCTGGTGTACCCCAAGCGGGTGGCCAGCACGATCCAGCTGAGACTGGATGCTTAAGGTCTGAGGCACTGCCCCAATGGCGATGCCCGCCCAGTTGATCCCGTCTCCCACTCAGGAGGAGCCCCACCTGCTTCGATTGCCCAATTGGGAGCAAGCAGGAGATCCGGTGGCCGAAGTGGAGGATGCCCTTCTGCTCGAACCCCATCTCACTGGGGTGGTGACCTTGATCGGCGGCCACTGGCCTCTGCGAGTCAGGGACTTCGAAAGATTGATGCTGCTTTTGGATTCCTCCTCTCTCTGCCTGGAGAAGGTCTGCTGCAGGGAGGAAGGGGCGATAGTGGCGGCTGCGGGGCTCGGATTGGCCGTGGAGTGGGCATGTGGCTCCAAGGATCCAGAACCGGACGTCCCTGGTCCGTCTTCCGCTCTGTCGCAGGATGGACTGTCCATCCACCAGGGGACCCTGCGTTCGGGCGACCACAGGCGCGCTTCAGGCTCCCTACTTGTTTTGGGCGATGTCAACCCTGGTGCCCAAGTCAGTGCGGCTGGGCATGTGATGGTTTGGGGAAGACTGAGGGGCACCGCCCATGCCGGCCACTCTGGAGATCGCACAGCCACTGTGGTGGCGCTCCATCTGCATCCGCTCCAGATCCGGATTGCCGATCAAGTGGCACGCGGTCCCGCGGAGGCACCGCCTGCAGGCCTGGCTGAAAAGGCCCACCTGGTGGATGGGAGAATTCAGATTGATCCGGCAGATCCCTTCTGGACGCTGGCTGGGGTGCCAGCCAAGCTGCCTGGACAGCCTGAAGCCAAGAGGGGATCCGACCTGGCCTAACCTGCACGAATGTTCATTTCCCCCGTGATTTCTCCTCCTGCGCGCATCATTCTGATCTGCTCCGGCAAGGGTGGAGTTGGCAAAACAACGCTCACAGCCAATCTTGGTATCGCTTTAGCAAAACTGGGCGAACGAACTACCGTTCTTGATGCGGATTTCGGCCTCAGAAATCTTGATTTACTATTGGGCCTTGAAAATCGAATCATTTATACAGCTCAAGAAGTACTCAGCGGAACTTGCAGGTTGGAACAGGCATTGGTGAAACACAAGCAACAACCCAACCTCTGCCTGCTGCCTGCCGGGAATCCCCGCATGTTGGAGTGGCTCACACCGGAAGACATGCAGAAGATTGTCAACCTGGTCGCAGCCCAGGCGGATTATGTATTGATTGATTGCCCAGCCGGAGTGGAGCAAGGCTTCAAAAATGCCGCCCTGGCAGCCCGGGAGGCCATCGTGATCACAACCCCTGAGATTTCTGCTGTGCGGGATGCGGATCGGGTGATTGGGCTGCTCAGCACGATGAATGTTCAGCCTGTGCAGTTGGTACTGAACCGGGTGCGGCCAAAAATGGTTGCCAATCAGGAGATGCTCGCCGTAGATGCTGTAACCGATATCTTGGCCCTACCCCTGCTTGGCCTGGTCGTTGAGGATGAGCAAGTGATTGTTTCCACAAATCGAGGCGAGCCACTCACGCTCACTGAGTCCTCATCTGCTGCCGGGAGGGCTTACAACAACATCGCGAGACGCCTTCGTGGTGAAGACGTCCCCCTGATCGACCCCTCAAAAGAAAAGAAAGGAATTCGTGCTCGTTTAATGTCCAAGTTTCGCCTGGCAGGGCTGTTCTGATCCATGGCGTTGCTTGACTTCATTCAACGGCTCCTCGGACTCCAAAAGCCGAGTGCCACCACAGCCAAAGAAAGGCTTCAGTTGGTGCTGGCCCACGATCGCAGTGATCTCAACCCCGAGTTGCTTGAGCAGATGAGACGCGAGATTCTCGAGGTGGTGCAGAAATATGTCGAGATTGATCTCGAAGGTGGTGATGTGAGCCTTGCCACGGAAGACCGCGTCACCGCCCTTGTTGCCAATTTGCCCATACGGCGTGCCAAAGCCATGCCTGTTGGCGGTTCCAAAGACTTTGTCTTGGCTGATTCCTCCAGCAAGGAGCTTGCCAAGCCAGACGTTTCTGAAGACAGTGTCTCGTCGGAGGACGTTGACGAGGATTCTCCGACTCCCCCGGGCGAAGTCCTTGAAGAGGTTCCCCCTGCGGACAGTGCAAGCCATCTCCCCCATGCCTCCGAAGCAAGCAGCCCATCCGAGAACGAGGCTGAGACTCTTCTGTAACGCCGGCCTAACCGCCATAGGGAACACTTGATCCCCAACTCACTGTCCTATGGCCCGTGTGTCGAAGCAAGCCAGTGTCAAAGCCTCCAGCACCACCCCACATCCCATTTGTGTCACCGCCGCTGAGCGAAGAGTGTTGAAGCTCATCCTGCAGGGCTGCAGCAACGGGGTCATCGCAAACCATCTCATGCTTAGTCGTCGCACGGTGGAAGGGCACGTTTCGGCTTTGTTGCAGAAAACCGGTTGCCACAGCCGCACCCAGCTGGTGCTCTGGGCTCTGGGCGAGGGTTAAGGTGGTTTTGATATTCAGCCGGCTTAGCTCAGCGGTAGAGCAGCGCTTTTGTAAAGCGAAGGTCATCGGTTCAAATCCGTTAGCCGGCTTGTTTCAGCCTTTCTTCGATGTCCAAGCACAACGACGAGGAAGAGCGACACTTGACCACTCTCGATGAAATCGAGGCTACCCAGAGCCAGATCTCAAGCTACCAAGGGCTTTTGAAGGACGTGCCCAAGATCTTTGAGCACAAGTTCAATGAACGCCTCAAGCCACTTCTGGATCGCAATCAGCAACTGAGGGAGGAGCGTGCCCATCTTTTGAACCAACTGCATCAGACACTTCCGTTGGCTGCGGAGAGTCCAAACGTTTTGCTCTCGGCAGCCTCGACCCCATCCCAAAAGGAGAAAGCACCCGTCTCCATGGTGGTGAGGGGGCGATTCTTGTTGCTGTTGGGGCTGACTACCGCTGGAATCGCCTTCGGCATGCAAATGAGCAAACGCCTCGTCCCATCCCCCGAAAAGCCCTCACGCCCCTCTCCTCATGGGAGTCTTCGCCAACAACCATTTCCTCTTTTCGCCCAAGCTCTCCAGCCCAGCGGTAAGCCATCAGCACGCGTCTAAGGGAGGTGCTCAGGGCTACAAGGAGTGGAGTTTCTCCGTTCCGCACGACCTCTCAAGGTTTAGATCTACCGCTTGAAGGGTGGCTCTTCGCCTCCTGACCCCGAGAACAGCCAGAGGAGGAGAGCAAGTGCACACCAGCCGAGCCAAGCCAGCGAGAGCAGGGGTGTGAGGGCACCGAGGAGAGGGGTGAAGATCCAATGGCCCAACGACAACACCAGCAGAAGCAGGAAACAAAGAAACAGCATCAACCCATGTTGGAAGGTTGGACACGCAAGAGGCTCCACCCACCATCGCTCCAGGCCCGCACTTGACTGGGTATACCTGAGCTAGGGGGCCAAGGCAGCGGCCCAAGCAAGGGAATCTCAGGAAACAAAAAGCAAGCTTCTTCAGCGGTGAGGGCGGGTGCCTCCCCGGATCGATTCACGCTTGTTGTGGCCATCGGCCCGGCATGGCGGAGCAACTCTTGGGTCCTGGCGCAGGCCGGCACCCTGAGGCCAAGACTTACCCCGCCGGGATTCAAGGCCTCGCACATCGGACCTGCCATCGGCAACACCAGAGTCACGGGTCCAGGCCAAACCCGTTCTGCTTCCTCACGCCACTCCGGCAACCAGGGAGAAGCAAGGGCTTGTTCGAGCTGGGCGAGATCCGCTCCCATCAAGATGAGCGGCTTCTGGCGTGGACGTTGCTTCAGGGTCCAGATCTTCTGGGCGGCGCAGGGGCGAGTCGCCAGTCCAGGAACCGTGTCTGTAGGGATGATCACAGGTTCATCCCGTTGGAGGCACAGCAGAAGAGCCTCCATGGAAAGAATCGGGCTCATGGCTGCTCCCCAGAGATCAGCGCTTCTTGATCAGGGCATCGACGGGCACTGGCAAAGCGTCGATGCCCTTCAAGGTCGAGGTGGCTTTGCCCATCGACCAACCCATGTGCGGCCAAGAGATCCAGCACCTGATCACTCTGATCGTGGTGATGCTCCATGAGCAACCACCCACCTGGCGCCAAAGCTCTGGGGGCGTCCAGGACGAGGCTGCGGATGCAGGCCAATCCGTCGTCGCCTCCATCCAGGGCCAAGCGAGGTTCATGGTCTCGCACAATCACATCAAGGCGATCCACCTCGTTGGAGGGGATGTAGGGGGGATTAGCCAGAACCAGCTGCAGCTTTCCCCACCAGGGCTGAAGAGCTGCAAACCAATCTCCCTCGATCAAATCCACCCGATTGGCGAAACCAGCCGTCTGCAGATTGAGACAAGCCTGGGCCAGCGCCGCGGGACTGACATCCACAGCCAATCCTCGACAGTTGGGGAGAGCCTGTGCAAGACCCATGGCGAGGCAGCCACTTCCCGTGCCTAGATCAGCCCAGAGAAGGTCATCTGAGCGCACCTGAGACAGGGCTTTCTCCTCCGCCACCATGCCTATCAGGTCCAATCCCAGATCAATCATCGCCTCGGTTTCAGGACGCGGAATCAGCACAGCTGGGCAGACCTCCAGCTCGAAGTTGCGCCAGTAGCAGCGACCAACCAGGTATTGGAGGGGGACAGATGTTGAAAGGTGCTCCCTCCAAAGGGTCTCAAGCTCCTTGCAGGTACGGGTCAGATTGACCCTGCTGCGGGGATGAAGTTTCAAGGCTTGAAGCCGTGCGCGGGGAAGACCAGCAACAGCGTCTAATAACCAGTCCAAAGCCCCTCTCTCTCCTCCCTGAGCCATGAGGTGCTGGCGCCAGGCCATGAACTCGGTCGCCAAAAGACTCTCCACCCCGAGCGGCGGGGGCATATGGGGGGGACTAGGGATAGGAAGAGACAAGTTCTCAGGACAAATGTGGACACCCTAAGCACCTCGGCTGGGGGAGGTTTTATCTCAGCCGCCAGAACAGACCTGGCTCCATCACGACCCATCCAGAAGCCTCCAGATCGAGCAGGTGGGGGAGCAGCTCCTGAGATGAGCTTTCCATGGCGCTACAGAGATCCTCTAGAGAGGTTCCCCGCCCGATGGCACTCAGGATTCGAGCTTTTCGAATTCTGGTTTCCTCCGCGTGCATTTCTGGTGCTTGCTGCGGGGTTGCCTTCGGTAGCTCCAAGGGCCCCGACCCCAAAAACGTGAGCAATTCCTCAGGGCGCGTGAGTGGGGTGGCGCCTCTGGCCAGAAGGGCATTGCTCCCCTCGGCAGAAGTGCGACCCGTATCTGCCGGGACCACCCAGAGCGGAAGCCCTTCTTTCCAGGCCAACTCCGCAGAATGGAGGGCGCCGCTGCCCAGTGGACACTCCACGAGGATGACGGCACAAGCCAAAGCCACCTGCAGCCGATTGCGAAGGGCAAAGGAGCCTTTGCTCACCGAGGCCTCAGGGGGCAGCTCACTGAGGAGGAGGCCACGCTCACCCACTTCAGCCTGCAGGTGAGCGTGTTGGCGCGGATAGACACGTTCAAGGGGCGTCCCCAAGACGCCGATGGGGGCCCCCTCCCACTCCAGACAGCCCTGATGAACGGCCCCATCAATCCCTGCAGCCAAACCGCTGACCACAGGCCAGCCCCCCCGGGCCAAAACGCCCCCAATCTCACGAGCAACGCTCAGCCCATGGCGGGAGGGTCTGCGGGTGCCCACCACGGCCACTGCTCTGCGGGAACTCAGATGGGGCCAAAGACTGCCATGCCCTCTCCAATAGAGCGCAGAAGGCGGCGGGGGCGCCCGATCGATCCCCGCGGGCCAGCGAGGATCTCCAGGAACCAAAACGCGACGTCCACCATTCCAAAGGCGTGCAGCCTGAGGGACAGGATCAGTGCCCCACTGAAGCCGATAGCTCTCCACGGCAACCAGCAACCGATCTGGCCAATGGCAAAGATTGGCCAGCGTGGGGGCAGAGGCCTTCCAGGCCGTCTCTAGAGATCCAAAGGCTTGGATCAATGCCAAGATCCGCTGCGGTCCTACCCCTGGACAGCGGGACCACAGCAACCACCAGAGCCGCGTTCGCCAAGGCCATGGCACCGGGCAGACCCCGGAGATGCAGGAGATTGCCAACGACAAAAACCGTTTCAACTACAGTACACCTGTACCATCTTGCGGGCCTGGTCCTTGCGCAAGGGTCTTCAGGGCTTGTGCCAGATCGCTGGGCAGTCGTCTCAGCGGGCGGCGATGCTCTGGACCGGCCGAGAAATCGACAAGCACCAGCTCCACCCGAGCCTCAGCCGCCACTGTGCCCCCAGGGCCGATGAACCAGGAATGCCATGGCAATCGGAGGCCGCGCCGAGGCGAAACCAGACTGCGCACCTCCACCCGATCGCCATGCATCAGAGGGGCCAGGTAATTGATGGCCAAGTGCACCACAGGCATTTCCAATCCCTGCCCGGAAAGGACGCTGTAGGCCAGGCCCGCCGTTGCCAGAGCCTCCACCCGCGCTTCTTCCAGCCAAGCCAAGTAAGCCCCATGCCACATCACACCGGCGTGGTCCGTGTGCTGTGGGAGTACACGCCTGTACAGGCGCCAAGTGGCCTGCGGCGGAGGCAGGGGGAGGGACTGCATCACGCTGTGTGGCATTTGAAGGAGGAAGGGCATTCATTCAGCCATAGGCTGATTCAGCACCGAGGAGGGTCTGTGTTTCGCACTTTGCTCATCGCCGACTCCGGCACTGGCCATGTGGAGGAGATGGTGCGCATGCTGCGCACGATTCCACCATGCCGACTGGCGAAGGTTTATCTCCTGCATGTGATTTCAGAGCAGGGCATGAATGATGTGACAACCCACCGGCAACAAGCGCAGGCATTGATTGAAGCCGCCATGAACAGGATGGGGCTCCAGCCAAGCGAGGCAACCAGCCTGGTGAGAGAGGGTGACACCAAGCAAACAGTGCTCAGCGTGGCGGAAGAGGTGAATGCAGACTTGATTGTGATGGGCTCTCGAGGCTTGAACCGTCTGCAATCCATCCTTGGCAACAGTGCCAGCCAGTACGTGTTTCAGCTTTCCACTCGGCCAATGCTGCTGGTGAGGGATGACATCTACGTAAGGGCGATCAATCGGGTGATGGTCACTGTGGACGGCACTGGGGTCGGAGATGACGCCATCCAATTGGCCTGCGAGCTTGTGCGCGAGATTCCCGGCGGCACCCTCATTGGCGTCCACGTTTCACGCCAGGACATCACTCCCTCACGTGGGGGTCGGTCTCCAGCGGATGACGTGCTGAACAAAGCTGTCAACCGGGCCCGCAACATGGGCGTCGTACTGCAACCGATGCACAAAACTGGCGATGTTGGCCGCAGGGTCTGCGAAGCCGCTCAAGAAGTGAAAGCTGATCTGCTCGTGATCGCTTCCCAGGACCGGCGCCCCCTGGTAGCCAAGGGTTTGGTGGACCTGGATCGTCTGCTGGGAAGTTCCGTTAGCGACTACATCAGGGTTCACGCACCTGCCCCAGTACTTCTGGTGAGGGAGCCCGAATCAAAAAAATGAGGCCCCGAGCGGGGCCTCAAAGACGGCTGTCACTAACCGCTTTGACGGCTGTTGGTCTGAATGTAAAGAACGATCAAAAAAACAGCAGGAACCAGGACGAACAGCAAGCTGGCCACAAAGCCGAGATCATTGGTTTCCATGGCTGGATCGGGAATGGAGTGAACGTATCACCGCTCCTCCTCCTCCTCGCCAAGGCCTTCATCGGTCGTTGCGGTTGGCAAAGCCTCCGAAGCCTCAGCAACAGGCTCCTCGGGTGAGCTTTCCTCATCAGCCTCAGGCCAGGCCTGTGGGCCGGGCGGCAAAGCTTGCTGGCAAGCCTCCTCCCAGGCGGCCTCTGCATTGGCAAGTCCTGTCTGGGGCCTGGTGAGCACCACCAATGACCCTTGAACCAGGCTCTGGCAAGCCAGGCGCCAGCTTTGAGGACGACGACGGAGCTTCTGGGTTTCCACTGCGGTTAGCGGGCTAAGGGCCTCAGGCTGGGCACCCTGAACGTCGACAAAACAGGTGATGCATTGGCCACAGCCTCCGCAGTTGCCAAGCTTGCCCTTCAGGCCATAGAGCTCAATCCCATTCCGCAGGGCCACCTCCCGAAGGTTTTCCCCGGGGTAGCACTCGACATCGAGACCCTCTCTCAAAAAACGGATCACTGGCATGGTCGGGTGCCCGAAAGGTGGAGATTTTGAAACTTTGCCAGTTGCGGTCCGTAACCTGAAGCCCCGTACGGCCATCCACACCCCTTAGCATCTCCAAACACCCAGATCTGACCCCAATGGGATTGCCCTGGTATCGGGTGCACACGGTCGTCATCAACGACCCGGGCCGCTTGCTCGCCGTGCACCTCATGCACACCGCTCTGGTTGCCGGCTGGGCCGGCTCCATGGCCCTTTAGGAGCTCGCGATCTTCGATCCCTCCGACCCGGTTCTGAACCCCATGTGGCGCCAGGGCATGTTTGTGATGCCCTTCATGGCGCGTCTCGGGGTCACCGGCAGCTGGGGAGGCTGGAGCATCACCGGAGAAACCGGGGTAGACCCAGGTTTCTGGAGTTTTGAGGGGGTGGCCGCCGCCCACATTATTTTCAGTGGACTTCTTTTTCTGGCTGCCATCTGGCACTGGACCTACTGGGACCTGGAGATCTGGCAGGACCCTCGCACTGGCGAGCCGGCTCTCGATCTCCCCAAGATTTTCGGCATTCACCTCCTCCTGGCTGGTTTGGGGTGTTTTGGTTTTGGTGCCTTCCACCTCACAGGAGTTTTCGGCCCAGGGATGTGGGTGTCAGATCCCTATGGGCTAACAGGCCACCTGGAGAAGGTTCAGCCCTCTTGGGGCGCTGATGGTTTCAACCCCTTCAATCCCGGTGGGATTGTGGCCCACCACATTGCGGCGGGCATCGTCGGCATCATTGCGGGCATTTTCCACATCACCACCCGCCCCCCCGAGCGCCTGTACAAGGCCCTCCGCATGGGCAACATCG
>JBJTWN010000078.1:0-31604 GCA_046081785.1 Cyanobium sp.
CGGCGAGGCGGTGGCGAACGCCCGAGGCGGCAAGCCCCTGGTGCGGCTGATGCCCGTAACATCCAATCCGCCACCGCGGCGACTTGGCCTTCTGGCCGGCACCCAGGACTTGCGGACAAGGCTCCGCGTGCTCACCACCGATCGCACGTTGGTGGGATACGGCGAGCCGATTTTGTGGGCGGGGTGAGCTGGGCCAAGCGTGTCGTCCCGCTCAGACCACCGCATCTGACCAGTCGCCGCGGGTGTCGCACAGCGTGGCTGGATCCAGGGCCTGCTCCAGGGTCCAGGGGGAAGTGGTTGGAAGGCTGCGCAGAGGCAGATCTGTTTCGCGCAGCACGAGATCCACGCCCGTCTCAAAGCCATCGCTGAGGGCGGCCGCGGACTTGGCGGACAGACTCGGGTTTTGGTGCAGCAATCGTTCAATGGCTCGCCGCTGCTCCCGGATGCTGCAAAACCAGCTGCGGCTCCGCTTGTCAGGTTGCCGTTCCCACTTGATCAAATGCCCGAGCAACACCCCGAGCCGGCTCACCAGCTCCCTGTATTCCTGCCGTCCCAAGGCTTCCAGCTCCTCCTTGAGACCGCCCCAATCGAGCAAGCCACTGTTGTGATCGTCAAGGGCCGCGCATTGCTCGGCGATCCAGCCGTAGAAATCACGCTCTCGCAGTGACGCGCTCAAGGAATTTGTCGCAGCCTTCTCTATTTTAAAAGTTTTGGCTCTTGCTGGATCCTCGGGGCACGGGGCGATCTGGCCCTGGCCGGGCCTGTTGCGGGAGAACCCGCTGCTGATCTGGGCCGCCTCATCACCAACAAAGCTGTGCAGCGCTCTGACGTCACAACTGGTGGGTCGACGCAACGGCATCCGTACCCAGTGTGGTGAGCCAGTGGCAAGCGGCCATCCAGGCCTCCCTCGGGCGAAAGGATGTCCAGGTGAATCCTCACCGCCTTGCATCAGGGAAAGCCAACCCGCTCGGCGACGGAACTCCGCTCTCCCAGCAGCCTGCGGTGGTCCCATCCGGCTTAGACCGGATGTCCACTTGGTGAGTTGGTCATCCGCAAGGTTGGTCTGGCGGAGGCCAAGGCCCAGCTCTCGGCGCTCCTCGACGCCAGCGCAGCGGGAATCAAGGCCTTCCTCGGGGGGGAGGGATTCCAGGAGCTGCCGATCGAGGCTGAGCATGTGCTGGCGGTGCAGCACCTTCCCTGGATTCACCGCGATCCCTACCGTTGCGCGCAAGACTGCGTCTCCGACCGCTTGCTCTGGGCCAGGCCAGCCGGGAGCGGTTGACCCTGATGACCGCCGAGCGCACCCTTCTCAGTTACGGCGACTGGGTGCGTTGGGTGGGGTAAGGCTGGAGTCACTCATCAGCCGCCTCCGCCAGGCGCCGCATCAACGGCTCGGGCGACACCACGGCGCCGTTGCGGTTGGCTCTGGGAAGCCGGAACCGGCTGCGCAGGCGCTCCAGCGGCCAGAGCAGGTCCGCCAGAAACGACACCCCGGCATCCTTTCGCTTGGCCAGGGCCAGGCACACCACCGATGTGCGCAGGATTTCGGGCACCAGCCGCCAGGGGTTCTGGGCCGGAATGGCCCCCTGCTCACGCGTGATCTGGCCGGCGGCCTGATCGAGCACGACGTTCAGCCGCTGGCCGAGATCCTGCGGGCTGGTGGCACGGCTTACGCGGGCCACGCGCTCACGGGCCTGGTTCCCCTGCTGCTGCAGCACCGCGCTGGCGAGCAGGGGAAGCAGCAGAAAAAAGCCGAGGACTACCGAAAATGGCCAACCGCGCGGCGATGCTGCGGCGGCGAGCCAGCAGGCCATCGCGGCGATCGAGCCAGGCGGCCAGGTGCAGCAAGGCCAGCCCGGTGAGGGCCATGGGCGAGGCGTTGATCAGGCATCAGCGGCGCATCAGGCCGCGGCGAGTTTGACGAGATCAAGGTTGCAGGGCGGAGAAACACTCAACAAAAAACCCGTCCACAGGGACGGGCAGCGAAAGGGCCCGGAAGTGATCGGTCAGGCAACTGGCGGCTGGCTGTGAAGCTTGATGCGCTTTCTCAGGCGACGGCTGGTAGCGAAGACAGCAGCAGCGCCAAACAATGGAAGAGGACCAGGTACTGGCCGGAGAGACGAAGATGCGATGGAGGCATCAGCGCCGAGGAATGTTGTAGGTGCATTATTAATAGGAGCGCGGCCGGGCGATAAATCATAAGTTAGAAATATTGATTGATTGCCTTCAGTGAAGGAAATACCATTATTGATGTCTAGAAAGTCAACAATTATGGGAGATGTGCTGGTCCCGTCGTAATAAAAAATATTGGTGAGGGTGGAATCCAAGGACGTGATGCTGTAGGCAGTACCACCGCGATTGTAAGTTCCCGAGATCCCGGTAATTTGGTAAGGAGTATTAATGGTGGGAATGACATCTGCAGTCATGAAAGTTCCTGACCCAAATTGCTGTGGATCTGTCGTAGTGAATGCCCAGTCCCAGATCGTTACAGCCTGGGCCGGGGTCACCGCAGTCAGAAAAAGGCCAGCAGATGCGAGAAACCCAGTGAATGTGGCTCTGCGAAAAACTGTAAGCACTTGCATAAGTCTAGTATAAACTCACATACCTCTAGCCCGATGGTCTGGCCGGGGGGGGCACCGGTCATTTTCAGGACTGGCTACAGGCTGTGTCCGCCCAATCGGGCGCCTTTTCGCATCCGCTCTCTGGCCGATGCAGGACCGCCTCCGCCGCACCGGCACGTAGGCGCCCTGCTCCCTGCGCTGGGCACGGAACACGCTGGCGAGGTTGGCGTCTGTGCTAACCACCTCGAAGCCAGCCATAGCAGCGAGGAGCTCGCTGATTTGCCGATCACTCAAGGGCGGCTGGAGTTTACGGCTGGCCACCGAGCGCAACTCAATCAACACCTGCGTGCTGATCACCACCTCGTGGTCGGCCACCACATCGGCGAGCCAGCTGCGCACCTTCTCCGATTTGTCGGGGTCCCGTCGATCAAGGCGGTAGGCCCAGAGGTTGGTGTCGATGAACACCCGCATCAGCCGAGCTCGTGCAACGACTCCCGGCCCCAGGGGCCCTGGCTTGCGCTCTGGCTGGCAGCGGCAACCCCTTCAAAGCCGTCAAGGGCCTCCAGCCTGCGGCTGCGGGCTGCCACATAACGGTTCAGGAATTCCCGCACCAGGGAATTCACCGAGGTGTTTTCCCTCAGGGCCGCCTCCCGTGCCCGCCGTCGCAGTGTGTCGTCGAGGGTGAGGGTGAGGGTGAGGGTGTGACAATCTTACACAGGACCTGTGAAGCACAGGGTCTCCCCCAGCCACGGCACAGCCCTGGCGGATGCCCTGATCGCCGCCAGCGCGGAGGCCGCCGGCGCCATCCTCGTGTCCCTAGACCGGCGCCATTCCCCGATGCTGGCCGAGGTGTTGGTGCCCTTTGTCAAGGGCTGAGCCCAGAGAGCAAGGCTGACCCGCTCTCTTCGGGGAGACGGCCTGGGAAGACAGCCATTCCCACATGACTTAGCCGCCAATCCAACTAAGCTAAGAGTGGTCCTCCTTGCCCATCTCTGAGCATCGCCGCCATGCAGGTGAACCTCCACGACGCCAAAACCCACCTCTCGCGCTACGTGGATCAGGCCCTCGCCGGCGAGGAGGTGGTGATCGCCCGTGCCGGCAAGCCGTTGGTGCGGCTGATGCCGGTGGTCACGGATCTCCCGCCACGTCGCCTCGGCTTTCTGGCCGGCACCGCCCGGGTGGAGGCCGATCTCAAGCGCGACTTCGAGGCGGAGATCAACGCCATGTTCGACCTCGACGCGGTGTCCCCCCCGGAACGGACATGACGGGCCTGTTGCTGGACACCCAGCTGCTGATCTGGGCCGCCTACACGCCAACAAAGCTGTCCAGCGCTCTCGCTGCACAACTGGTGGATCGAAGCAACGACATCCGTTACAGCCTGGCCAGTCTTTGGGAAGTGACCATCAAGGCCTCCCTCGGTCGGAAGGATTTCCAGGTGAATCCCTCGGCCCTGCGAATGGGCCTGTTGCGGGAGGGCTTCCAGGAGCTGCCGATCGAGGCCGAACATGTGCTGGCGGTGCAGGATCTGCCCTGGATTCACCGCGACCCTTTCGACCGCCTCCTGGTGGCCCAGGCCTTGCGGGAGCGTCTCAGCCTCCTCACCACCGATCGCAGCTTGGTGGGCTATGGCGAGGTGGTGCGGTGGGCGGGGTGAGCTGGGCCAAGACGTTTCATCCTGCTCAGACCGCCGCCTCTGACCAGTCGCCGCGGGTGTTGCCGACGGCGGCGGTGGGGAAGGAATCGGAGCGGGCCGTGGGGGCCATGGCCGGGTCGGAATCCAAATCACAAACCAACCGTCGAAACGATGTTCCGCTGGCTGTAACTGTCCAATCAATGGCACGCGCCGCGGACACCGCGCCTCATCGTGCCGCCCGGCGCTTGGCTGCCAGGGCAAGCAACGCGCTTGCCAAACCTCGCCAGTTCCCCGGCCGCTGTGACAGGCTTTGGCCACGCCTCCTCCAGCCCCTTGCGCCCCTGCGCCCCGCGATGACCGCCGCACCGACCCAGCCCGCCACTGCCGCCCCCGCAGGAAGCGCCGCGGCTCCCCCTGAGGCCCTCTCTCCCCCCACCGACCCCCGCTTCGACACCGTCATCCACCGCCGCCCCACCCGCAGCGTGCGGGTGGGGGATGTTTGGATCGGCAGCCAGCATCCGGTGGTGGTGCAGTCGATGATCAATGAGGACACCCTGGATGTGGAGGGGGCCACCGCCGGCATCCGCCGCCTGCATGAGGCGGGTTGCGAGATCGTGCGGCTCACCGTGCCCTCCCTGGCCCATGCCAAGGCTGTCAAGGAGATTCGCCAGCGGCTGGCAGACACCTACCGCCCCGTGCCCCTGGTGGCCGATGTGCACCACAACGGCATGAAGATCGCCCTGGAGGTGGCCCACCATGTGGAGAAGGTGCGCATCAACCCGGGGCTGTTCGTGTTCGACAAGCCCGACCCCCAACGGGCTGACTTCAGTCCGGAGGAATTCGCCGCCATCGGCGAGCGCATCCAGGCCACCTTTGAACCCCTGGTGAGCCTGCTCAAGGAGCAGGACAAGGCCCTGCGCATCGGCGTCAACCATGGCTCCTTGGCTGAACGAATGCTCTTCACCTACGGAGACACGCCGCTGGGGATGGTGGAGAGCGCCCTGGAATTCATCCGCATTTGCGATCGGCTCGATTTCCACAACATCGTGGTGTCGATGAAGGCCTCGCGCGCGCCGGTGATGATGGCTGCCTACCGGCTGATGGCCGCCCGCATGGACGCCGAAGGCTTCCCCTACCCCCTCCACCTGGGGGTGACGGAAGCCGGCGATGGCGATTACGGCCGCATCAAGAGCACCGCCGGCATCGCCCCCCTTCTGGCCGAGGGCATCGGCGACACGATCCGGGTGTCCCTCACCGAGGCGCCGGAGAAGGAAATCCCTGTCTGCTACTCCATTCTCCAGGCCCTGGGGCTGCGCAAGACCATGGTGGAGTATGTGGCCTGCCCCAGCTGCGGTCGCACCCTGTTCAATCTGGAGGAGGTGCTGCAACAGGTGCGCAGCGCCACCGCGCACCTCACTGGGCTGGACATTGCCGTGATGGGATGCATCGTCAATGGCCCGGGGGAGATGGCCGATGCGGACTACGGCTACGTCGGCAAAACACCAGGCACCATCGCCCTGTATCGGGGACGTGAGGAAATCCGTCGGGTGCCCCAATCCGAGGGGGTGGAGGCCCTGCTGGCCTTGATCAGGGAGGACGGCCGCTGGGTTGACCCCTGAAATCTGTTCGCAAGGCACGGTTCGGCGCTACGTTGAAGCGACGAACTGTTTCATTTGAGGAAAAGCCGGATGCTGAGCAGTCGCACCACCTTTGTGGTGCTCGTTGCACTCGGTGCCTGTGCCACCACGGCCGTCCTGGCAAGAGAGATGGTGATGGCCCCCACTCCCTCGATCACCATCGCCGACAGCCCGAAGGAGGTGATGGACCAGGCCTGGCAAATCGTCTTCCGTGATTACCTAGACACCACAGGGAAATACGACCCCGATCGCTGGCGCACGATGCGCCGTGATTTGCTTGCCCGCAGTTATGGCAGCTCGAAGGATGCCTACGAGGCCATTCGCGGCATGTTGGGCACCCTGGACGACCCCTACACGCGTTTTCTGGATCCGCGTGAGTTCAAGGAGATGCAGATCGACACCTCCGGCGAACTCTCCGGAGTGGGCATCCAACTGAGCCTTGACAAGCAGACCAAGGAGCTGGTGGTGGTCTCCCCTATTGAAGGATCACCCGCTTCACGAGCAGGCGTGCAGCCCAAAGACGTGATTGTCACGATTGATGGCAAGAGCACCAAGGGAATGAGCACCGAGGAAGCTGTCAAGCTGATCCGAGGCAAAGCCGGCACAACCGTCAAACTCACCCTTCGGCGCAAGGGCGAGCTCCTCGATGTGCCCTTGATGCGAGAGCTCATTGAGCTGCACGCCGTGGAGCATCAGATCAACACCAGCCCTGATGGCACGAAAGTTGGCTACATCAAGCTCAAACAATTCAATGCCAATGCCGCCAAAGACATGCGGGCGGCATTGAAAGATCTGGAAGACAAAGATGTGCAGGGTTACGTTCTAGATCTGCGCAGCAATCCAGGCGGTCTTCTTGTGGCGAGCATTGATATTGCTCGCCAGTTTCTCAATGAAGGGATCATCGTCTCCACCAAGACTCGCGATGGCATCCAGGATGTCAAGAAAGCCACCGGTCGCGCTCTCACCACCAAACCATTGGTGGTGCTCGTCAACGAGGGCTCTGCCAGCGCCAGCGAAATTCTCTCGGGAGCACTGCAAGACAACAAACGTGCCATTCTGGTGGGCCAAAAAACGTTTGGCAAAGGGCTGGTTCAGTCCGTGCGCGGCCTTTCCGACGGCTCAGGCATGACTGTGACGATTGCCAAATATCTCACACCAAGCAATCGCGACATTCATAAACATGGCATCGATCCCGATGTCAGCGTCAAGCTGACAGAAAAAGACTTAAAAACTCTAAAATTAGAAGATCTAGGAACCCGTCGCGATGGTCAATATCGTGCTGCTGAAAACAAGCTCGTTGATGCATTGAAGAAGAATTCGGGGCAAAATCAAACTTTTCATCCTGGCACAACCAATTTGCCGGCTGCTCTCTCTAGCCATTGAGCAGTGATGCCTTCGGAAAAAATCGGTAGCCAGCTATCCCATTATCAAACCTTTTGGCAACACAAGCCTTGGTGGTGTCAGCCTTGGTCGATTCTCTCCACCGGAGCTGCAGGGATGGGAGCTGCCTTCCTGGCCTATCGCCACCTTCATGCGCCGCTGTGGCTCGTGGCTCCATTCCTAATGGCCATTCTGTTTTGGTGGTACGTCTTCCTTGTGCTTGTGCCTAATCAAGACGCTTCTACAAAAGCATGATGTAAACTCAGCTCGTTCTTACAAAAAAAATGAGCGAAGCCAAGCAATCTATAAATCGCTGGCAGACTATTCTAAAATATTCAATTTTATTTGCGTCCCTAATCATTTCCGCACTGATGATCCTTAAAGGGGATGGCTTTGTTCCAAAGCCGCCGATGGATCAGCATTTCGTAGAAACTGTCAATCTCCAGTTACGCCAAGAAGCGGGTCATTTTGTTTTTCAATATCCAAATTTAATGCACGCCGGAGGGATCACTTCTAGTCTTGCCGCAGGTCTCTTTAAACTCATCATCCCAACCACTTCAGGGACGCTGAATTGGAGCTTCAAAATATTTGCCATGGCGGGGCACTTGATCACTAGCTTCTATTTGCTTCGCACAGTGATCCCCAATTGGTTTTCATTGCGGCTCCTCGGCTTCCTGATCATCGCCACCTCTGGCTATCAACTACTAGAGCCATCCAGCGAGGTGGTTTCGGCCAGCCTTTTGAATCTCTTTTTTATTGCCGCTCTCAGGCGTTGGCCCAAAGCAGTGCCGGCCTTCTTCCTCGCCTGCTTTGGTCTTTGCAAAGTCGAATTATCGTTGAGTGCAATCGCCCTTTCTCTCCTCTGGTGGGCATGGGAATGCCGACGTCGCACGCCGAAAGCCTTTCAAAGCGCTTTGTTCACCTGGCTGTTCATGGCCATGTTTCTTGCCCCAGGCTTTGTTCTGACAGGTAGCAATCCACTCACCGCAGACAGAGGCAGCACTGCCTTCTTCAGCACTTACAAAGACGCGATGCGCATGCATCAATTCCAACTTGTTCCACCGACAGAAGCCGAGGCGGACGTGGCGATGCGGCAAACGGTGTTTCGAGACTCGCCAACATTCAAAGATGTGATCATCAAACACCCAAACTTATACGTTGATTATCTGGGAGTCTCTGCAGCACGAAGCATCCCAAATATTGTCAAAGTGTTCAAATTCATGCTCATCCCATTCATCATCTCCCTTTCACAACTCAAGTACATCAAGGAAAACACCTTCATCCTTCTAAGTGCCATCTTGGTTGCAGCCTGCATTCTCATTCCCTCTTGGTTATTTATTTTTGTGCGAATGCGCTACATTGCCAAAATTCTTCCCCTGGTTACCGCAGCAACCATCTCTTCCAGCATTGAATTGTCTAAACAACGCAAAAGACTTCTTCCAACTTTGTGGGTTTCTGGCTTGGCCACCCTCGCTTGGCAGCTGTTCTCCCTCACCCCATATCAGGATTAATTCATTGCAAACACACGAGAGAATTCGATGCCACTAATCAAGCGACTGACCCGTTTCGGCGCGGTTGGAATCGTTGCGACAGCCATTCACGCGCTTGTCCTGCTTCTACTGGTTCAGCTAGCCCTCGTTCAAACAGGTGTTGCAAACTTGGTGGCGTTTGTCGTGGCTTTTATCTTCTCCGCTGCTGCCCAACAGGCCATCACATTCAAAGATCGGCTCGCCGGTCAAACACTCAAAAAAAGAAGCCTGGCCATTCTCTTCTTCACCAACTGTGCCTTGGCCTATGGATTGGGATCACAAGTGCATGGGCCGTATGTGGTGGTCTTAGCGCTTGTGCCTTCGCTAGTGAATTTCACTTTATTGCATTTCTTTTCAGGGCACCCAAATTTCAAACGTTAGATTGCCAACTCCCTGCCATGCCATGCAACTCACTGCCCATGGGGTCACGCTGGAGGCCACCGTCTTGCTGGATTTCCTCACCCCCGAAGAAGAAGCCGCAGATCAGCACAGCCAGCGCTGGCGTTTCGACATCCCCGTCCTGAGCGAACGGCTGACTGGAGCTGTCGACTGGCTGATCCATGAAGGCTTGGCCCATCCAAGCGGCCCTGCACCCCCATCCATCGGCCTTTTCGGGGCGAACACGGGTGCAGCGGCCGCCCTCCTCACCGCTGCGGATCGTCCCGAAGCCATTGGAGCCGTCGTCCGTCGGGGCGGCGGACCAGAACTGGCGGCCATGGCTCTCACACGGGTGCGTTGCCCCAGGCTGCTCATCGTTGGGGGAGCGGACGCCAGGTGCTTGCCCTCAACACGGAGGCTGCCGCTGCCCTCCAGGCCCCCCACCGCCTGGGGGTGGTCCCTGGTGCCAGCCATCTCTTTGAAGAACCCGGCGCCATGCAGCGTGTGACCACCCTGGCCAGCGAATGGTTTTGCCACCACCTGAGCCCACCTCCTCCCTTCTGCCCCGCCTGACCCTCCATGGCCTTTCACCCTCCCATGTGGCGCACCCGGGACGATGCCGGCTCAGAACTGGCCAAACGCTTCCAATCCTGGCTGAAACCCAAGGAGGCCACCCTGCTGCTAGCGCTGCCACGGGGAGGGGTGCCGGTGGCCGCAGCGATGGCCCGCAGGCTGGACTGGCCATTGGCCACCTGGTCTGTGAGAAAAGTGGCGGATCCCTCCTGGCCGGAGCTGGCCATTGGAGCGGTGGCTGCCGGTGGGGTGGTGGTCTGGCGGGACGGGGGAAGCCAGGCCGCCAACGATCGCGAGTTTCTGGCAAGGCGCCAGGGTTGGCTCCAACTGGAAGAGCGAGAACTTGCCCGGCGTCAGACCCGCTTCGGTGATCCAGCTCCCGAGCAACTGGAGCATCTCCACCTGGTGGTGGTGGATGACGGCATCGCCACGGGCATGACGGTTCGAGCAGCCCTCCTCGCCTTGCAGCGATGCCAGCCGGCCTCACTCAGCCTGGCGGTGCCCGTCGTGGATCAAGAAGTCGTGGGAGACCTCGAGCCCTTGGTGGACCGGCTGGAAGCCCTGGCCGTGGTGCAGGACCTGCGTGCCGTGGGCCTTTGGTATGAAGAGTTTGCTCAACTCAGCGATGCTCAGGTGTTGGAGCTGCTCCAGCCGCATCGCCGCCCCTCGGCTTGAGCCACCCTGATCGATCGGTCAGTGTCTCTCAATCATCGAGCTGAAAAACCGTGGTGCTGTTCAACTCCCGGTAGGAGGATTCCGCCATGGAATCCACTTCAAATTCAGTCCAATTTGAGAGATTTTCTGGCAGCTCTGCCAGCAAAGGCCACTCAATTCGCTGCCGTCGCCAGGTGAGGCCCACGCAGGTGAGTGCCACATCATCAGCCATCAGAGACCAGAGCACGTGCACATCACCGTGGCTGTAGGCCATGGGACTGGTTTGGGGAGGACGGTCTGGCAGATGGCCAGGGAGCGTCTGGATGGTTCTGCGGTTTTCCCAAGCCAAGTAGCGACCGTTGTCGGTGGGATAAAACCAACAGGTTTCATTGGCCGCATCCTGCAGGGGATAGCAATCCAGACACTGCGCAGAATCGACTTGCAACTGCAGACCGGGTTGCGTGCCTCCTGATGCGCTCTCAGGAGGCTCCGGCAAGCTGCCGCTCACGTGGTAGACCCCAAGCCAGAGGCTGCGGGGCTCAATCAGGGGCACCAGCGCATCACAAAGCAGCTGTGCGGGGCTCTCTTGGGGAAAAGGTTGATCGCCGGAAGCCTTCAGGGCGCCAGTGTCCGCAAGGCCCGCCAGGTCCATGGGGATGGATGGAGAGACACGAAACAGGCGCAGTTGGGTGCCACTGCGCAGGCCCTGCCGCTGGGCCTCCACCAGGGCGGGCCAGTCACAATCTCCCTTTGGCAAAGCCCCTTCCCGTGACAAAACAAAGCTGAGCGCATGGTGCATGGGTTGAAGAATCAAGGCTTGGTGGGGGTGGGCCGGGGCACTGTGGTCAACCAGGACTGGGTTCGCATCACATCCCTGCTGTAGCGATGGTCCAGCTGGGCGAGCACGCTGTAGATCTCCATGGCCTCCTGACCTGCGGCTCGAGCCTCCTCTGGTCGCTTCAGCTGCTGGAGGACAACAGCCAAACTTTCTAAAGCATGGGCAAGGCCGTCGCGATAACCGCCCACTTCCAGAGCCATGCTGCCGGCGGAGGATGAGCGATCGAGGGAACGCAACAGGGAAATGGCTTCCTCCAACGGAGGCCTGGCCCGGGAGGGATCTCCAACCTTTGCGAAGGCTTGGCCAAGCCGGTTGAGAGCCTTGCCCCAGTCCCCTGTGAACTGCGGTTGGCGGCGTGCCATCTGCCGCAGCAGGGCTTCTGCCTCCTGGGCAGGCCGGAGGGCCTGGGGATACTGCTGGAGCAGATCAGCCACCTGACTGAGATTCAGCAGCGTCCCCGCCAGCCCATACTCAAGAGCCAGGTTCTGGGGAGCCAGCTCGGCAAGGCTGCGAGCAAGGCCAACAGCGACCTGGAGATCTTGTTGCGCTTCTTGGAGCCTGTTGAGGGCCACAAGCAGACTGGCCCTCAAATTCAACACATCCACCCGTTCCCCTTGCGAGAGAGGGTCAACGGCGGCCATGCTCTGGTGGATCAGCACCAAATCGTTCGCCAAGGGCAACGCCTCTTGCAAACGGTTGGTTTCGAAATAGAGCAGCACCAAATTGCGAAGAGGACGCTCCAACACCAAAGGCACCTCACCAGCCTGGCCAGCGCTCTCCAACCGATAGAGGGACAGTGATTCCGCCGTGAATGGGATGGCCTCCGTCTTCCTGCCCAGGCGAATCAAAACCACGCCCAAGTTATGCAGAGACGCCGCCAATGGAAGCCGTTGGGAGGGATCCTGAGCCGCAAGCTCTCGATGAAGCTGCACGGAATGTTGCTGCGCCCGCAGGGCCTCCTCGTAGCGGCCGGCACTGTAGTGAGCCCCTGCCTGTTGCTCAGCCTCTTTGGCCGCCTCCAGCAAGGCGGGATCGGAAGCTTCTGCAGCGAGGCTTGCGACTGGGGCAATGGAGTGCGATGCCTGACGGACCATCGCCAACATGGAGGAGGGCGCCAGGATCAGCACAGCACAAAGGCTGAAGAAAGAAGAAACAACCAACCTGGCTGGCCGCATGGGGGGCCTGGGAAGCGTCCTGTGTGCCATAGCCAAGAACTGAGATGGCTCCAAGCAAAATGTCCTGATGCCTTTCCCTCTCTAGCCTGACTTGGGTGGGCTGGCGAGGAGCCGCCACCTCCAGCAAGATTTGGTGATGAAGAGCGGGCTGGCGGCCAGGAGGTTTGCGCTGGTGCCAGAGGGGTCAAAAGATGGCAAGCCGCCGGGCAGCGATCCGGCTTGACTTGTATTCATTGCCACCAAATGATGTAAACCAAGATTGCACTTTTCGTGGAAGCGTTTCCGCCAAGCCAGCAAGCAAGACCTGTCGTTTTACCGTCAACACGTTGCTGGCAATGACGTCAACCATGGCTCCTCCCCCAAGCCAGACCCTTATGGCAGCCTGCCCTCAGCAGCAAATGGATGCCATTGATCTCTTGCTTGAAGATCTTGGCTCAGTCGATCCAATGCTTCAACATCGTGCTTCGTTCCAGAGCTGCTGGCGCGAGTTAACGCAACTGAGAGCAGAGCTCGTCAATCTGCTCATCTCCCGTCGACGCCTCGTGCGAGAGGCAACCGCAAAATTGCATTTGGGGGAGGGCAGCTAAGTCATGGCTGCCAGGCGCTGACGCACGAGCAGCACCCTTTCGTCAATCAACTGGCGGGCCTCCTTGAGGCTACTGGCCTGGCCCATCGGCACCCCACTGGCGTGCCGAACGGCAAAGGGTCCTAATCGCTGGGGTCTCGCCATGTCCCAACACACAATGCAGCCTCGATGACGCCACTCCCCTCGCAAGGAGGCCTTGGATTTGGGAGCATCGTTGGCCATGGCCTCGCGGGGAGATCTGGAATCCTTTCACTCAAGCCACACCGCCAGAGCTGGCCAGCTCTCTTCACACGTTGCAGTGAACCTTGCGGTGCCTGAGTAGACAGAGATCAGCCACCCTCCCTCCATGCCCTACAAGCATCTGTTGGTGCCCAGTGATGGCACCCAACGCTCCGCCCAGGCCTTGGCCCAGGCGATCGAGCTGGCCAAAGCCCTGGGCGCCAAGCTCACCCTGGTCCATGTGCAGGCTCCTCTGCCCGTACCCCTCGTTGGCATGGGAGACATGTTGGATCCTGCCACCGTGGAGAGCCTCAGCCTAACGGCGGCAAAGGAAGCGGATCGGATCCTGGCGGAGGCCCGGGCCGTCGGGACGACAGCTGGTCTCCCGATTCAAACCGAGATTGTGAAGCAAGATCTCCCCTATCGCGCCATCGTCGAGGCTGCCAAACGCCATGACTGCGATCTCATCGTGATGGCGTCCCATGGCCGCAAGGGACTCTCTGGCCTGCTCCTCGGCAGTGAAACGCAGCGGGTGTTGCTGAATGCCCCCATCCCTGTGCTTGTGGTGCGCTGACAGGACGGTCTTCCCCATCAAAGCGGCAGCGACAACTGCGTCAGAATTCATAGGTTTCTGCGGCTCGTTCACCGCCATGACCCGTGAGCGTGATCCATATCAGATTCCCCGAGCTGGCCTAGAGGCCGCACCGCTGGCTGGCTTGGCTGGTCTCAGGGTCACCAACCCTCAGCCCGGGCTGCCCACCCGTCAACTGGTGAGCGAGGCCACGGTGGCAGGCGTCATCGTTTACGCCACCTACCAAGCCCTGCTCAGCGGTTTGCGGAGCGAAGGGCTCGTGCGCAGGGGTGTGTTGACACGCACCACCCAAGTGAGGTTGATCCTCAGCACCGTCTGGGAAGCCATGAAAGAAGGGACCGCCGTTGGGCTGGTTCTGAGTTTGGTGTTGCTGGTGTGCCCTTGGCTGTCGCTCCCCCTGACAGTCCTGGGTGCGGTGGGGTTTGGCAAGGCCTCCATCGATCTTTTTCACGCCTTTTGGGATGGCCTGAGTGAAGGCCAAAAAAGACAACTTCACGCCGCGGCCTATGACGCCGGCGTCAACCTCAATCGCCTTCTGGGGGGACCGCCCGCTGGCCCCCTCGATCTGCCGGACTAAACCCCACCAACCCGGCCTGATCCATACCAAACATCGTCCGCCTCCATCCGATCCAATTGCCAAGCCCGGCGCAGATCATTGGGTTGAACGCCATAGCCAAGCCGCCGGGAGGCCATCAACAATTCTCGGCGACTCCGGCAGTGGCGCAGGCCTCGCCGGATCACCCCATCGGTTTCGGCATCTTCGACGAGTCGTTCCAACTCGCTCCAGCTCATGGATCTCTCTTGGGCCGTTCCAGCTTGACAAGGTCTATCCGGACGGACAGCCCCCAGGCGCCTTCGTGAGGAAATGCCCACCAGACCAGCCTGAATGCTGGCAAGCTGCTGCAGGGGTCGGTGCCCCACCAGCAGCAGCGCCCTCATGTTTTTTCACATCTCTCACAGGCTCCTCTACTCCTACTCACCGGCGGTGTTCCTGGAGCCCATGACACTGCGGCTGTCCCCACGGCAGGATGCCTTCCAGCGGCTCCTGCATCACCAGATCAGCATCCTTCCCGCACCAGCGGGGTTGAGCCATGGGGTGGAACCCGACGGAACCAATGTGGCGGTGGGCTGGTTTGATTCCACCCACGACGAGCTGACCATTCAAATGGACGCCCTCGTGCAAACCCTCCGTGACAATCCATTCGACTGGATTGTCACAGATCCAAGGGTGCAAACGCTGCCAACCCGCTACTCAGAGGCGGAAGCCCACTCCTTGGCTCCCTGCTTGAGCAGCCAGGAGATGGATCCCTCTGTTCGAGCCTGGGCCCGGGAGCGAAGTGAAGAAGTGGAGGGCAACACGGCCGCGTTTTTGATGCACTTGGCGGATCAAATCCACCATGGATTCGAGCATGTGGGCCGGCCCGATGGCGCTCCTTTCTCCCCGAGCGAAACCCTCCGACTTCGCAGAGGAGCATGCAGAGATACGGCCATGTTGTTTGTGGAGGCTTGCCGGAGCGTCGGATTGGCTTCCCGGTTTGTGAGTGGCTACTCGATGCATCACCCTCCCGAGGTGAGTGAGCACGAGCTCCACGCCTGGGCAGAGGTGTATCTCCCTGGGGCTGGCTGGCGTGGATACGATCCCAGCCTTGGCCTGGCCGTTGCCGATGGCCATGTGGCGCTGGCCGCCACCCCCGACCACCGGCTCGCCGCACCTGTCACGGGTCAGTACCGCGGCACCGGCGCCAGCTCAGCCATGCGCTACGAGCTCACCGTGAAGGCAGCGGCAACCCTCGAGAAGCTGGCGGTGAGCCTGCCGACCGATCTGGCTGCGCCTTTGGAGACTTAAGCCCAACGACCACCCCTCTGGCCATGGGATCACCGTCGCTCCTTTCGACCCTCTTGCTGCTGCTCGCTGGGGTGTTGATCGCACGGTTGAGCGCGGGCCATTTGGCCCGATGGGCTGTCCCCGCGATTGTTCTTGAACTGTTCGTGGGAGTGGTTCTGGGCAATACCCTGCTGCCCTTTACCGCCGTGGCGCCCCTCAGCGGCCTCACGGAACTGGGGGTGCTCACCTTGTTTTTCCAGGTGGGCTTGGAAGTGCAAGGCGATCTGCTCGCCTCCCGAAGGGGCGCCATCCTGCGCACGGTGGCCTTGAGTGCCCTGATTCCTCTCCTGGCCTACTGGGCTCTGCAACAGGGCTTCAACCTCACGCCCGGCGCAACTCTCCTCACGCTTGCGGCCCTGAGCGCCACGGGCACAGGCGTCACCCTAAGGTTGCTGGCCCAGAGAGGAGCGCTCGCCACCCCTTCCGGGCGTCTGCTGGTGGGCATCTCGGTGTTGGACGACCTGCCGGCGATCGGCCTGCTCACCCTGGCCACCATGGTGGGAGGCAGCGCCCTGGCCAAGGGAGGGCTGGCTTGGCTTGGCTTCCCTTTCGGGCTTGCGGCAGCAGCTCTGAGCTGGTGGGGCGCAGGGGTGTGGGTGCGCCACCGCTCTGAACGTCCCAACAGCCCCTTGGCACTGCTGATCTTGCTGATCAGCTGTGCCTGGGTGGGAGAAATGAGCGGCCTGAGCTCCTTGCTGGGAGCCCTATGGGCTGGGGTCTTGCTAGCTCGGCTGAGAAGCGCGGAAGAGGGCGGGGCAAAAAGCCGGGCCGCAGATGCCGCCATGCGCCGCACATTTGAACTGCTCACCGAGGTCTTCCTCCCCCTGTATTTCATCAGCGTGGGCATGCGACTGCCATTGGCAGCCCTTCTCGAACCGCGAGCCTGGGCCCTGGCAGGAGCGCTGATCGTGCTGGCTCTGTTGAGCAAGGCAGCCTGCGCCTTGGGGATTTGGCGCAGAGATGTGGCAGCGGGTGTCGACCGTGCCGTGGTGGTGTACGGCCTCATCCCAAGGGGATTGCCCGGTCTTGTGTTTGCCACCACCGCACGCCAAGCCGGCGTGATCAATGCCGTGGAATTTTCTTCCGTGGTGTTGATGGTCACCTTCACCACCGTGGTGGGCTTGCTGTTGCTCGACAGCCGCCTCAAGACTCTCTCCCTCCGCTCTGCCGAGCAACGCGCCAAGGCTGCGTACGGGGAACCGCAAACCAAGGCTGACAAGATTTCGTAACATCTTGCAAACTCCCTGAGCCGACATGGCGCGTTCTCTGACCCGACAGTTCTCCACAGAACTGCATGCAAGGGCCATCGATTCCTGCACAGACATTGAAGAGCTGCGCCGCGTGGCCAAAACCCTGCTCTCCGCCTGGCAACTGCAGGCGGAACTCAGTGAGCAGTATGGCGCTGAACTTCTCGGCATCCATCGCCCCCAAAAACCCTGACCAAGAAGCGTCCAGGCCGATCCAAAATGCTGCAGCGATGCCAAGACATGGCGCTCAGCAATTGCTGAGGCGTCGGGCAACCTCCGGATTGAATTCGATGCTGCCTGGAGCGGTGAACAGCTCAGGTCGGCGTGAACGCAACGCTTGGGCTTCCTGATCCAGGCGTTCTTGGGCGATGAGCAAGCGGTCTTGATGGTTCGCCATCCAGTTGGCGCGATGGTTCCACTCCCGCCGCTGCCAGGCCTCCTGGGCCTGGAGGTGACGCTGCCAATCCGCTTCGCGATCTTCCTGCCGGAAGCGGGATTCTCTGGCCTCATCCCAGGGATCCGGTGCAGGAAGGGGAACGTAGGTCTCCTCTTTCACCCGCGCCAATTGGAGCTCCGCCCTTCGCAGGGACGCCATTTGGGCGACCAAGCCGGGACGCTCCTGCAGGCAAAGCTCCTGCGCTCGCTGCTGAGCCCGCTGTCTCTGAACGTTGGCCAGGCGTTGCTGTTCAGCCTGGCGGTTCTCAGGTGCGTTGACTCCCTGTTGACCTTGGTTGGGAGCAACAAGGCGCGGTTTCTGGCCACAGGACCCCAACCAGGGAAGCCACACAACCAACAGGAGCCAACGCGACCAACGGCGCTTCATAGATCGGGGGTTTGAGATGCCATTCTCGTGGGGGCGAGGATCGGATTGGCGATGACGCTCAGCCTCTTGGACGTGGATCTGCTGGCCTTCGAACGCGGAAGCGAATCCACACGTCGGGCAGTCGTTGAGGGGGTGCAACAGAGCCTTCGCTGCGGTTTTGTCAGAAGCCACCACGACTTGCCCAGCGATCTGTTGGATGAGGCGTACGGCCTTTTGGCTGCGTTTTTCCACCTTCCGCTGGAAGCCAAACAACGCTTTCACGATCCCGAGGCCCATGGCCAAACCGGATACACCGGAGTGCTTGTGGAAACAGCCGCACAGGAGGAGCATGCCGATTGGAAGGAAATGCTGAATTGGTCAGCCCCTGTCGCACCAGACCACCCACTGAGGCTCCAATACCCTTTGCTCTACCCCGCGGGAGTGTTGCCGGAGGAGGTGGTGCCAGGCATCTCAGCCGTGTTGACGCGCTTTCACAGCGCCATGGCCGATTTCCAAAGACGCTTTCTGCGGGTGATCGCCCTTGGCCTGGGAGCGGCAGAAACGTTCTTTGAAGAGATGGTGCAAGAGAGTCCCACCCTGACAAGGGCTTTGCGCTACCCGCCCATGGCTGAGGCGCCTGGGGGAGGGCATGTGTGGGCAGCTCCACATGCCGACATCAACTTGATCACCCTGCTTCCAAGAGCCACGGGTCCTGGGCTTGAGGTGTGCATTGATGGCCGGTGGCAGCCGGTGGATCTACCGGAGGATCGGGTGATCATCAACACCGGCCTGATGTTGGAACGGCTCAGCAATGGCAGGCTGCCCAGCGGCTGGCATCGAGTGGTTGCTGCTGCTGCCCCCGCTGCAGAACGCTTCAGCGTGGTGCAATTTTGCCACCCCACCCCGCGCACAATCCTTGCTCCCCTGGCCTGCTGCTGCCAAGAGCCCACGCCACAGCGGTTTGCCGCGGTCTCCGCTGCCGATGCCTTGCAGGATGTTCTGTACCGCATCAAGCTCCTGAAGCAAAACAAAGCCGTGAAAACTTGACGGCCAACGCGTGAGCAGCTTGACTTTCAGAAGTGAGCTATCCAGGTCGGACGTGTCCTCCCAAGCCATTCAGAAGCGGTGTTTTCAGTATTTCTTAGCCATGCAGCAGACCAAAAAACGTCTCGGAGAACGTTTGATCAAGAACAGGAAAAACTGGATTCCACTTGCAGTTTTTGTGCTCACAACCCCGTTGACTGGGCCGCGGATCGCAATGGCAGCTCCCTTGAGCATTGACCTCAACAGAGCCCTGCAAATTGGCTGGTATTCTTTGCGAGTCCAAAACCCATTTGGAACAAACTACACAGGGTTGACCACCATAAAATCTTATAATCCCGCAAGCAAGGAATTTGTTTTTGGCAATCAACAGGGCCAGGATGTAATCATCAAGTCAGATGATATTAGCTTTATTTATTTCCGTCAGTTGCCCGATCGCTCTGATGTCAATGTCAATGCAGGAGACATTCGCAACATTCAAATCACTCCCTACAGAGAATTTCTCTATGACGTACCGCCAGGCCAACTCAACATCCAAGCAGGCACTTTGCTGCTAAACACACGCTGGCGAATGGCCGAACAAAAACCTTTTGGCGTCTCGACTGCCATTTCACCGAGTGAAGGCGGAACGGTTGAGCAGATAGAAATACCAAGAAGAATTCAGCTTAATTATCTCGGCAATCACATTCTCGTCGAAAGTGAATTGGTCAACATGGTTACGCGTCGAGTGCCAGAAGCGGGAGGCGGCACGATTCCAAGGCCGCTGCCCACCAACTTCCCCATCCCCGCACCGCAAATGCAACCATAAGGGGTTCAGGTTAGAAAAACTCGTCGAAATTATCAAAATCAACTGCTTTGAAGTTGCCGGCTTGCACTTGCTCCATCAAGCGAACTAGCTGCACCCACAACGCTCCCCCTGTAGCCAGCGATAGGAGAAACGCCAACAGCACAGCGGCGCCTGGGGCAAATCCGAAGACCTGCAAGCTGCCGCCAAGGAAAAAGGTCACCCCCAACAGCAGTCCAATCCAAGGAAGCACTGTCTGCACACGAGCCAGGGGAAGCAGGGGGAGCCGATCCTGCTTCCAATCCTCAAGACGCTCTTGCACCCCTCTGCTGAAGGTCAGGCCGCAGACGATCCCGATAGCAAGGCCCAATCCCGCGAGAAGGTAGGGGGGTTGGGAAAAGTTGGCAAATTCCAGCAGAATCTCACTTTCATTCAAATCGCCATAGTTGCCGCTCCCTGCGGCATCCAGAACGTCTGGCAAGTCCACAGCGGCACTGACCAGGACGGACACAGGGGGGAACGGCACAAAAGGAAAGGCACACCTGGCGAACCATAGAACCAACAGCACCGCCGCGGAAGGGAAAGACACAGAGCCAAGAAGAACTTTGAGCTCTAGGCGCCCGGCAATGCCAGTTCAGCTGGAACGCGCAAAGGGCTCAGCTCTGCGCAGGAGCACGGTTGGAGATGATTTAGATCACTGAGAAGCCTTCGCGATGCTGTTTTAATTAGAATAGTGAACTCTCAAAAGGCGATGGAAAATCCAGCCATGGACAATCCGACTCTCGGACATCCAATGGAGCAACCGGTCAGCAAAACCCTCACCAGGTCGATGAACAAAGCGATGAATTTCCCGACCGTTTTCCGCAAACCTGTCAGGGTGACCATCACCTTGCCTCACAACACCTATCTCCACTTAAAAAATAGAAGCGATGAGGAAGGTAGATCCCTTTCCAATTTGGCGGCTTACCTGATTGAAACCTCACTCGAATGAAGCCAACTCAGGCTGCAAGTGGGTTGAGACGGCTCAAGAAGCCCGTTGCCAACTTGCCCAGGGAAAAATGTTGGCCCACCAAACCAAGAAGGGCTTTTAAATCATCCGTATGCAAATGATTCTCAGCCACCAGGCTGAGCAAAAAACGCTGTCTTAAGCTGCTCCCTTCTGGGCTGAGCAATAGCCGAAGCCCATCGCGAGCCACGGGCAGCAAATCCTCCCCACCAGGTAGATCCGCCTCAACGACGCTGAGCAAATTGGAGAGACGCTCGAGCCTCAATCTACCGTTTTCATCAAAGATTACTTCCATTAACTTTTCTCGCATTTCCGCCGTATCCCCAGCGAGCAAACGCCTGGCAACGTAAGGATAGGCCACTTGAAGAATTCGAAAATCGGGATCAAGGCGGAGGGCCAATCCTTCTTGGCTGACAACGGCCCGAATGATGAGCGCGAAACGGGCGGGTACTCTAAAGGGATAATCATACATCAACTCCGAGAAACGATCTGTGATTGATTTGAAATTAAAGGCGCCTACATTCTTTGCAATAGCATCCCCTAAAACCTTTTCAAGGGCTGGAACAATTGGATCCAGATCTGCCTCGGGATGAAGAAAACCTAAGGCTTGGAAATCCCTAGCCAATGATTTGAAGTCCTGGTTAATCAAATGCACCACAGCGCCTGTGAGCGTGAGCCTGTCTTTCTCACTCAAGGCATCCATCATGCCAAAATCGACATAGGCCATGTGACCCATCCCATTGGTGATGCCAGGCAGAGCAAACAAATTGCCGGGATGGGGATCAGCGTGAAAGTAGCCAAATTCAAGCAGTTGTCTTAAACCTGAAATCACTCCCGTGCGGATCAGAGCCGTGGGATCGAGATGATGAAGCTCAACCTCTTTGCGATTCGCCATCTTGACTCCATTGATCCAGGTGGTTGTGAGCACACGACGACTCGAGAACTTTCGCTCCACCTCGGGAATCGTCACCTCAGGACGATCGGCAAACAATTCAGCAAAGTAATCAGCATTATCAGCTTCTTTGCGATAATCAATTTCATCAAATAAACTCCGTCCAAACTCATCGATGATCGTGCCCAAGCCAAACCCCAAATTAAGTGGAAGAAAGGGGGCTGCCAATACACCCAGCGCACGAATAATCGCCAGATCTCTACGCAGAATCAAAGGCAGATTTGGGCGTTGCACCTTGATGGCAACCCAGCGTCCATCCTTCAACCTTGCGCGATACACCTGTCCAAGACTGGCTGCAGCGACTGGATAGCTAGGGAACTCATCAAAAAGCTCGCCGATGTCTGCACCCAATTCAGTGGCAATGGTCTGCTTGGCGAGGACGCAGGGGAAGGGGGGAAGATCATCTTGTAATCGCGTCAGCTCTTCCAACCAATCACGGCGCACCAAATCAGGCCGTGTGGAGAGGGCCTGGCCCACCTTGATGAAGCAAGGCCCCAACGAGGTGAGGCTGTTAAGAATGCGGCGAGCCAGGCGCTTCTGAACCTTGGCATCGGAACTATTGCTCTGGGCCACGATGTCGATGGCCAGGCTGCCGAGGGTGAAGAGCACCACCAGCAAACGGCTCAGGAGGATCCAGGGCCGCAGGAGGAGCCAGCGCAGGTGGCGATCAGGCTCGTAGCGAAGATCGGCATCCTGATCCGCGGCGAAGGCAGATCGCTTCGGGCCGGGCAACAGAGCTGAGGAAGTCAGAGATCCACGGTCGACTCTGCAGACTTTAGAAAGCTCTCCCTCCAGCCATGGGCCCATCCGCCGACGGCGTTCGGCCCAGTGCGCCTCTCCTCCCTGTGCTGGAGGGCCAAGGCCATTTGCCCCTCCACCTGCCCGCCCATGGGGGGGGCAGGGCCCTGCCAGCCAGCTTGAGGAGGGTGCTGCGGCGCGCCCCGGGGTCCTGGGATCTGCCTGAGATCCCCAGCTGGGGCGGTCCTTTGCAGACGGACGGAGCCGTTGCAGAAGCGCAGCGTCGCTGTGCGGAGTTGATGGGGGCAGAGGCCTGCTGGTTTGGCGTGAATGGCGCCTCGGGACTCCTGCAGGCTGCCCTTCTGGCCATGGCAGCGCCAGGGTCGCGAGTGTTGCTGCCCCGCAATCTGCACCGCAGCCTGTTGCATGGCTGCGTGCTTGGGGGGCTGGAGCCGCTGTTGTATTCCCTGCCCTTTGAGCCCACCACCGGCCTGTGGAGACCGCCCTCTCTGACCCACATGCAGAACGTGATCCGCGCCGCCCTGAGCGAAGGGCCGGTGGCGGCGCTGGTGCTGCTCGACCCCACCTATCAAGGCCTGCGGGCCGACCTGCCCCCCCTGGTAGCCCTTTCCCAGGATCTGGGAATTCCCGTTCTGGTGGATCAGGCCCATGGCTGCGGAGAGGCTGTGGCTGCTGGAGCCGACCTGGTGGTGCTCTCCCCGCAGAAAGTGGTCGGAGGATTGGCCCAAGGCGCCGCCCTGTTCAGCCAGGGGGGGCGAGTGGATGGGGCGGCCCTGGCCAGAAGCCTGCTCTGGTTGCAAACCTCCAGCCCCAGCGCCCTGTTGCTCCTCTCCACAGCAGCCGCTCTGGAAGAGATGCTCTCCCCGGTGGGTCAGGGGTTGAGGCGTCGGGCGGAACGGCGGGCCTTTCGGATGGCCCGGCTTCTTGACCAGGAGGGTCTGCCCCTGCTGCCAAACCAGGACCCCCTGCGTCTCCTGCTCCACTGCGGGGCTTTTGGCGTGAACGGGCTGAGGGCCGATGCCTGGCTGCAAGAGCAGGGCGTGATCGCCGAACTCCCCGAACCCGCCGTCCTTTTGTTCTGTTTGGGGTTGGCTCCGCCCCGGACCCTTGAAAGCCACCTGCCTCGCACCCTGATCCGTTTGCGCCAGGCGCTTGGAGGAGAACCACTGCCACCGCTCGCCCCACCGCCGCTGCCTCTGGTGGGCCGCCTGGCGGTGCCCATCGGTGTGGCTTGGCGCGCCGTTGGCTCCTGGCTGCCGTTGCGCGCAGCTGTGGGGAGGATTGCGGCTGAACCCTTGGTGCCCTATCCCCCGGGGATTCCTCTGCTGGTGCCAGGGGAGCGGATCGATGCGGCGAGGGCCAGCTGGCTGGAGGAGCAACAGCTCCTATGGCCCGGCCAGATCACTGATACGGTGAGGGTCATGGCCGAAGCCCCAGGGCCCTCAGGTGACCATTGCCCGTGAACCAGCCAAGTGCCTTTCACTGGGATTTCGTCACCCCAGGCCTACCTGATGGAGCCTTTGAGGATGCGCCAGGCTTCAGTCCCACCCCGATGGAGCTGCGGGTCATCCTTTTGGCACACCTGCGCCCCAGCCCGGATTCACTGGTCTGGGATGTGGGTGGAGGCACCGGAGCCCTGGCCCTGGAAATCGCCAGGCTGATGCCTGCAGGGATGGTGCACACCTTGGAGAGGGATCCAGACGCCATTGACCTGCTTGAGCGCAATCGCCTGCGCTTCGGCATCAACAATCTCCACATCCATTCCGGCATGGCTCCGGAGGATCTGAATCTCCTGCCTTGCCATCCCGATCGTGTGCTGCTGGAGGTGGCTCGTGCCCTGGGCGACACCTTGCTGGCTGTTTGGGAGGCCCTGCCACCGCATGGTCGGCTGGTCATCAGCACGGTCAGCTTGGAGGGGCTGGTGGATGCAACAGGCAGACTTGAGCGCTTGCAGGCCAGAGATGTGCAGGTGATTCAGGCCACGGTGCATCGCATGCAACAGCGGGGAGCCCAGGCCAAATTGGCAGCGGCTGAGCCCCTGTTTGTGATTGCGGCGGAACGATGAGCTGGTGTTGGTGAGCCGCATGCCCCCAGCCCCGATCCCCACACCTCGCTCCAGCACGTCTCTGGCGCGACTGGCCAGCGGCTGGGCCGCTGGCGGTCTGGGAGCTGTTTTCATTCTTCTGGGGGGCTGGTGGTTCACCGTGGCGGTGGGGGTGCTTGTGCACATGGGGCTGTTGGAGTTGTTCCGCATGGCGCGCTTCAAGGGAATTCGTCCTGCTGTGCGCACCACCTTGGTGGCCGTTCAGCTGCTCTTGGCCTCCACGATGGCGGCGGCTTCAGGCAGCTGGCCCGGGGGGGAGGGGGTGGGCGATGTGGCAGCGGCGGTGTTGCCAGCTTCCGGAGCCGTGATCTGCGGCTGGTTGCTGCTGCAGCCTGTGACGGGCACCATCGCTGACATTGCCGCCTCCATCTTGGGGCTGTTTTATCTGGGGTTTCTGCCCAGCCATTGGATCAAGCTGCGGGCCATCACCGATCCAGCCCTGGCGCCACGATTGCCGGCCACGATCACAGGCCTGGGTTGGCCGTGGACCTCTGGCCTGGCACTCACCCTGTTGGCCGTTGCGCTGATCGTGGCCACAGACATCGGCTCTTACGGAATCGGCCGCCGCTGGGGACGGCGCCCGCTGTCGCCGATCTCCCCTGGCAAGACCATCGAAGGGGCGTTGGGGGGAATCAGCTGTGCTGCCCTGGTGGGCGGCACGGGGGGCCTGCTGCTCGGATGGCGGTGGGGCTGGTTGCTCGGAGGGCTGTTGGGTGTCGTGGTGGCGGTCTTTGCCGTGGTGGGAGACCTCACGGAGTCGATGATGAAACGGGATGCGGGCCTCAAGGATTCGGGCGATGCGATCCCGGGGCACGGCGGAATTCTCGATCGAATCGACAGCTATCTGTTTGTGCCGGCAGTGGTGTACTCCCTCGTTACCCTTGTGCTTCCGCTTTCCGAGCGGCTCTAGGGCTGCACCAGAGCTTCTCCAGCCAGTTCCAGAAACCCACCGCGCACCTCAGCGCGCTCCAGCTGAATTGCTTCATCCATGGCCAAAGGGAAGGGAGGGCGACCATCCAAAGGGCACAGCTGAAGGCCAGAAGGGGTGAGAACCATGTGGGTTTCCACATGGAGCAGGTTGCCCTCAGAGCTGGATTGGGCCTGCAGGATCAGGCGCTCATCAAGCAGCTTCACGCTCTCCAGGGGCGTCACCCCCATCAGCTCTTCACAGAGATGATCCCCCAGCGCTTGCCACTGGGGCGTCGTCAGGGTGCGGCTCAATCCCTCCCCGCTCAACACAACAGCCCCCCGCACCCGAAAGGGGTGGTCCAGCCGCAACCGTTGTCCCCGCAGCACCGCACCCATCCTCAGCTGAATGGGGTCACTGCAAAGGTCAACCCTATCCAAGCTCAGATTCTGAAACACCACCTTGCGGGCATGAAGGTGGACCCCCTCAAGATGGCCGCGCAGCAGTTGGCCCATGGAGCCCTGCAGCTTGATCTCCAGCTCCTCCACGTCCTGACACTGCTGGCGCAGCCAAAGTTCCAATCCCTTTGCCACCGCCCGGAGCAGCGGCCCAGCAGTTTGTTCCTCCTCCGGATCAAGGGTAGGCAGAGGGGGTGGTGGGGAGGCCATGGTGGAATGCATCCTCAGCCCTCTTATCACCCCTTCACACTGTTGACGAGCCCCTTCACGCTGCGGGCCTTAGTTCATGCGGGCACGCCGGGCGGCCAGGAAAGCCTCCATCGCCGTCAGCATCGCCAGGCCAAGCAAGCCGGGGAGCGGATGGCCGATCGCCAAAGCACCTCCGTCAGGAGAGGCTTGCAGGCTGTCCACCAACAGCCAGAAGATGGCCATAAGTGCAGTGAGCCAGTAGGCGCGCCAGCGGCGTTGATAGATGTAGCCGGCACCCAGGCCGGGCAACAGATTGAGACACGCGGCCAGCCAAGGGGCCGAGGCGGCAAGGATCTCCTTGCGCGCGCCTGCGTCACCAAGCGGGCTCATGGGAGCGACGGTGAGGACGAGGCGGCCAGTAGGGCCCGTTGCAAACGCTCAAGACGGCGGGCGTTGACACCAAGATCGGAATCGCCAAGGCGACTCTGGGAGCGCGCTTGAATCTGGCTGCCGGCCGCATCGGCAAAGAGTTCGAGATCGTCCACAAAACCAAACAGGCGACTGGTGAGCGTGGCATGCAGATAGTCGGCATTGGTCTCCACCAGCTCCACTCCATCCAGCGCCAACACGGCAGGGAGGAGCTTCGCCAGGGCGGCCTTGGCATCCGGCACAGGCCACTGGGAGAAGGCGCAGTGGGCAGGGCTCTGGCAGGGCGCCAAACCGTTGGCCTGCACCCCGAGATCGGCGGGAATGGGGCCTGCCAAATGCAGAAGCGAGGCCTGCACTGGCAAGGCGGCCAGGAGCAGCAGGCAGGGCAGCAGGAGAAGGGAAAGCAGTCGCCCGGCGAGCGCACCAGCTCTCCACCTCGGCAGCAAAGAGGCAGAGGGTCGGGAAGGAAGGCGGTTAGGCGGCTGGGCCATGGGACTGGAGAGGCAAAGGGGAGGGAGACCGCGGTTGGGAGGATGGCCCCACAGCCGCTCGGCACCATTGGTCACGCACCAGGGCCGGCTGGTCGAGATGGGGAAGGTGCCCACAATTAGGCACGGGCAGGATGGACTCGCCGAGCAGGGCATTGGCCTCTCGGCGCTGGGCAGCGCCCAAAACCCGATCCTGCTCACCCCAGAGCACACGAATCGGTTGGGGCGGCAAGGGCTCTCCACAGGCGGCAAAGCCGCCTGAACTGGCAAAGCGCGCCAGGGAGTCGGCCCACCCCGGGCAGCGAAGGTGGAGGGAGGCGATTTCCAACTCGGCAGCTCCCACACTGTTGGCGGGGTCAGCAAAAGCGCTGCGACAGAGCCCTCGCCGCACCCGGGGAAGCGAGAGAAAACGCACCCCCAAAGCTGCCAGAGGGGAGGGGAGGGCCCGGGGTTGTCCACCGAGGCCTGCAGGTGCCAAAAGCAGCAGCCGATCAATCTGTTCCGGCCGACGACGCGCCAGCTCCATGGCCACTGCTCCTCCCATGGAGGCACCGATCACGCCAACGCTGGCGGGCAGGCGAGCGAGAAGAGCCTCAAGGTGGGCCATCACACCTTCGGGCCCGTAGGTGCCGCTCTGCGGTCTCGGGGTGAAGCCGAAGCCAAAGAGGTCTGGTATCACCAGGGTGTGATCCACGCCAAGGAGTGGGGCAAGACGCCGGAACTCCAAAAAGGAGCTGTCGAAGCCATGCAACAGCAGCAAGGTGGGCCCCTGTCCCATCACCGCCACAGGCCACTGAAACGGTTGGGGGCTTTCCAAGGCGGGAAGGTCCCACCACTGCACCCGGGATGCCAAGGCGCGAGCCTGAGGATCTTGCAGAGAGCTGGCGGCCCAGGCGAGAAGGGCTTGGGGGCTGACTGTTGAACTCATCCCACCGGAAGAGTTTGGGTGGTGGTGCTCACCAGAGCCGCCAGAAGATCTTGAACATCCACCGGGAAAGGAAGCCGATGCAGGTCGGAACCCTCGCGGCAGGCATGATCACAGACCTGTTGCAGCTCCTGCAGGCTGGCCTGGGCCAAACCCAAATCCGAAAGCTCACTGGGCACGCCAAGGGTGCGGAAGAAAGCAAGCAGCTGGTTTCTGGCATGCCCGGCGAGGCGGCTGCCGCCCAGGACCTCTTCCAGACGCAGTTGCACCAAGATGCCAAAACCCACCTTTTCGCCATGCAAGCGGGAATGGGTGGCGGGGAGTTGGGTCAGCCCGTTATGCACGGCATGGGCAGCCACCGTTCGACACCGGGCGCCGCCCAACCCGCCAATCAGGCCAGCGGTGAGAGCGGAGCCCTCCGCAACCCGCACCCACGCGTCCGATCCAGGGTCTTGGAATGCGGCAACTCCATCGAGGAGAATTTGATCTCGCAGCAGCCTGGCTTGCTGGACGGCCTGTTGCACCAAGCCATCGGTGCTCTGGGCGCTGCTCACGGAGGCTTCGTACCACTTGGCCATGGCATCAGCCATGCCGCTCACCAGGGTTTGCGGCGGGGCCTGCTTCACCAGGCCATGGTCAAACACCAATAAATCGGGGCAGCGATCCAAAGAAACATCTTCCAGAAAGGCGCCGGCAGGGGTGTAGAGGTTGCTGAGGGCACTCCATCCGGCGCACGTGGCCGCACTGGTGGGAACCGTGATGCAGGGCGTGCCCAAGCGGTGGGCCAAAAGCTTCCCTGCATCAAGCACCTTGCCCCCACCCATCGCGATGACGCTGTCGCAGGGTCCATTTGGCAAAGACTGCTCGGCTTGTTGCTGCAGGCGGGCGAGGTCCTCCAGGCAGCAATCGTGGCGGAGTTCAGCGAGTTGAGGGGTTAGACCAGCCCCCTGAAGCTTGGCCAGCAAGTCTCGCCTGAGGGGAAGCGTGACCGCACTGCGACCGAGCAGCAAAGGCCTGGATCCGAGCCTTGCAATCTCCTGCAAGGCTCTCGGCCAAACCTCCGTGCCTCGGATCACCAAGGTGGGGGCGATGCTGTGAGCCAACACAGAACAGACCATGGAAGATCCCAGCCCGGGAAAGACGTTCTCAGCCAGTTTGGTTCAAGCCGAAACCCCTGCAAGCTCAGGGAGGCTGGGGTTGCTTTCCTGCTTGCGGATCACGACCTGTTTGTCCTCGTTCACATCCACCACGGCGCTGTCTCCTTCACCGATACGGCCTGAGAGGAACTCTTCCGCCAAGGAATCTTCCAAAAGACGCATCACAGCGCGGCGCAGAGGTCGTGCCCCGTAGCTGGGGTTGTAGCCCTCTTCCACAAGGCGCTCCTTGAACGCATCCGTGACGGAAAGGTGAATGCCTTTGTCTCGCATGCGAGCGAAAACCTCAGTCAGCATGATTTCAGCAATTTGCTTCACCTCATCGCGGGTCAATTGACGGAAGACGATGATTTCATCGAGGCGGTTCAGGAATTCAGGCCTGAAGTATTGCTTGAGTTCTTCATTGACAAGCGAGCGAATACGGTTGTATTGCGTCTCCTCCGCATCGCCACCGCCAAATTCAAACCCTAGACCTCCACCACCCTTTTCAATCACCTTTGATCCAATATTGGAGGTCATGATGATCAAGGTATTTTTGAAGTCAACCGTTCGTCCCTTGGAATCGGTGAGACGACCATCCTCCAAGAGCTGGAGCAGAAGGTTGAACACGTCCGGGTGTGCTTTCTCAATTTCATCAAACAGCACAACAGTGTAAGGACGCCGCCGAACCGCCTCGGTTAATTGACCCCCTTCGTTGAAGCCCACGTAGCCAGGCGGTGAGCCAATCAGCTTGCTCACGGTGTGCCTTTCCATGAACTCAGACATATCCAGGCGGATCATGGCCTCTTCACTGCCAAAGAAGTAGGCAGCCAAAGCTTTTGTGAGCTCGGTTTTACCCACACCGGTTGGGCCAGAAAAGATGAAGCTGGCAATGGGCCGATTGGGATTTTTCAACCCAACCCGGGCCCTGCGGATCGCGCGAGACACAGCCTTGACAGCTTCATCTTGGCCAATCAAGCGCTGATGCAAGGTGTCTTCCATGTTAAGCAGCTTGACGGATTCGCTTTCCGTGAGCTTCTGAACTGGAACTCCTGTCCAGGACGCAACGATGTGGGCAATATCCTCTTCGGTAACCACAGGCGTGCGCCCATCGGCCTGACCCTGGAACACAGATCCTTGGATCGTCGAGGGCTCAGCAGTTGCCATGGAGGAGGGCGCTTCGCCGCTGTCTTCTTCGTCTTTGCGGGCTTGCAGGATGGAGCGAATTTGCTCACGCAATTCAACTTCCCGATCTCGCAATTCACCGGCTTTGCCAAAATCTTGGGAGCGAACGGCTTCCTCCTTCTGCTTTTGCACCTCCCTGAGCTGCTTATCGACTTCCTTAGCGGCCGGAGGTAATTTCGAATTCATCAATCTCACCCGACTGCCAGCCTCATCGATGAGATCGATGGCTTTGTCTGGGAGGAAGCGATCGGAGATGTAGCGATCTCCAAGGGTTGCAGCCGCCACCAAAGCCGCATCGGCGATCTTCAAGCGATGGTGTTGTTCATAACGCTCGCGGAGACCGCGGAGAATTTCAATCGTGTCGTCTACGGATGGCTCACCAACCATGACCGGCTGGAAGCGACGCTCCAGAGCCGCATCTCTTTCAATGTGCTTGCGGTACTCATCCAGGGTGGTGGCTCCAATGCATTGGAGCTCACCGCGGGCAAGGGCGGGTTTCAAGATATTGGCAGCATCAATCGCACCCTCAGCAGCGCCAGCCCCGATCAAGGTATGCACCTCATCAATCACAAGAATCACATTGCCAGCAGTGCGAATCTCCTCCATGATTTTTTTCAACCGTTCTTCAAACTCACCGCGATATTTGGTGCCAGCCACCAGCAAGCCAATATCGAGGGTAAGAACTCTCTTGTCTTCAAGAATGTCGGGAACTTCTCCAGAGGTGATGCGTTGAGCGAGGCCTTCCGCAATGGCCGTTTTACCGACACCGGGCTCACCGATCAAGACGGGATTGTTTTTGGTGCGGCGGCCTAAAATCTGGATCACCCGGTCGATTTCGTTTTGACGACCAACCACCGGATCGAGCTTGGACTCGGCGGCCAACTGGGTGAGGTTGCTGCCGAATTCGTCGAGAGTGGGGGTTTTGGTCGAGCCTTTGCTGCTTCCTCCAGCCGCCACCTCAGCCGTTTCACCGAGCATGCGGATCACCTGGGTGCGCACCTTGGCCAGATCGACCCCAAGATTTTCAAGAACCCTTGCAGCCACACCTTCTCCCTCGCGGATCAAGCCGAGGAGGAGATGCTCAGTGCCAATGTAGTTATGACCCAACTGGCGAGCCTCTTCCAGCGAGAGCTCCAGCACCCGCTTGGCCCGAGGAGTGAAGGGGATCTCCACCGCCACGAAACCGGATCCACGGCCAATGATCTTCTCCACTTCCACGCGAGCATCCTTGAGGTTGACCCCCATGGACTTCAGAACCTTGGCGGCCACACCCGTGCCTTCACCGATCAACCCCAGGAGGATCTGCTCAGTGCCAACAAAATTGTGACCAAGGCGTCTGGCTTCCTCTTGAGCCAGCATGATCACCTTGATGGCTTTCTCGGTAAACCGCTCGAACATGGGGCGGTGCCCTCAGCAAGTACCACCAAGTTATCAGGGATGGGCGGTGGTTTGTGCTTTTTGGAGGAAGCAAGCTGTGACAGCAGGCACAAGCGAGGCTCAGCGTTGTTTCCGGCTCTCTCGATGAAGGGGGCATCCCAACAAGTGATCCGGTTTA
>JBJTWN010000079.1:0-3653 GCA_046081785.1 Cyanobium sp.
TCGCGACTGGAGCGAAGCCCAGATCGGCTTCCTGGCCAACATCGTGCGCCTCTACCGCGGCGAAGCGGTGGACGTGACCCTCGGCGGCGAGGAGGCCCAGCGCTGGATCGAGGCCTATTTCGGATCCGAATCCGACTCAGATCCGGGCGGAGCACCCTCCTATCGCTGCCCCTGAGTGGCAGGCATAGGGCCTGGGGTGGCGTAGCAAAGGATTATTGGTGGCCTGTCCACTCGAGGGGATTGTTCGAAGTGGCGTCTCCAAACGACAAGCAAATGCAAACCTACGCATCAACAGACATTCTCTCGGCTTCCTGAATCTCGCCTGTGAACTATCGAAGAAGTGCTTATCTCTTGCTGCCACCGCGTGGTCAAGATGTACGGGCGTCAGCATACCGGCCTGCGTGGGCCTTCAAGCCTATGATCAGCAAAGGTTCATATGGGCACCTCGAAAAATTCGGATTCCAAGGGCACCCAGCAATTGAGACCCATTGCCCCTTCGGGCCCGCATTGAGCCCGAATCCTCGGGAAAGGCAATTTTTCGAGGTGCCCATATGCTGTAGCGATGATCATCTATCTGGAGACACGGGAGGTTTTCCTGGAGCATGTGCGACGCAATCGGATCGAAGAGGAGGTGGGGCAGCGGCTCAAGGCCATTGCTGGCCGGCGGGTTAGCCCAGCAGAGGTCAAGGCCTGGCGTAACTCCCTCCAGTACGTCGGTCAACTCCTCCTGGCTCCCCAGATCCCGGAGGCTCTTGGGGTGGCGATCGAGTATCAGATCCACAACACCTCCCGCCGCATCGACCTGTTGCTCTCCGGCCGCTCTCCGGACGACCGTCACGCTGCAGTGATCGTGGAACTCAAGCAGTGGGAAACCGTGGATGCCACGGCTATGGATGGTGTGGTGCGCTCTGTGGTGGGCGGCGGGCCGCGAGAGCTCACCCACCCTTCGTATCAGGCCTGGAGTTACATGTGTCTGCTAGAGGACTTCAACACCGCTGTCCTAGAGCACGCCATCGCGATCAATCCCTGCGCTTACCTCCACAACTGCAGCGACGGCAGCGGTGTTCTTGCGGACTGCTATCAGGACTATCTGGAGAGGGCCCCGGTTTTCCTGCGGCACCAAACCGATGAGCTGGTTGTCTTCCTGACCCGCTGCCTCCAGCAAGGGGATAGCGGCGAGACGATCGAGCGGATCCGCGATGGACGGGTTCGGCCCTCACGGCAACTGGCGGAGGTGTTCGAGCAGATGGTGCTTGGCAACAGCGAGTTCACCCTTATCGAGGAGCAGAAGGTTATCTATGAGCGCGCCCTCCAGTTCGCCCGCAAGCTGCGGCCTGGAAGGCGCACCGTGCTGCTGGTGCGGGGCGGCCCCGGGACCGGCAAGTCGGTAGTCGCGATCCACCTGATGGCGGCCCTGCTGCAGAAGGGGCTGAACATCCGTTATGTGAGCAAGAATGCTGCTCCGCGCACGGTGTTCAAGGCCAAACTCACCGGTCAGCTGCGTCGCAGCCGTTTCGACAACCTCTTCTGTGGTTCCGGTGCCTTTGTGGACTGCCCACCAGGCCATTACGACGCGCTCGTGATAGACGAGGCTCACCGGCTTAACCGCTTCAGTGGGCTGTACGGCAACCAGGGAGAGAACCAGGTCAAGGAGATCATCAAAGCCAGTCACCTCAGTGTGTTCTTCCTCGATGAGGACCAGCAGGTGGCCTGGAAGGACATCGGCACGGAGGCCGAGATCCGTGAGCACGCCGCCCAACTGGGGGCCGAGGTGGTGTGCGATGAGCTGCCCTCCCAGTTCCGCTGCGCCGGCTCCGATGGCTACCTGGCCTGGCTGGATGATCTGCTCGGCATCCGTGCCACCGCCAACCCGGAGCTCGATCGGGAGGTGTTCGACTTCCGTCTTTTCGATGATCCGCTCAGCATGCATGAGGCGATCCGCCAGGCCAACGGTAACAACCGTGCCCGGATTGTGGCCGGCTACTGCTGGAACTGGGCCTCAAAGCGCAACGCTGATCTCAACGACATCGTGATCCCCGAGCACGGCTACGCCGCCCGCTGGAACCTGGCCTCGGAGGGCAACACCTGGATCATCAGCCCCACCGGCGTGGAGGAGGTGGGCTGCGTGCACACCTGCCAGGGCTTGGAGGTGGACACGATCGGGGTGATCATCGGTCCGGATCTGGTGGTGCGCGAAGGCCAGCTATTGGTGAACCCCACCGCCCGGGCCCGCAGCGACAAGAGTCTCAGCGGCTGGCGTGCAGCCATGGCCACCGACGCGGAGGGCACCAAGCAAAGGGTCAGCCGCCTGATCCGCAACACCTACCGCACCCTGATGAGCCGTGGCATGAAGAGCTGCTGGGTGTTCGCTTGCGATCCAGGGCTGCAGGCCTACTTACGGGAGAGGCTGGAACCCGCGGACGCTCCAGGCTGAAGTCCATGGGGGTGGGGGCGCGCCTGTGGTGCATGGCTACCGTGGATCTGCCTGCATCGGGCCGAGGCCAGCCATGCCAGAGCTCATCGGACGGGCCAGTCGCGAGTTTCTTTCGTCCGCCAACGAGGCTCTGGCCGAGCTCGAGGAGGCCACCGGCAAACCGGTACTGATCCTGGAGGTGCCTGATCTGAGCGTGCTGGCCACCATCCGCCAGGCGGGCCCCGAGGACGCCAGCCATCTGCTCCGCATCAGAGGGGGCGAGAACCAGTTGGCCGACTACCTGATCGTCTTCCAATGCCAGATGGCGCTGCGGGATGATAAGGGCCTAAGAGAGGTGCTGCGAAGTAACTCTTCGGTGCGTGATCGGGTGATCAACGCGTGCGAGCAACTGCACCACCAGCTGCCGGTAGCCAAGGCCCGTGAGTTGGGGTCGTTCCTCTACGACGGCCTGATCCTTCAGCTGCGATCGATGGGCCCGGGGCTTCTGGTCGACCGCTGGATCCGCCAGCACTGCCCTGATCTGCACGAGGCCCAGGAGCAGGGAGTCTCCTCGGAAATCACCAGCAACCTGGTGGCGCTCCAGCCGAGCACCCGCGCCAACTACCCCTCCACCGTGTACGAGGCCAGCATCGCCATGAATGCCGCCTACGCGGTCTTCGGTGGCGATCTCGTCGGCAAGCCCTACATGGCGGTCCCCTTCCTCTCTGTGGGCCATGGTCCGCTCGCCCGTCGGCTGATCGCGTTGGCGCTAGGCGATCCGGAATGGAATGGCATTGGTAAAAGACAGGTGGACGCCAGTCCCACCGATCGCACGATCATCGACAGCTGGGCTCAGGAACTGGGCATTTCCGGCTGGTATGACTGGAGCGAGCTGACCCCGTAAGCCCGGCCGATGAGCGACCTCAAGCCGATCCGCTTCTCTGTGCCCGAGGCAGAGTTCGATCTGGCCTTGCTTCCTGAGGCGGCCCGTCAACGGGGCAGTCAGGCTTTCCGAGAGGCCGTCACCACCTACTTCAAGGACGCCTACCGCGAGGCCGACGGACGGGTTGATGTGGGCTTCAGCGATGGCGCTATTGAGGTCAACTGGGAGCCCCAGTCAGGGCAGGTTCCTGCCAGCGCCACGATCACTGCCCTTCTGGAGGCCGGCCGTTACTACGAGGCGATCCCGTTGCTCCGCACCCGGATCCAGCTGGAACCGGACCATGTGGAGAGCCTCTAC
>JBJTWN010000080.1:0-2716 GCA_046081785.1 Cyanobium sp.
CCCAGCGGCTGCTGCGCGCCGTGGCCGTGCGGATCCATCCGGTCACCTTGGGGCGGGCGCTGGGGAGGGGGTGATGATGATTTTCAATATGAATCAGTCCTTATGCTTCTAGGGAAGGGGAAATGATCCATGGACCTGGTATTCTCAACGCGCAAACATAGGTGAGTGAATTAAGATTGCTGGCTAGCGTATCCCTTGGTGCCCCACCATAGAGGCGTGTATGCATGAGCGCACGTGGGCAAGCCAGGGAAACGCATGGCTTTTGATCTTTATTTCTGAATCATTTCGAAAGCAATGCTGAAGATTGCTGGGGCTTGTAGCTTAGGCAAAAAGCCATCCATTTATCAAAAAAGCGAGATTTCAGATTTCCTTCAGCCGATGAGCACATCTCGAAGATTTCAATCTTTGATTGGAGTGAAAGCGGCAAGCTCTTTACCCACAAATTCCTTTCTTTTTCTTCTGTCTCTGCCCTTTTCTCCTGAATCGCAAGCTCTTTTTCACGCTCTTTTTCTCGATACTCCTCCTGCACCCTAATTCGTATCTCATGATTGTTTGCCAAGAAGCCCATTAAGCCATTACAGCTTCCTACCATAACTGTAAGTCCAATAAGCGTAAACAGCTGCCGCAAGTAACGAGGCATCTCATGTGCATGCTTGCCCCTTCGCCGTATCTCGGGCACCTTTAGGTCAGCCGTCTCTTGTTGTGTCGCTTTCAATCCGACTTTCTCTCTAGATAGCTTTTGAACGACAGCAAACACATGTGTGCTGTGAGCGCGCAACTCCAAGATGTCTACGCCTTCAGAGACAAGGGCGAGAATGAGCGGAACCTCCTTCTCCCACTCTTTGGGTTCTCCACGAAGACTGAAGGCACACAAGTCATAATTGCTTTCAAAGACTAATCTTAGGCCACCAAGCTGAGCAGAGGTTTTAGCGAGCTCATCTAGGGCCGGTAGACTGCTGTGTATCTCTGTTTTGCCTTGCACGTGCTTAGGGAGATCCTCTGGTATCTCACAGAATACTAGCTTATAGGCTGCGATTCCAATGAGGAAGGCTCCCCTGCAGAACAAGGGAGCCAACACCACAACCACAAACTGCGAATTCGCTGTCTGCAGTTACTAAGGGGAACCACCCCCTCAGTGAAGTGACATTAGCGCCAGGTGGCTACTGGGTGAGCAGCTCATCCACCCTGCTGCGCCCCAATCTGTTGGTGCCTGATTTTGGGGTCGCATTTTGTGGGGGAGGGCAGCGCTGAGCGGCCCGGCTGCGCCCCCCATGCCCCCTCGCTGCGCTCGGTGGGCATGGGCTGGCGCTGGCTCGGCTGCTGCTGGGGCTGATCCCGGCTGCCCAGAAAGTGCCCCCTGTCATGCGTCAGAGCTGCGGGCTGTTTTCTCCATCGCGGTGGCAGATGCATTCCGCTGATTGCCTCTATCTAGTACTTGATGCCGTGATGACTGCGGGTTTAGATTGGCAGCGGCTGTGAAGCCTGGCCGCTCGGCAGCGGAGGCCCAAGCCACAGAACGCCACCAACCACGGCAACGGCAGCAGGGCCATCCCTGCCCAAGGCCGGCAGCGCAGCCAACCAGGGCCGGGGCCAGTCCTCGGACCACACCACAACCACCAACCACGATGAAAACAACAGCAACCGCGGCCGCCGCATTGGCAGCCCGTGACCGCATCGCCCGCCGCTATCTGCGGGACGCTGACGCCCTGGCTGATGCCATGGCGCGGCGCCTGGCCGGGCTCCACGTTGACCGCGACGACCTCCGCCAGGAGGCCCGCCTGGCGCTGGTGCTGGCTGCTGCCCGTGTGCAGCCTGGCGCCGATCCCCTGCCGTACCTCCGCCGCACCATTGCCGGAGCGCTCCGCCGTTACCTGCGTGATCGGTTCCGGCTGGTGAGGGTGAGCCGCCGCACCCATGAGGCCGGCGGCGTGCCTCTCGGCCATGCCTCGCTGGATGCCCCGATCCGCGAGGGTGGCCCGTGTCCGCTCGATCTGCTCGCAGCGCCAGAGCAGGCCGAACCGACCGCATCCGACGAGCTGGGCCGCGAGGTGCTCCGGCTGGTGGAACAACTACCAGCAGGGGACGCGGCAGCGCTCCGCCTCACCGTTCTGGAGGGGCTCAGCCTGCGCGATGCCGCCGCCGCTCTGGATGTGGGGCACGTCACCATCCGCCGCCGCCGTGCCCGTGCCGTCGATTCCATCCGGTACGCCATGGGGGCCTGATGGACACACTCACCAGAGCGCAGCGGCCGAACCCCTGGCCCGGCAATCCCAACGCCTACCCCTGCCCATGGGGGTGCAATGGGACCGGCACCATGCCGTGGTTCGCCCACGTTGCCGGCGGTGTGTGCTTCGCCTGCCATGGCCAGGGCTGGCAGCTCGGCCGCAGCAGCGCTCCACGACCACCACGGCAGCAGACCCGCCGATGGCGCCGCGAGGGGCGCCGCATCATCCCCGCGTGAGACGGCAGCACCCAGCCCCTACGGGGGCTTCCTGCTGCCCTCTGGCAGCGCCTCACACCACAACCAACCAACCACACCCATGACAACGACCGCGAAGCCCCGCGCCAGGGGCAAGAAGGCCTACGACGGGCCGACACCAGAGGAGAAGCTCTGCGCCGATCTGGTGGCGCTGCTGGAGCAGGGGGCGCCGAAGTGGCGCCGCCCATGGCAGGGGCAGGCTGGCCGCCATCGCAACCTGATCACCGGGGCCGAGTA
>JBJTWN010000081.1:0-9591 GCA_046081785.1 Cyanobium sp.
CCAGGGCGGCCTACCTCGCCTATCGCCGCGATGGCGGTGAAAATCACTACAGCGATGGTCGACTGGCCCTGGCCATCCGCCAGGCCCTCACCACCGGCTCTCCAGCGGAAGCCGCCTCCCTCCTGCAGCAACTCACCACCGATCCCGGCTGGGCAAATTCGCTCCCCTTCCTCACCGCCCTCCAGGCGATCACCGCCGGCAGCCGCGACCGCTCCCTCGCCGACGATCCCGGCCTGGATCACACCGAAGCCGCCGAAGTGGTGCTGCTGATCGAGGCGCTGGAGGCGTGAACTGGGGGCGAAGCGATTGCATAGCTGATATGAAGTGACACCGCAGACCTCCTCGCCAAGATTTTCAGTGCTTGTCTTTTCTATTCAGAATTCTTTGTCTTTGCAGGAGATGGGCGTCTAACAATCAGATGCAGAAGACGGGTGCGATGGCGATCTTCTATGCTGAAATCCCTGCCCACTTCTGATCTGGAGCGTTAGAAAGATGCGTCGGAGGCTGAGGGATCAGTTCTCTCGGGGCACAGGAGTCCGGGCTCCATTTCACAAACCAGGGCCAAATCTGTCCAATGAAAGGCATCCACCTCGCAATAGCATCAGGCGCGTCCTTGCCATTGGGTTCTTTGTCGTCTGGTTCGGAATTCTCTTTGCGGGTGCGGATCATCCACCTCCGCCCGGTTTTTTGCTGGTGATCCTGCTCGATTTGATGGCAGCTTGTCTCGTCTACCTTCGCCTGCCGACCTACGTCGCTTGGTCCATCGCCCGCAAGAAGAACCGCTTGCTCCGAGTGGTTCTGGATGGCCTCGCGATGGGTGTGGTAATAGCTTTGATTTTACAGCTCACCCCAGGCGGAGGGGAGCCGAGCGTGACACCAACATTGGGGAGTCGTTTGATTTGGTTCACCGTGATCGGAGGAGTCGGGTCTGCCAACACTCTGATCCTTTACTCCGGCAGTTCCTATCTCAATACCAAGTTCAATCTCCGTGCCGAATGAGTAGAGCTGGGCCACCACACGGTTGCCCAGCCGACTCCCTCTCAGCCTGGCCAGCCTCAGCCGCCCACCACTTCCAGATTGATTTCCGCCACCACATCCGGATGCAGCTTCACCTGCACCTTGTAGGAGCCGGTGCGGTGGATGTCAGGCACCAGGATGTCGCGACGATCCAGGGTTTTGTTGGTGACCTTTTCAATGGCCTCCGCCACATCACCATTGGTGACCGTGCCAAACAACACATCGTCGCCACCGGTTTGCTTTTTCACGGTGAAGCGGCCGATCGTGTTGAGCGCCGTGCGGAGGCTTTCCGCCTCGGCCTTCAGGGCCGCCTGGCGCTCAGCCTCTTTGGCCCGCCGGTGCTCCACCTGGCGCAGCACCGCCGCCGTGACGGGCACCGCCTTGCCAGTGGGCACAAGGAAATTCCGTGCATAGCCCGGAGCCACCTCCACCAGGTCGCCGTCCTTGCCCAGGCTCCATACGTCCTCATTGAGAACGACTTGCACGCGCTTGGCCATGGCGGCGACCCTCGAGACGGAATGAACAGGAACCACCCACCCTACGGCAGGGGCCTCAGCTCAGCCCCCCGCGGCCGTGCGGGGCAGCCTCACCCGGGTGGCGAGCCCCAGCTTGCTCAGCAGAGCGATGTGCAGCCAGGTGAGATCGATCTGACGCCCGAAGCCATGCCGCGCCGAATGGGGGAAGGCATGGTGGTTGTTGTGCCAGCCCTCGCCAAAGGTGAGCGCTGCCACCCAGGGGTTGTTGCGGGAGCGATCGCCGCTGTCGTGGCTCACCTTGCCCCAGGCATGGGTGGCGGAATTCACCAGCCAGGTGCAGTGATACACCACCACCAGGCGCAGGGGGATCCCCCAGAGCACCAGCGACCAGCCGCCAGCGCCAGTGACGGTGCCCAGCCAATAGAGGAACAGCCCGAGCGCCACCTGCAGCGGCACAAACCAGTTGTTCAGCCAGCGATAGTAGGGATCCCTGGCCAGATCACCGGTGAGCCTGGGCACAGCCGCAAAGGCCGGGATCTCCTTGAACATCCAGAACATGTGGCTCCACCAGAAGCCCTTGTTGCTGTCGTGGTGATCGGCATCCGTATCAGAAAACTTGTGGTGATGGCGGTGCAGCCCCACCCAGTCGATCGGGCCGTGCTGGCAGCTCAAGGCCCCGCAGGTGGCAAAAAACCGCTCCAGCCATTGGGGCACATGGAAGGAACGATGGCTCAGCAGGCGGTGGTAGCCGATCGTCACACCCAGGCAGGCCGTCACCCAATAAAGAATCGCCAGGGTGGCCGCAGCCTGCCAGCTCCAGAAGCGAGGCAGCAGGGCCACCAGGGCCATCGCATGCACCACCACCATGAACGCCAGGGTGCCCCAGCGGCGCCCCTTGGTGGCGGGCATCTTGGGCTCGCCTCCGCGGGCTTGCTGCAGGGCCCGGGAGCGAGCCTCGGCCCGAGGGCCGCCGCTGATGGCCGCCACCTTTCGGGTGTGCTGGGCCGCAGCGGAGGACGGGGCGGGGAGAAACGTGGCGGTCATTCGGGACCGACTCCTGATCATTCGCGTAAGATCATAGCAATACGAATCCTGATCACTTGGGTTTTCGAGATGACCTCATATCCGGCCGTGTGGCCTTCGCGCACCTGATCCGCGTTTGGCACGCCCGCAATGGCTGGTCCCATCGGGTGCTGCCAGCGCTCGCCGAGGCGCTCGACCTGGGGCGCGTGCACAATTCCCAGCTCTCCATGCTGCGCAACGGCAAGCTCGCCTCCCCAGGCCCCGAGGTGTTTCTGGCCCTCGGCAACATCAACCGCTGGCTGGCGGATCAGGCACCCACAGGCCATCTGGATTCCGATCAGGCCGCCAGACTTCTGCAGGCGCACCCTGACCTGGTGGAAGCTCTCGCCGCTTCGGCCCTGCCCGTGGTGGATGGGGACGGCAAGGTGCTCGGTCCTGGAGACCTGCTGGAGGTGTTCGTGGGGGCCCGAAACGCCCCGGCCTCCTTCGATCTCTCCATCCGCGAGGAGGAGGCCCCGAGCCTCTGCGAGGCCCTCGCCCAGCTCCTCACCGCCGGCAGGCCTTGGCGCCAATGCCGCGACCATCTGATGGCCGCCTATCCCGTGGCCAAACGCTCCCGCCGCGAGCGCTTCGCAGAAGTGATGGCCGGCCAGCGCGATTTCAGCGCCGCCGAGCTCCTTGCGGAATTGCCCGAGCTGCGCCGCACCCTGGCCCAACTCGGGGTGGCCGGCGAAGAGGAGCTCGGCCCGGAGCGCTTTCTCGCCCTGCTCCGCCAGAAGGCCCAGAGTTTGAGCAGTCCCTCCCAAGCCGCCCCTGTGGGCAGCGTCAGCGAACTGGCCTCGGCCATCCGCCGAGAGCTGGCGGGTTGATTCCGGGCAGCAGGCACGATGGGAGGAGCGGCATGGCGAGCCTCCCATGGTTGTCTCCTCCCCCGGCAACGAAGCCACCGACCGCGTGGCCGCCGCCCTGGAGGCCATCCGCCCCCTGGCCCAGCGCCACACGCAAGCGGTGCGCCCACGCCTGGAGCGGGTGCTCGCCGCCTTCTCCGCCGAGCGGGTGGGCTGCCATCACTTCGCCTCGGTGAGCGGCTACGGCCATGGCGACCTGGGGCGCGACACCCTCGACCGGGTCTTCGCCCGGGTGATGCAGGCCGAGGCCGCCGCCGTGCGCCTGCAATTCGTGAGCGGCACCCACGCCATCGCCGCGGCCCTCTTCGGCGTGCTGCGCCCCGGCGATCGGCTGTTGGCCCTCACCGGCCCGCCCTACGACACCCTTGAGGAGGTGATCGGCGTGCGAGGCGCCGGCATGGGCTCCCTCGCCGACTTCGGCATCCACTACGACGTGCTCCCCCTCACCGCCAGCGGCGAGGTGGACGAGGATCGGTTGGCCGAGGCCCTCGCCCCAGCCACCCGGATGGTGTTGATCCAGCGCAGCTGCGGTTACAGCTGGCGCCCCTCCCTGCCGGTGGCCGCCATCGGCCGGCTGTGTGAGCGGGTGAAGGCCCTGCAGAGCGACTGCCTCTGCTTTGTGGACAACTGCTACGGCGAATTCGTGCAAGACGACGAACCGCCTGGGGTGGGGGCCGATTTGGTGGCGGGCTCGCTGATCAAAAATCCCGGCGGCACCATCGCCCCCACCGGCGGCTATGTGGCCGGCCGGCGCGAGCTGGTGGAGCGGGCCTGCTGCCGCCTCACCGCTCCGGGCATCGGCAGCGAGGGCGGCACCGGCTTTGATCTTTATCGCCTTCTCTTTCAAGGGCTGTTTCTCGCTCCCCAGATGGTGACCGAAGCCCTGATCGGCGCGGAGTTGGTGGCGCAGGTGTTCCAAAGCCTGGGCTACCCCGTGCAGCCCCGCCCCGGTGCGGAGCGCAGCGATGTGATCCAGGCGGTGCAGCTGGGTCAGCCAGCGGCGCTGCAGCAGGTGTGTCGGGCCTTCCAGGCCGCTTCGCCCGTGGGCAGCTACCTCGACCCGGTGCCCGCCCCCATGCCCGGCTATGCCAGCGAGCTGGTGATGGCGGGCGGCAGCTTCATCGATGGCAGCACCAGTGAGTTCTCCGCTGATGGGCCCCTGCGGGCCCCCTGGGTGCTCTACGTGCAGGGGGGCACCCACCATGCCCATGTGGCCATTGCCCTGGAGCGAGCCCTGGCCGCCCTGCTCCAGGTCACCCCCTGACAAACTGGGGGCGCTTCAGCCTCTTTTCCATGGCGCTCAGCTTTCCCGACGACTGCCGCTATGCCGACAGCCACGAATACGCCCGCAACGATGACGGGCATGTTCGCGTGGGCATCAGCGCCTTCGCGGTGGATCAATTGGGCGACATTGTGTTTGTGGAGCTGCCAGCGGTGGGCTCCTCCGTCTCCCGGGGAAAGGTCTTCGGATCAGTGGAGTCGGTGAAGGCGGTGGAAGATCTGGTGGCGCCCCTCAGCGGCGTGGTCGAGGCGCGCAACGAGGCGGTGCTCGCCAATCCAGAAACCCTGCAAAACGATCCCTATGGCGAGGGTTGGCTGCTCTTGCTGCAGGCAAGCGAGCACGCAGAACTGGAACAGCTGATGGATGCTGAAACCTACCGCCAAAAGGTGGAGGGCGCCTGAGGGGCCGGCATCAAGAGGATCAAGCGCTGGCTTGAGGTCCCTAGAGTCACAGCCACTTTTTTGGTTGCTAGTGGTCGCCCCATTCCTGCTTCGGCATCTCGGTCCCGGTGCCGAGGCAAGGCTGTCAATGCTGGCTGAACTGGGCCTCTCCTCCCTTGAGGCCCTCGCCCGGGAGGTGGTGCCCCCAGCCATCCTCCTCAGCCCTGAGGCGGCTGCCGAGGGGCTCCCCCAGGCGGCGAGTGAGGCCGAAGCCCTGGCGGAGCTGGCGGCGATCGCCGCATCAAACAGCAGTCATCGCCACCTGATTGGCCTGGGTTACTACGGCACCGCCACCCCGGCCCTGATCCAGCGGCATGTGCTCGAAAACCCCTGCTGGTACACCGCCTACACCCCCTATCAAGCCGAGATCGCCCAGGGCCGGCTGGAAGCCCTGCTCAATTTCCAAACCCTGGTGAGCGAACTCACCGGCTTGCCCATCGCCAATGCCTCCCTGCTTGATGAGGGCACTGCGGCGGCCGAGGCCATGGCCATGGCCCTCAACGTCAGCCGCCGCCCTCAGGCGCGCCGCTTCCTGGTGGATCAACAAGTGTTCCCCCAAACCCTGGCGGTGCTGCACACCCGCGCCGAACCCCTGGGCATCCAGCTGGAGAGCATCGATGCGGAAACCTTGGCCAGCCAGAGCGCCCCTGCCCTCGGCGACGACGTGTTCGGCCTTCTGATCCAGCTCCCCGGCGTGGAGGGCCGTCTCTGGGATCCCTCAAGGCTGCTTGCCGCCGCCCGGTCCGCGGGCGTGATCAGCACCGTTGCGGTGGATCCCCTCGCCCAGGTGCTCCTGGCGCCAGTGGGTGAGCTGGGGGCCGACATTGCCGTGGGAAGCCTGCAGCGCTATGGAGTGCCGATGGGCTGTGGCGGGCCCCACGCGGCCTTCTTCGCCACCCTGGACGCCTACAAGCGCCATATCCCCGGCCGGCTGGTGGGCCAATCCCGCGATGCCGAGGGCAATCCGGCCCTGCGCCTGGCCCTGCAAACCCGCGAACAACACATCCGCCGCGACAAGGCCACCAGCAACATCTGCACGGCGCAGGTGCTTCTCGCCGTGATGGCGAGTTTCTATGCCGTGCACCACGGCCCCGATGGTCTGGAGGCCATGGCAAGCCGGATCCTCCAGCTCCGCCTCGCCCTGGGTGCGGCACTGGAAACCCTTTCCCTCCCGGTGGATCCAGGCCCGGCCTTCGACACCGTTGTGGTGCGCACCCCCCAAGCCCAAACCCTGGTGGATCGCGCCGAAGCGGCGGGCTTCAACTTGCGCTGGGGCGTGGACGGCCAAGGCTGCGAGGAGGCCTTGGCCATCAGCCTCGATGAGCTGAGCACTCCCCAAGAGCTGGAGCGCCTGATCGGTGCTATTGCCGCCGATCCCCACCAGGCGGCAGCCGCCATCGCCAGCCTGCATCGGAAGCTCGCCGAGCTCGAGGCCGGCACCAGCGCAGACCGCTTGCTGCCGGGGCTTCCCCTGCGCCGTCGCCCCTGGCTCAGCCAGAGCGTCTTTCACCAACATCGCAGCGAAACCGAGCTCTTGCGCTACATCCAGCGGCTGGTGAGCAAAGACTTCTCCTTGGTGCATGGCATGATCCCCCTCGGGAGCTGCACGATGAAGCTGAATGCCGCAGCCGAGCTGCAGCCTGTGAGCTGGGCTGGCTTCAGCCAGCTCCATCCCTTCGCCCCAGCCCACCAGTGCCAGGGGTACCAGAGGTTGGTGGACGATCTGGAGCGCTGGCTTGGGGCGATCACAGGCTTTGCCGGCGTGTCGCTGCAGCCCAACGCCGGATCCCAGGGGGAATACGCCGGGTTGATGGTGATTCGGGCTTGGCATCGCAGTCGAGGGCAGGGCCATCGCAACATCTGCCTGATCCCCACCAGCGCCCATGGCACCAATCCAGCCAGCGCCGTGATGGCGGGCATGGAGGTGGTGGCCGTGGCCTGCGATGAAGCAGGCAACATCGATCTGATGGATCTGGAGAGCAAGGCCGCGGCCCATGCCCACCAGCTGGCCGCCCTGATGGTCACCTATCCCTCCACGCACGGTGTGTTTGAAACGGAAATCGAGAGGATCTGCGCCTTGGTGCATGCCCAAGGAGGCCAGGTGTATCTCGATGGCGCCAATCTCAACGCCCAGGTGGGGCTCTGCAAACCCGGGCTCTATGGAGCGGATGTGTGCCACCTCAACCTGCACAAAACCTTCTGCATTCCCCATGGCGGCGGTGGCCCCGGCGTGGGTCCGATCGGGGTGGCAGCCCATTTGGTGCCCTTCCTCCCCGGCCATCCCCTGGCTGCGGTGGGTGGGGGCGGCCGCAACGCCGCTGGCACGGCCATTGGCCCGGTGTCGGCGGCTCCCTGGGGCAGCGCCGGAATCCTGCCGATCAGCTGGATGTACATCCGCATGATGGGAGGCGATGGGCTTCGCCAGGCCTCCCTGGTGGCGCTTTTGGCGGCCAATGTGATCGCCGAACGGCTGGATGCCCATTTCCCGGTGCTGTACCGGGGCGCCAACGGCAGGGTGGCCCACGAATGCATCCTCGATCTGCGCCCCCTCAAGCGCACCGCCGGTTTGGAGGTGGATGATCTGGCCAAACGCTTGATGGACTACGGCTTCCACGCCCCAACAGTGAGCTGGCCGGTGGCGGGCACCGTGATGGTGGAACCCACCGAGAGCGAAAGCTTGGAGGAGATCAATCGCTTCTGTGAGGCCATGGTGGCGATCCGCGGCGAAGCGGCGGCCATCGAAGCCGGCCTGGCCGATCCCCACAACAATCCCCTCAAGCAGGCCCCCCACACCCTGCTCACCCTCACCGCAGACCATTGGGATCGGCCCTATAGCCGCCAGATCGCCGCCTTCCCCGCAGGGCCCTTTCAGGCCAGCAACAAGCTTTGGCCGGCGGTGGCCAGGATCGACAACGCCTTTGGCGACCGCAATCTGGTGTGCACCTGCCCCAGCGTCGCCGAGCTGGCAGTTGAAAAAGTGGCCGCATAGGTTAGATCGGCGACTTCCCAGCAGTGCCCCAATGGTCCATCATTGCCGCACAAGTTTTCAGATCGCAAGGTTTTCCCTGTGATCCGAGGACGACCTTTCTCCCATAGGTCTCCATGGACGGCAACGGTTTGATTCCCTCAGGGGCGAGCCATCAGGTGGAGGGAACCAATGTGGTGCGGGTTCCCTTCGGTGTGCGAAGGGCCCGTCGCACCCGACCTGTCCGCCCGGATCATTGGGCCACGCTGGTGCTGCCACTTCAAGCAGCTGGAGGAGGGCTTCCACCCATGCCTCCCCACGCGGCCTGATTTTTTCAATTCCCATCGGGTTGCCCCATCAAGGGGCAGCCAGATTGCGAAACCGGGTGAATTGGGGTTCGAACAGCAGCTTGCAGGTGCCCACTGGTCCGTTGCGATGCTTGGTGATAATTACCTCCGTGATGCCGCGGTCTGGCGTTTCCGGGTTGTAATACTCGTCTCGATAAATCATCATCACCAGATCGGCATCCTGCTCAATCGAGCCTGATTCCCTCAAATCGCTCAACATTGGCCGTTTGTTGGTGCGCGATTCCACGCCGCGGCTGAGCTGAGAGAGCGCCATAACGGGCACATTCAATTCCCGGGCCATGCCCTTGAGGCTGCGGGTGATGCGGGAGAGCTCCTGCACGCGGTTGTCAGAACCACCACCCTCCATCAGCTGCAGATAGTCGATCACCACCAGGCCCAACTCCTTGCCGGTTTCTGCCATCAGACGGCGGCAAAGGGAGCGCATTTCGAGCACTCCCGCGTTGGGCTTGTCGTCGATGTAGAGCGGCAGCTTGCTCAACTCGCTGATGCCATTCCCCAGCAGGGGCCACTCCTCCTGGTGCAGGCGACCCGTGCGCAGCCGGCCGCTCTCAATGCCCACCTCCATCGACAGCAATCGGTAGGTGAGCTGCTCCTTGCTCATCTCCAAGCTGAAAATGCACACGGGAAGCTTGTGCAGCTGGGCCACGTTGCGGGCGATATTGAGCACGATGGAGGTTTTGCCCATGGCCGGCCGACCCGCCACGATCAGGAGGTCGCTGCGCTGCAGCCCCTGGGTCATGGCGTCCAGGTCGTAAAAATTCACCGGCAGGCCCGCCAAAGCAGTGCCCAGGGAGCGGGTTTCAATCTCCTCGAAGGTGCGGGTGAGAATCTCCGCGGTGGGGGTGAGGCCCTGACTGGGCTTTTCCTGGCTGATGGCGAAGATCTTTTGCTCCGCCTCATCGAGCACCTGCTCCATGGGCTTGCTCTGATCAAACCCGAGCTGGATCACCTCATTGCCCGAGCGGATCAGGCGGCGGCGCAGATACTTGTCCATCACCAAGCGGGCCACCTGATCGATCGAGGCGGTGGAGAGGGTGCGATCCACCAGCTCCATCAGCCGGGCCGTGCCCCCCACCTTCTCCAGCTGGCCCGTATCCGCCAGCCAGGCCGCC
>JBJTWN010000082.1:0-2857 GCA_046081785.1 Cyanobium sp.
CTCACCTTTTCGGAAGCGCTCTGGCTGGCTCCCCTGTTGCCATTGCCTGTGGAGGAAGAGAACCACCAATCTGAACCTGACCATGAGCAGCCGCCTGATCCTGTGGCGGGTACCCGCGACCCAATCGACGGCAGTTCACAGGTTGATTTGAGAGATTCGGAACCTGGAGAAGCCAATCAAGAACCGCCGCCAGGGTCAACCATCACAACCTCGGTGGATTCGCCCAAGGTCGCATCACCTTCAGCCAGCCAGCCCACTCCCTCAGCGGCCTTGCTCCCCCAGGTGGCCCTGCCGCAGGAGAGTGATGCCAGGGCGCTTCTTCCCGTTTGGCTTGAGGATCCACCGCTTCTGGTTGACAGCCTGGCATTTTTGAGGGCTCTGGCACCTCTTCAGGCTGAGCAGGTGCAGGGCCCGCGTCTACGCCTGGATGAGGAAGCCACCGTTGAGGCTTTTGTGGCCTCTTGTGGACCAGATGGCCGTGGTGGTTGCTGGCGGCCCGTGTTGGTGCCGATCCCCGAGCCTCGCTATGAGCTGGTGCTGGTGATCGACGGGGCCCCAATGATGGCCCTGTGGCAACGGCTTGTGCTTGACCTTCAACGGGCCCTGGCAAGTTGCGCTGTGGTGCGCCAACTGCATGTGGTGAAGCTGGCTTCTGACGGTTCTGTGCCAACCCGGCAGCGGCGCTGGTGCCAGCCTCAGCAAGAAGGCCGGAGATTATTCCTCCTGCTGAGTGACTGCTGCGGTGATGCCTGGTGGAGTGGCGAGATGGCAGAACGTTTGGCCGAATGGGGCCAACCCGAATCGCAAGCGATCTTGCAGGTGTTGCCGAGCTGGATGTGGCCGCAGACGGCATTGGGGCTGGGCGATGAACTGGTTCTGTCTAATGCTGGAACATCGGCCCATGTGCGCTGGAGAGCTGAGCGGCAGCGGTGGCTGAGTGATGAGCCAGCCTGGCTCGATGTTGCCCCTTCGGAGCGGGCAAGGATCAGCACCACTGCGGCTGTCTTGCGCTGCGAGCCTGAAGCCATTGCTGTCTGGAGTGATCTTCTCACGGCTCGCCCTCGCCGCAGTTGTGCGGGGGTGTTGTTGCCCAAAGTGGAAGCCTTGTCGCGGCCAGGCCGAGCTGATCAGGATCCTGCTCTTGAGCTTGAAGAGGCAGATCAGGCACTCTCGTCTGACAGCGAAGTTGATGCAGAACTGGATCGTCTTGCAGCGTTTCAGGCCATGGCCACACCCCGGGCAAGGCAGCTTCTTCAACTATTGGCCGCGGCGCCGGTGCTCACCCTGCCGGTAATCCGGCTTGTACGTCAGGCCTTGCTCTTCGGGGACCGGACACCGCTGGCCACTGCCGAGGTTTTGCTTGGCGGTGTTCTTCAGCTGAAGAAAAACCTTGGCCAGGTGGCGGATGTGGATAGTCTATCGGACACCTGGCAATTCACCATGGCGCCCCAGGTGCGCGAACAGCTTCTCCGTAGCGTTGCAGACATGGACGCAGGCATTGTGTTCAATGCTGTGACCCGGTTGGTGGAGGAACGCTGGAACCAGTTCATGCCACGTGGCAGCTTCCGCGCTTTTCTCACCGACCCCTATCAACAGGCACCGCCTGAGCTAGCCGGCATCGAAAGCTTTGCCAACGTGGCAGCCCATGTGCTCGAGCAGCTGGGTGGTGACTATGCCGCGCTGGCAAGCCAACTGCGAGATGGTGCCCACAAGGCAACGGTGGAACCCTGGCCAGCCACTGAATTTAGCTTCGAGGAGATCGAGCTGGAAACGGGTGCGTTGCATCCGACAGGATTTCCTCTCTTGGAGATCGTTGATGTTGATACGGCTCAGATCCAATTAGGAAAGCTTGAGCCTCTTGGATTTACTACAGCTACGCTCTCTCCTTCGTCTCGTTTCGGTTTCCGCGGAATTGGTGAGAAATGGTCGAAGCCCATCATTAGAGATCGACAAGAGACCACTTGGTGTTTTCGGCAACCGCTTGAGATAGTGGATGAGAACGCTGACTCTCTTGCCGTACAGCTCACCCTCGTGGAGATCCCGGCGGGTAGCTTTCTGATGGGCTCCCCCCCCTATGAACCCGAGAGATATGACGACGAAGGCCCCCAGCATGAGGTGACGCTTGAGAGCTTCTTCATGAGTCAAACCCCGATCACCCAGGCCCAGTGGCGGCAGGTGGCCCTCTGGAAGCAGCGGCCTGGCGAGAGCTGGGGGCGGGAGTTGGACCCGGAGCCGTCGTTCTTTCAGCCGCGCAGGAATCCAAAGGCCAGTGGTTACGACGACGGCCGTTTTTCCCTGCTGGAGGGAGAAAGCACCAGTGATCAGCGCCCCGTGGACAATGTGAGCTGGTTGGATGCGATCGAGTTCTGCAACCGTCTGAGCCAACGCACCGGCCGCTATCACTCCCTCCCCAGCGAGGCGCAGTGGGAATACGCCTGCCGTGCAGGCACCTCCACGCCCTTTCACTTTGGGGCCACGATCACCCCAGGCCTGGCCAACTACGATGGTAGCCAAACCTATGCGAACGGTCCGAAGGGAGAGTATCGAAAGCAGACCACCCCTGTAGGGATGTTCCCTGCCAATGCCTGGGGCCTGCACGACATGCATTGGCGGGGAACATCCCTACAGGCGTGGTCTGTTGTCGATACTCTCCCTTCGGCCCGTTCGCATAGGTGGAGCTGCCGTTGTAGTTGGCCAGGCCTGGGGTGATCGTGGCCCCAAAGTGAAAGGGCGTGGAGGTGCCTGCACGGCAGGCGTATTCCCATTGCGCTTCGCTGGGGAGCGTGTAATGGCGACCTGTGCGTTGGCGCAGGCGGTTGCAGAATTCGTTTGCATCCAGCCAGCTCACATTGTCCAC
>JBJTWN010000083.1:0-10582 GCA_046081785.1 Cyanobium sp.
ACGGGCAGGTGGGAGATGAGGGCCACGGCCCGGTCATGGGCCGCCGCGTCGCAACGCACCGTGCGGCTGCCCACCGCTTCCGCCAGCGCCCCCACCGCCTCCAACGCCTCGGGATCGGTGCCCGCAGCGGGCGTCAGCACCCACGGCCGCCCCTGGAACAGGCCCCGCTCCCCCGCCTCCACCCCCGCCCGCGCGGTGCCGGCCATCGGATGGCCCCCCACAAACCGCTTCACCAGCGGCGTCCAGACCGCCACCACCGGCTCCTTCACCGAGCCCGCATCCGTCACCACCGCGTCCGCCGGCAGGGCTCGCACCAGCTCCGGCGCCGGCGCCAGGAGTTGATCCAGCGGCAGCGCCAACACCACCAACCCGCAGCTGTTCAGCACCGCCGGGTTCGTGCTCACCTGTTGGGCCAGGCCCCGTTCCAAGGCCCGGGCGGCCGTCGCGTCGCGGTGAACCCAGGCCCGCACGTCCGCCCCCGCCGCCTGCAGATCGAGCCCCAGGGAGCCGCCGATCAAGCCCAAGCCCACCAGACCAACGGGACGGTCCTGCCAGAGGGCAGCCATGGTGCTCGGCTTGACGGCTCTCCAGCTTTCCACAGCTTGCAATCGTCTCGCCGCCTTGCGCTGTCGCCGCCGCTGCGGTTCCCCTCCCCGGGCCTGCTTACGATCCGCCGATGCTGGAAGCTTCGGCCCACCTCCATCTCAAGGCGCTGCTGCGCAGCGAGGGAGGCGCCCGTTGGCCCCACCACCTCACCCTCAGTCGCCTGGTGGCCCGCAGCCTGCGCCGCGGCGACCACACCCTGGTGTGCCTCACCCCCGGCATGGAAGCTTCCTGGTGGCCCAGCCTGCTGGTGCCCCTGGCCCTCAGCGAGGCTCCCCTCGCCCTGGTGGTGAGCGATGCCTTGCGCCGCAGGCTGATCCAGGTGGAGTGGCCGCGGCTGAAGGCGGTGGGCCTGCACCTGCCCTGTTGGGAAGGGCCAGGGGCCCCGCCGGGGATCCGGCTCTGGTTGCTCAGTCCACGGGAGTTGGTGCAGGCCTGGCGGCGCGGCGAACTTGGCGATCGCCAGTTGCTGATTCCAGAGGCGGAGCGCTTGGAACAGGAGCTCGGGGTCGCCCAGGAGGTGGTGGTGCACCCCAGCGATTGGGATGGCTTGCGGCGCGCCTTTCCGGCGGCGGAGGAGGCCCTGCTGCTGTTCCATGGGCGCATCACCCGGCGGCTGTTCAGCCAGCCCCGCCACCCCGAGCAGCTGGTGGCCGTCGACGTCCACGACGAAATGCCGCTGCGGGATCTGTTGGGGGCTCTGCGCCCCCTGCCGGAGCCCTGGCCCCGCTGGCAGGCCGCCGCTGGGCCGGGGTGGACCAGCTGGGCCAAGGTGGATCCGGCCCTGCTGCAATGGCAATGGATCCGCCAGCCCTTGGATCCCTTCCAGGAGTTGACGGGACTGTTCGAGGGCCGCGGCGCCGTGCTGCTCGGCGAAGTGGCGTCAGGGGGCACCGGCCAGGCCGCCGCGGCTGGCCTGGGTTGGACGCCCCGGGTGGTGCTGGAGCTCGACGATCCACCGCTGAACGACCCCCTGCCGCTTTATGCCCCCCTGCGGCAGCCCCTGCCCAACAGTCCTCCCTTCGCCGATCACCTGCTCGACCATTGCCGGCGGCTGGTGCTTGGCCAGGCCGGCCTGACGGTGATCCTCCTGGATGATCGCGGGCTGCGCGCCGGCCTGGCCAGTGCCCTCGCCGCCGAGTTTGGCTCCCGCGTCACCGAGCACTGCACGGCGCCTGAGAGCAACGGGGTGATCTGCGCCGCCTGGAGCTGGTGGCTCGATCACCAATCCCGCCTGCCCGTTCCCGATCAGGTGATCGTGGCGTTGCTGCCCATCGCCAGCCTGGAGGATCCCCTCACGGCGGCGCGGGTGGCTCGGATGCGCCAGCAGGGCCGCGACTGGTTTCGCGAGCTGCTTTTGCCCGATGCTCTCCAACGCCTGCAGCGGGGCTTGGCCTGCCTGCGCCGCAGCGGGGGGCGGGCGGCCGTGCTCGATGGCCGCTTGCGAACGCGCGCCTGGGGCCGTCAGGTGTTTCGGGCGCTGGAGCCCACCGTGCCGCTCACCCGCTTGCTGCCCAACTGAGGGTGAGGGGCCAGCCCCTCTGCGCATGCCAGCTCCTGGCGGACCCTAGGCTTGACTCAGTTCGTGTTGCTGGGATGGGCGAAGCGAAGCGCCGCGCTGCCCAGGGGCTGCCGCCCCGGGAGAAGAAAACCGTTGAGAAGGCCGCTGGGTTGAAGAAGGCCGCGGCGAAATCCCCAGCCTCAGGGGCCGCCTCCCCGCGGCTGGTGGCCTGGCTTCCCCTCACCCGCGAGCAGGCCGACCGTTTCGTGTCGTGGACCAGCCGGGGTGCCTGGGTGGGCATCGCCGCCTTGGTGCTGTTGTGGGTCACGGTGCGTTTTTTGGGACCGGCACTGGGTTGGTGGACCCTCGCGGACGGCTGATCGCGGCTCGCTGATGGCCCTCACGCTGCGCTCAGCCTGTGTCGGTTTGACCACTCCTGCCACGACCTCCTCGGCAAATTGGAAGAAAACCTTATGATTGGCCCACCTTCCCTGGTTGGCCATGTTTGCCCGCCTGGCTCAGCAATACCGCGCTGTTGTCGATGATCTTGTGCTCAGCCTCCAAGCTCTGTCCCGCTGCCTTCAGGAGCGCGGTCGGGTGGCCAGCTGCTACGTCTGCGGGGATGGGAAGCACCAGAGCGGTGTTTCCTTTGTGGCCGACCTTGGCGACTCCCATGTGGTGAGGTTCCACGTCTCCGATTTCGGCATCAGCTGGGTGGAATCCCGCCATGGCATGGAGCTCCTCAAGCTGGAAGGAGCGGATGCCATCCATGAGCTCCACCGCGTGGCGCAGCAACTGCAAGCCCAGAGTTCTGAGACGGCCAGCCAGCCTTCTCCTCAACCCACTGCCGCCCTGGAGCCCGGATAGAGCTCCCGCGCCAACGGCAACATCAACGAAAAAGGGGTGGTGACACCCCTTTTTTTGTGCCTACCCTGCAGCCAGCGCTCAGGGGGACGGCACGCTTTCCCGCTCCACCTCGGCGGCCGCTGCGGCGCTGGAGCCCCCGGCAGCTCCCTTCGCGGCTGCGGCCGCCAGGGGGCGCATGGAATTGGCGGTCACTTCCGAACCCTCCGTGAGCTGGCGGCGGGTGAGCTGCTCGATGGTGGCCTGCTGGGTGGGGTTCTGCTCCAGCCAAGCGATCGTGTTGTCGCGACCCTGGCCGATGTTGTCCCCCTCGTAGCTGTACCAGGCTCCCTTGCGGGTGACCACACCCGTTTCCTCGGCCAGGTCGAGCAGGCAGCCCACGGTGCTGATGCCACGGCCGAAGAGGATGTCGAATTCAGCGATGCGGAACGGCGGCGCCACCTTGTTTTTGGCCACTTTCACCTTGGCGCGGATGCCGTATTCCTCGGTGCCGCGCTTGAGGGTTTGAATGCGCCGAATATCCAGCCGCACGGAGGCATAGAACTTCAGGGCGTTGCCGCCGGTGGTGGTTTCGGGATTGCCGTAGGTGACGCCGATCTTTTGCCGCAGTTGGTTGAGGAAGATCACGGTGCAACCGGATTTGCCGATGTTGCCCGTGATCTTGCGCATGGCCTGGCTCATCAGACGCGCCTGGCTGCCCACGGCCAGATCCCCCATCTCCCCTTCGATTTCCGCTCGGGGGGTGAGGGCTGCCACGGAGTCGACCACGACGATGTCCACCGCGCCGGAGCGCACCAGCTGGTCGACGATTTCCAGCGCCATTTCCCCGGTGTCGGGCTGGGAGACCAGCAGGTTTTCAATGTCCACCCCCAGGGCGGCGGCATAGACCGGATCGAGGGCATGCTCCGCATCCACGAAGGCGGCGACGCCCCCGCGGCGCTGCACCTCGGCGATGGCGTGCAGGGTGAGGGTGGTTTTGCCGGAGCTTTCCGGGCCATACACCTCCACCACCCGACCCTTGGGATAGCCGCCCCCAAGGGCGAGATCCAGGGTGAGGGCACCGGTGGAGATGGTTTCCACCCGCATGCGGGACGCATCCCCCAGGCGCATGATCGAGCCCTTGCCGAAGTTGCGCTCGATCTGATTGAGCACCAGGCCGAGGGCCTTGTCGCGCTCAGGATGGGCGGTGGCTGGGGGGCTGGCCGCGGAAGAGGAGTCTGGGGTGGTGGTGCCGTTGGAGGAAGCGGCCTTGCTGTCAGCTGGCATGGTTGGGCGGAACGATGGAAAAGGCCGCGATGGCGAAGGAAGGGGCGAAGGCGTGGGGAGCAGGGCTGGCGCTGCGCCAGGGCCATCGCCCTGGGCCATGGTGCGGTCTCATCGGAGCCAGTGCCACCCGATCGGGCCAGCGTCTCAGCCGCAATGGCGCCGCCATTCAACTCCCAATTTAGTACGTTCGTACTGTACCGTCTTCACCCCCAGGCTGCCAAGGGGGCGGCAAAGCGCTCGGGTGTCAGCCAGGCGATTCCCAGGGCGGCCAGACCATCCTGGTCCCCGGGCGCCAGGTAGCCCCAGGAGGCCAGAAAGCAGCGCACCTCCTCCAAGCCGGAGGTGTGGCGCACCCCCTTGAGGGTCGGCAGGCGATCCTCCACGAACCACAGGGGGCGCAGGGGCACCGGTGCCCCCGGTTGCCGCTGCTGAAGGCGCAGGAGCACCTCGGGTTTGCTGCCGGCTTCATGGCCGTAGAGGGCGGCGGGATGGAGCCCGGCGGCGCCGAGCAGCTCCGCGGTGAAGGCTTCCCCCTTGGTGGTGAGCACAGCCCACGGCGCACCCTCCTCCTCCAGCTGGTGCAGGCGCTCCACCACCCCCGGGTAGAAGCGATGCCGGGCCAGCCAGCCCGGCCGGTCGTCGCTGAGGGCCTCTCGGCGCACCGACTCCAAGAGGTGTTGCAGGGCCTCGCTGCTGCTGCCCCACCGCTCCAGGGCCTCCGCCAGGGCCCGGGGGTAGGCGTTCACGACGGCCTCCACGTCGAGTTTGGGGCGGCCGAGCTCGGCCGCCATCAGCACCATCTCCCAGCCCTTGTGGATGAAGGGGCGCAGGCGTCGGAAGGCGGCAGGGGCCGCCTCGGGCAGATGGAGGGGGGGCTGGTCGCCACGATCCGCGGCAGCCGCCAGCCGCAGGGCGGCTTTGCGGGCTGACCACCAGTATTCCGCCATGCCGTCGACGAGCACGCCGTCGAAATCAAAGACCAGCAAGGGAAAAACGGACACCCACAAAAGGGAGTGTTGGAACTGGGCCGCTAGGATTCGAACCTAGGAATGGCGGGACCAAAACCCGCTGCCTTACCGCTTGGCGACGGCCCATTGGATGGTTGAGCGCACCCAACCTGCGCTGTTTCCGAGCCAGGGGGCTGGCGCTGAATCAGCACCAAGCCAGTAACCCACAGCGGCCGGTGCTTCGTCAACTCATCGGGGCCGCCGGGGCCCCTCAAGCGGGGAACACCCGCAGGCGCTGCTGCTCCCCCTGGCCAAACACCGCGCTGCGCAGCCGGTAGCGGCTGACCAGCTCGGCCTGCATGGCACGCACCCGCTCGCTGCGCGGCAACAGCTCCACGGGGCGTCCCTGGGGGAGCACCACCTGCTCCACCGCCAGTCGGCACTCCTCCATGGCGGCATGGGCGTCATCCAGGCGCTGCAGCTGGCCGGGGCTGGCGGGGGCCTGGGCGGAGCTGCCCTCCTCAGCCCTGCGCAACACCAGCCGTTCCATGGCCCGCTGTAGCTGGTGGGGGTTGTCGGTTTTGATCACCAGGATGGGCAGCCCCAGCGACTGGGCCCGGCGGCGGATGGCGGGGTCCAGTCCCAGTTGACCGCGCACGCTCAGCACCGCATCGGCCTGCTCGGGATCGGCCACCACCTCCACCGGCAGGTGGCGCGCCCGAGCGGCCTCTTCCAACTGGCCCGCGCTCACCCCCACCCCGCAGAGGCGCAGCGGAGGCAGCAGGGGCGCGCGGCGATGGGCAGCGGGAGCGGTGGGATCGGGCAGGGGTTTGGGGGCCAGGCTGCGGGTTGGCAAGGGGCGCCGCGGCTCCGCCTGCCGCAGGCTCTCCCCCCGGCCGGGGGCAGGGGAGGGGCGGCCGGGGGGGGCTTCCCGGATCTGCACCTGGCCATCGGGGCCCACCTCGCGGATCTGGGGGCGGGCGGCCTGCCCCCGCAGGAGGAGATCCACGGTGGCGGCCACCTCCCGGTGCACATTCCACTGGTGGCGGCTGTGCATTTCCACCGCCAAGGGGAAGGTGGGTTCCGCGGCGCGTTCCAGCACGGTTTTCTGGCTGTGGCGGCGGCGGGCTTCCTCATCGCCGAGCGTCACCGATTGGATGCCCCCCACCAGATCGCTGAGGGTGGGATTTTTGATCAAATTGGCCAGCTCATTGCCGTGGGCCGTGGCCACGAGCATCACGCCCCGCTCGGCGATGGTGCGGGCGGCCTGGGCCTCCAGCTCCGTGCCGATCTCGTCGATCACGATCACCTCGGGCATGTGGTTTTCCACGGCCTCGATCATCACCTGGTGTTGCAGCTCGGGCCGGGCCACCTGCATGCGGCGCGCCCGGCCGATGGCCGGGTGGGGAATGTCGCCGTCGCCGGCAATCTCATTGCTGGTGTCGATCACCACCACCCGCCGCAGCAAATCGTCGGCCAACACCCGGGCGATCTCCCGCAGCGCCGTGGTTTTGCCCACCCCCGGCCGGCCCATCAGCAGGAGGGATTGGCTGCTGTCGAGAAGGTCGCGCACCATGGTGACGGTGCCAAACACCGCCCGGCCAACGCGACAGGTGAGGCCCACCACCTCGCCGGTGCGGTTGCGGATGGCGCTGATGCGATGCAGGGTGCGCTCGATGCCAGCCCGGTTGTCTTCGCCGAAGCGCCCGATGCGCTCGAGCACGCCGGCCAGATCCTGCCGCTCGATCGGCTCCTCCCCCAGGGCGATGGCCCGGCCCGGATAGCGCGCCTCAGGGATGCGGCCCAGATCCAACACCACCTCCAGGAGCTGCTCCCGCCGCTCCGCCGAACCCAGGGCTGAGCGCACCCGCTCAGGCAACACCTCCAGCAGGCGATCGAGGTCGTCGGTGATGCGTTGGGTGGAAAGGAGAGACAGGGAGGGGGGAGGGGGTACGAGGTCCAGGGGAGCCTGGCATTCACCCTCTTTTTAGCGGCCCAGAGGGGCGCAGCGGGCGTCGGGTTGCCGGCGGTGGCTCCAGGGTTCCACCAGGGCCCGGGCGCTGGCCAGGGCTGGCGCCAGCAGGGCAGGCAGGTCGAGCAGACGCTGGCCCTGGCTCTGGGCCTCCAGCAGCAGAGCCTGGAGCTGTTGGCGGGCCACGCTGCCGAAGGCCACCCCGGCCACGGGGGGCGCGGCGGCGGGCAGGCCCTCCACCAGGGCGAGGGTGTGGGCATTGGTGCCTCCGGCCAGCTGCAGGGGGCCAGGGGGCGCCAGGGGACCCACGGCGCGCAGGAGGCGCACGGCGGCCCGGGCGGTGCCCGCCCCCACATCGCCGCTCATCGGCCGGCCGTCCAGCTGCCAGAGGGGGCGCAGACCGGCGGCGCGCAGCAGGCCAAACCGCTGCCAGAGCTCCCGGGCCAGGGCGCTGGCGTCGCTGGGGCGGCCCTCGGCGGGATGGCCTTCCAACCCGCAGCTCACGGCCAGGCGCTGCAGGGGAAGGTTGGCGCTGCGCACCTGTTGCAGCCGCTCGGCAAAGGCGGCGTCGCGCCCGATCCGGGTGTGCAGCTCGATGGCGTCGGGCCGCAGGGCCGCCAGCAGCGGGCCGATGGCGTCGCGCGCCAGGAGCGTTTGGCGTTCTTCGATCAGGCCAAGGGGGCAGGCGGGCAGGCAGCGCCCGCAGCCGTAGCAGCGCTCGGCCACCACCCCCCTCTCCGCGGCGATCGCCAGGGCGGGGCAGACCCGCTCACAGGGGCGGGGGCAGCTGGGGGGGCACCGGCGGGGATCAAACCAGGCTTTACGGAAATGGGGATCGGCCCCGTCGCTGAGGCTCACCATCAACCAGGGCCGCTGGGCGCCCTGCGCCTCGGCCCAGGCGATGCCGCGGCGGGCGGCGGCCACCACGGCCGGATCGGCGGCCAGATCCAGGCAATGGACGCCAGCGAGGCTGTAGATGCCGGCCAGATCTTCGATGGCCTGCAGGTCTTGGTTGCTGGCGCCGCCGATCCATTTCACCCAGCGGCCGCTGGCCAGGGCGTCAGCCGGGCTGGGCCGCGGCTCGGCAGGCGCTGGGGGGAGGGGGGAAGCCGTGGCGCAGCGTGGCGGAACACCTCACTGTTGCAGGGCTGGTGATGCGGAGGCGGCTGGCTTGATCAGGAGCGGGGTCTTTTACAGCTGAAGAAGCGGAAATCAAGTGATTCGTTCTAGGGTTCTCTTGGCTTGTGTCGTGCTTGCGCCAGTGTTCAAGCTTGCCATTCCACGGCATCAGCCTGAAATCATCCGTGCCATTGAGCAGAGCCGCTCACCTGTCACCGCGGGGGATGTGGCCATAGCAACCGGGATGAATCCCGGGCTGGTCGAGCAGGCTCTCTTGGCCCTTGCTGTGGATGTGGGGGGGCATTTGCGGGTCGCTGGTGATGGTGTTGTTGCCTATGTCTTTCCCAGGAATCTCCAGGTCGTCCTGGCTAGTCGTTATGGCTGGATGCGGGTGCAAAACGTGCTGCGGAAAAGCTGGAAGATGGCGTTTTATCTTTTGCGCATTTCGTTTGGCATCATGCTAATTGGCTTGATCGTGGCCGTCGGCTTGGCCTTGGCTCTGGTGCTCATAGTGAAGGCGATATCCGACTCCAATGGCGAGGGGGTTGATCTCTCATCCCTCTTCGATCCTTCCTTGTTGGAGGCCTTGTTTCGGTTTGATCCTCGGGGGCTGCCTTCGGAGCCGATACGCTCCATTCCTGGCCCAGCGAGTCAAAGGATCCCCGCCAAAGCACCACTTAGTTTCTTGGAGGCGTTCTTTTCGATTTTATTTGGTGACGGCAACCCCAATGCCGATCTGGAGGAGAGGCGATGGCGATGGATTGCGGCGTTGATTCGTTCTCAGAAAGGGGTGCTGATTGCTGAGCAGCTCAGCCCCTATCTCGATCGCTGCGCTGGTGGGGTGGCGAGCGAGGAGGATGTGCTGCTCGCCTTGGTGCGTTTCAACGGCCAGCCCAAGGTCAGCCCAGCGGGTGACCTGGTCTACTGCTTCCCCGATTTGCAGGTGACGGCACAGGGGCGCCAGGGCGCAGCCGTGGAAGCGTTGCAGCAGCCTGGCTTTCTGAAGGAGCACCACTGGCGCTTCAGTTTGGCCAGTCGCACCCAGAAAACGGTGGCCGGAGTGCTTGTGGCTGTTCTGTTGGTTCTCTCCTTGGCGCTTTTTCACTCTGTTGCCATCTCCGCCGCAGGTCTGGCTGGCTGGTCGGCTCTGTTGGCCGGTGTGGCGCTGGCTGGCCTTGGCTATGGCTGCGCCTGCCTCTTCCTCCCCTTGTGCCGGTATGTATGGCTCACGAAAACCAACGCTGGCATCGCACAACGCAATGCCAGCAGACGGCAGATGGCTGATCTTCTCAAACACCCCTCTCCAGCGATCCTTCGCAAGCTGGACTATGCCCAGAGTTTTGCCGCTGAACGGCACGTTGATGCATCGCAACTGGTGTACACCAGCGAGAAGCATCTCCTCACTCAAGAGCTGGAACAGGATCAGGCCATCTCCGCCGACTGGCAACAACGCCTGAACGATCGATCAATGTTCCGGTTCTAGGGTTGCGCGGCTTGGCCGTTGATCGAGCGGCCCTGCCGCCGCCTCACCTCGCGGAGCACCTCCCGCAGGGGAACCTGGCGGATGCTCACGGCGTAATCGCCCATCACGCGCTGGGCCACGGCTGGGGGTGAGCCTGCCGGCACGTTTCCGGCCTGGCTTTGAAAGGGGTCGTGCTTGCGGCCGGAGGGCACGTTGCGCAGCAGGAGGGTGATGGGGCTACTGGTGGGCGTGGCGGCTGGATTGTTCTCATCCTCGGTGAACCAATTGAGCACGAACACGCCAGCCTTCCGCAGCTCCTGGCGCTCTTGTGGGGTGAAGGCGCGCTTGAGATCGCTCTCGCGCACCACGAGGGCGAGGAAACGATCGCCTTTGCGGCCAGGGGCATGGAGCACTTGCTGGTCGTCGAGACAGCCTTCTGGCTGGGTCAAGGGAATGGGGTAGGCGTTTTCGTTCACGCAGATCGACCAGTAGCGCAGCTGCTGGTTGGGGCTGCCCGGGGCCTGGCCGGCCAGGGAGTTGGGGGTGCGGGGCACCCGGCCTTCGAGGAGGAGGGCGACGTCGGGTTTGTAGTTGGCTTGGGCGGTGAGGTAGGCGTTGGCGTCGTTGGGGAACACCCCATCGGTGGAGGCTGGGCGCACGAAAACCGGCCCAGCCTGCTGATAAGACACCAGGGGCAAGGCGAGGCGGCCTGGATCGGAGTCGCGGGCAAAGGCGGCGCGCACGGCGGGAAGGCAAAGGCGTATGGGCCGCCAGCTGTTGGTGCGATCCACGAGGAAGAGGCTGGGCAGGGGCACGCCGCCCTGGCCGCCGGCACCACCAAATTCGCC
>JBJTWN010000084.1:0-4243 GCA_046081785.1 Cyanobium sp.
CAAACAACCAGCCCACCCGCCATCCGGTCATCGCCCAACCCTTGGCAAAGCCATTGGCGATGAAGATCCGCCCGGCCAGGTCTGGAGCCAACGCCGCCAAGCTGTGGTGGGTATAGCCCGGGGCCAGCAGGGCTTCGTAGATCTCATCACACACCACGGCCACCTCAGGGTGACGGCGCAACACGTCTGCGATGGCCTCCAGATCCGAGCGCTCCAACACCATCCCCGTGGGATTGGAGGGACTGTTCAGCACCAACAGCCGGGTGGCTGGGGTGATGGCCTGCTCCAGTTCCGCCGCGGTGAAGCGAAACCCCCGGCTGGCCTCCGTGGGAAGGGGCTGCACGGAGGCGCCCGCCAACTCCGCCATGGGTGGGTAGCTCAGCCAGCAGGGGGTGGGGATCACCACGCCATCCCCTGGATTGAGCAACACTTGAAACAGATTGAAGAGCGCCTGTTTGCCGCCATTGGTCACCAACACCTGCCCAGGGGCGGCAGCCACGCCATTCTCTTGGCTGAGCTTTTCGGCGATCGCAGCGCGCAGGGCCGGCTCCCCCGCCACCGGCCCGTAGCGGGTGTGGCCCGCTTCCAAGGCCGCAGCGGCGGCTTGGCGAATGAAGGCGGGCGTGTCGAAATCTGGTTCTCCCGCAGAGAGACTGCAGATGTCGCACCCATCGGCGCGAAGCTGTTTGGCCTTGGCGGCAATGGCCAGGGTGAGGGAGGGCTGCAGGGAGGAAGCCCTGACCGACAGCTTCAGCGGGGCCGACATCAGGGCAGGCACTGCAAAAAGGAATGCGTCATCCTGCCCTAGGCCAGCGGCCCGAGACCCTTCATCATTTTTTCAGGAAACTTCATAACTCCAGCCGATGGCGCGCCGCGATTCCAACCGCTCTCCTGCCGCGCCTACAGCAAAAATGCCACGACGTTCTTGCCTGAAGCCACCGAATCTCCCACCATGCCTGCACCGGAGACCCATCCCGCCCTCGCCACAGCGCTGACCGCCTTGGCACAAGGCTGTGCAACCTGCAGCCGCTGCCCTCTGGCCGCTGGCCGCCAACAGGTGGTGGTGAGCCGCGGCAATCCCTCTACAGCACTGATGGTGATCGGCGAGGGCCCGGGCGCCCAGGAGGATGCGCAAGGCCAACCCTTTGTGGGCCGGGCCGGCCAGCTCTTGGATCAGATGCTCGCCAGTGTGGGGATCGACAGCAACCAGGACGCCTATATCTGCAATGTGGTGAAGTGCCGCCCGCCGGACAACCGCAAACCCACCCCGGAGGAGATGGCCGCCTGCCGCCCCTGGCTGCTGGAGCAGATCGCCCTGGTGGATCCGCCCTTGATCGTGTTGGCGGGCGCCACGGCCATGGAAGGAGTGCTGGGTATCAAGGGGGGCATCACACGTTTGCGGGGGCAGTGGCATGAGGGGGAGGGGGAGGGCTTGGCGGGCCGCTGGCTGCTGCCGATCTTTCACCCCTCTTATCTGTTGCGCAATGCGTCGCGCGAGCCGGGCAGCCCCAAGTGGCACACCTGGCAAGACCTCAAGGAGCTGCGCCGCCGTCTCGACGAGTTGGCCAGCTGACAGCGGGCGGCCCAGCGGTGGCCGGCGCGGCCCGATCTTGCTATGGAAAGGCGGTGCCGCCACCTGGCCCCCATGTCGCTCGCGTCCCTTGAGGCCTTCCTGGAGCAGGCGAGCGTCGATGGGCGCTTGCAGGAGTTGCTGATCAGCGCCCCCGATGCCGCCTCCGTGGCGGCCATCGCCCAGTCCGCGGGTTACCCGGTGAGCGAGCTGGATCTCTGGCAGGCCAGCGCCGCCAGCCCCGAGGAGATCCGCGCTGGCTCCACCGCCGTCCAGCCTCATCCAGAGCCTCTGGGCTCTGTCGTTGAGCCCAGCTCGGCGGGGTGGGACTATCCGCCGCCGCAGGGAGCAACTCCGCCGCCGGGGCCAGCCATGGGCGGCGTGCTGCCCGATCCCTGGCTGGACGACGAGGCTCCTCTCCACCGCTTCCTGCACCAGGCTCAGGGCGATGTCGCGCTGCAACAACAGTTGGCCACCGCTCCCGATGCGGCGGCTGTGGCCGCGATCGCGCGAGCTGCTGGCTACCCGATCAGCGAGCTGGATCTTTGGCGCGCCAGCGCCGCCACTCCGGAGGAGCTGCTCGATCCCTTGGCGCCGGCCGTGGAGGCCGCGCTGGAGCCCTTGGCGGCCAGTGAGGGCCCTTCCCCCCGCCAGGAAGCGCCCGCCGTCGCCCCCGAGGACGCGCTGCTGGGCTTTCTGCACCAGGCCCAGGGCGACGAGGAGCTGCAGCGGGCCCTGGCCAGTGCCGACGACGCCGAGGCGGTGGCCGCCATCGCCCGGGCCGCGGGCTACCCGATCAGCGCCTTGGATTTGTGGCGGGCCTGCGGCGGCGGCCCCGTTGAGGAGGCGCTGCCGCTGGAGCCGGATTTGTCGCCCCTCGATGCCCCCTTGGCTCGCTTCCTGCTCGAGGCGGAGCACGACCCCGCGCTGCGGGAGGCCTTGATCGACGCGGCCGACGCCGAGGCGGTGGCGGCCATCGCCCGGGCTGCCGGCTATCCCATCACCTCAGACGACTTGTGGGAGGCGAGCGACGCTCTGCCCGAGGAGCTACTGATCAGCGAACTGGTGATCGTCGCAGTGGATGACGATTGGCCCAACTGAGCCGAGGAGCCCCGCCGCCGCCGGCTCCCACCCATCCCCGGCTGCCTCAAGATGGCCCCAGCCCTTGAGCCCTCCATGGCCGACACCGACCCGGCGGCGCCAACCCGGCGCCCGCGGCGCCAACCGCTGAGCGGGGGGGGGTGAACGCCGGTGAAATACCGCGACTACTACGCCATCCTCGGAGTGGAGCGCGGCGCCTCCGCCGAAGAGATCCGCAAGGCCTACCGCCGCCTCGCCCGCAAGTATCACCCGGATGTATCCAAGGAGGAGGGAGCTGAGGAGCGCTTCAAGGAGGTGAGCGAGGCCTACCAAACCCTCTCCGACCCGGAAAAGCGCGAGGCCTACGACCAGCTGGGCCGCCACCGGCCGGGCGAGGACTTCCAGCCGAGCCAGGAGTGGGACAGCCGCTTCTGGCAGGAGGGAGTGACCGACGATGTGGATCTGGCCGACCTGCTCGAGCAGATCGGCTTCCATCGGGCCGCCCGCCGCCAGGCCGCTGCCGGCCCCGCATCCAGACGGGGGCAGGACTATGAAATCGCCACCAGCCTCAGCCTTGAGGACGCCGCCCGCGGCAAGGACATCGCTGTGGAATTCAGCGTGCCGGTCATCGGCCCCGATGGGCGGATGGGGCGCGAGGCGAAAACCGCTCGCATCCGCGTCCCGAAGGGCGTGAGCGATGGCGAGCGGCTGCGGGTGCCCGGCAAGGGCGGCGCCGGCCTGGGGGAGGGCAAGCCGGGTGATCTTTATCTCGACATTCGCCTGGAGCGCCATCCTCTCTTCCAGGTGGCCGGGCACGATCTGTATCTGGAGCTGCCGATCGCCCCCTGGGAGGCGGTGCTCGGCGCCAGGGTGGAGGTCCCCAGCCTGGAGGGACCGTTGACGGTCAGCGTTCCCCCCGGCGCGCGCAGCGGCCAGAAGCTGCGCTTGGCCGGCAAGGGCCTGCCGCGCCGCTCCGATGGCGCCTGCGACCTCTATGGCGTGCTGCAGATCGTCACCCCCACCGTGATCAGCGACAAGGAAAAGGAGCTCTACCGCGAGCTTGCCGCCACCTCCACCTTTGACCCCCGCGCCCACCTCCTGGGAGACTCCACCCATGGCTGACGCCCCCCTGCAACCATCCGGCTGGGACGAGCCCGTGGAGCTCGCGGAGCTGATCGAATCCTCCGGTCTGCGCCAGGAGGAGGTGCTGGAGCTGGTGGAGATGGGCGTGTTGGAGAGCCAGGGTGATGGCGGTGGTGGTACCCGGCTGACCTTTGTGTCGCGCACGGTGATCCAGGCGCGCCGCGCCGCGCGTCTGCGCGACGACTTCGGCCTCAACACCCCCGGCATGGCTTTGGCCCTCACCTACCTGGCCCGCATCGAGCGATTGGAGCGGCGCCTGCGGGAGCTGGAGGCGGGCCAGCCCTGAGGGGAGAATCTCGACGGCCTGCCCGGCGAGGCGGTGGCGAACGCCCGAGGCGGCAAGCCCCTGGTGCGGCTGATGCCCGTAACATCCAATCCGCCACCGCGGCGACTTGGCCTTCTGGCCGGCACCCAGGACTTGCGGACAAGGCTCCGCGTGCTCACCACCGA
>JBJTWN010000085.1:0-19875 GCA_046081785.1 Cyanobium sp.
ACCCGGAGGGGTGAGCCGCCCCCCTTGCCGCTCCAAAGCGATTTGCCGCGGCTGCCAGCGACGATCCAGCCACACCTGCAAGCGGCTTGGCGGGGCGGGCGCGAGGGCTGCCATCGTCACGCTGCCGCCTCCCACGCTGCCGCCCAACGGATTGGTGGGATCCAACTCCACCTGCAACCGTCCACTCCAGGATTCCTCCAGCCGCAGGGGACCTGCCCTGGGCCGCTGCAGCCGCAGATCCAGATCGGGTCGCAGCCGCCTCAGCGGCCCGCGCACCCACCCCTTGGCTTCGATCAGGCCATCGAGGGTGGTGCCAAGCAGGGGATTGAGGCGAGCCAGCGGGTAGGGGGAGAGGGCGATCCGGGCTTCCAGATCACCCGCCACCAACCCTTGACCAGGCCGCACCGCCAAAGGGAGGGTGGCCCTGGCAAGGAGCTGTTCCGCTTGAAGGCGCCGCATGGCCAGAAGGCCGTTGCTCCATTCGAGCTCTGCCCGCCATGGCCCCAACAAGCTGTGGCGCTCTTGGCCCGTGGCCACCGCCAGCCGGGGGGCGGCCCAGCTGCCGCCCACGTCGAGGTTGCCCCGCAGGGGCCCTTCCTTGAGCCAGGGGGGCAGGGCGGCGCTGCGCGGCAAATCTGAAAGGGCAAGATCCCAATCGCCAACCAGCTCCAGGCTGGTTCCCAGCCGGCCCCTGGCCGCCAGCCGGGTGCGGCCCCGCTGGGCCGTGAGCCGCACCCGCTGCAGCCCGCCAGCGCCGATGCTCCCCTCCAATCGCCCTTGCAGGGGCAGGGCGCCAACGCCGAGGGCTGCGGGCGGTCGGGCCGTGGTGAGCAGCTGCAGCTGGCGGCCCTCCAAATCCCCGCTGACGCGCCCGCTCCAGCTGCCCACACGCCATTCACTGCTGGCCAGGGAGACCTGCCTGCCCTTGCAGCGCAGCGGGGCCCTGGCCAGCTCGAGCCTCGGCGCCGCGGGCTTCAGCTGCCAGGCCAACCCCTCCCCCACCAGGGCCCCCTGGCAACTGGCCTGGCCCTTCTCCAGGCTCAGCGCCACCTGGCCGCTGCCCACGCCACGCACTTGACCGGCCAGCGGCAGAAGCTGGATCAGCGGCGCCACCTCCCAGCGCGTGGCCAAGAGATCCGTGCGCCAGCTCTGGGTCTTCCAGTTGCCGCCGCCGAGAAGACGGGCCACCCCGGCCTGGCCGGGGCTTTGGGCCTTGGCGCGCCAGTCGACGGCCTGCTCATGGATCACCACCGCCGCCTGGCCCACCAGATCCAGCTCCAGGGGCTTGCGGTTGGCACCAAGGTTCCAAAGGCGCACCCGGGCGGGCTGGAGCAAGCGGAAGGTGAGATGGAGGCGGGGGGGCTGACGGCCCGGCGCCACCCGGCCAAACGTCCAGATCTGGCCGGCGGCATTGCGGCGCAGATCGGCTTGGGCCCCCTGCAGATCGAAGGTGAGGCGAAGCGAACGGTCGCGCCAGCTCGCGATGGGGTCGATGCGGACCACCAGGCCCTGCACCCCGGCGGTGGAACCATCCTGGGGCCCAGCCAGAAAGCGACTCGGTCCAAGCCGAACCCCCTCAGGGCCAAAGCCGCGATAAGGGCCCAGCTGCAGGGGACGGCCCATGACCTTTCCCACCTGACCTTCCAGCCAGGGGCGCCAGTGGTCGTAGAGGCGGCCCAAAAGCAGATCAGAGCGCTGCCAGGCCACCAGAAGCGCCGCCACCAGGGCCACCAGCCCCAACAGGAACAACCACCCCACACCGCGCGCCAGGGTGCGCAGGAGCAGGGGAGAGAGCTGGGTCAAGCGTTTGACCAAGCCATGGCGCGGGGCCCTTTGGGGCTCAGGCAGCTGATTCATCTGCCTGGGTGACCACCCCCGTCGGGCGGGCGCAATATAAGGAGCCTGTACGTCCTGACCAGTCCCATGGCCGCGGATCCGATTCTCTTGGTGGCCTCCAAATGGCTGGCGTTGGCAGCGGGGGGGCTGTTGCTGCTCACCGTGGCGGCTTTTGTGGCGCGCTGGGGCATCCGGTTTCGGTTGGTGGGGGTGACCAGCTTCACGGCTCTGCTGGCGATCTCCTGCGCGGCCTTTGCCGTGAGCTACAGCCCCCGGGTCACCGTGCCGGGCGCCATCACCGTGCCGGTGGTGTTTGACAACGGATCCGATCTGGTGGTGGCCGCGGCACCACCGGATCTGCCACCCGAAGCGGAGGGGCCAACGGCCGAGCAGGTGGCTCGCAACCTGCGGCCCACCGGGCGATCCCCTGCCGATGGCTTGGTGCGCGTGCGGCTGCGGCGACTGGAGCCGGCCGAGGCTGGGGTCTCGAAGCCCGTGGTGTTGGCGGAGGCCACGCTGGATTTGAAGAGCGGCGAGATCAACGTGGAGCGCCGACCCTCTTGAGATCTGGCGAGTGCGCGGAGCTGGCGGGGCTGCCGGAACATTTCCGCCAGGAGCAGGCGGCCCTGCTCAACGCTGGCGTCACCACCTGGGAGCAATTGAGCACCCTGCCCGGGGAAAGGCTGCGGGCCATGGCCCGCCCGGGTGGGGCGAGCGAATCTCGCCTGCTGCGGCTGCGGGCGCAAGCCAGGCTGATGACAAAGGCCAACCTGACCCCGCAGGAGGCCTCGCTGCTGCTCCATGCGGGCCTCTCTGAAGCCCGTGCCCTGGCGGAGGCCGACCCCCAGCGCCTGCAGGTGCAGGTGAACCGCCTGCGCAGGCGACTGCTCGGAGCAGCAGCGCCACCTCTGACGCTGGCCACCGTGCGGGGGTGGATCCGTGCGGCGGGCACCAGTCGCTCAGCGAACTGACCCTTCCCTGGCGAGGGGGAAGACCAGCCGTAAATGAAATGGAGATCTCCCTTGGATTGGGATCCCCTCCCGCATGATCCACCCCCGCCACCCCTCAGTTCAGCAGCTCCTGCTCACCGGTGGCCTCGCCTTCAGTTTGGTTTGGGCCTCCCCGCTGCGAGCCTCTTCGGCCTTGCTGGAATCGGTCAAACAAAACCCGGCTCTGGCCAAAAGCCTTTGCGCCCAGTTCAAACAGCTCAACGCTTCCGGTCAGTCGGCCACCTCGCCCGAGTCGATCGCCATGGTGGCGAGCAGCCAGGGACTGAGCCAGGTGGATGCGGAAGTGCTCGCCACGTATGTGATCGGGCTGCATTGCCCGGATGTGCGCTGAGTGATTGGCTTCCAGCAGGCCTGGATGCCCTGCTCCGATGGCGTCCGCCTGGCAAGCCGCATCTGGACTCCAGCGGGTCAGGGTCCCTGGCCCGTGCTGCTGATGCGCCAGCCCTACGGCTCTGCCCTGGCGTCCACCATCACCTACGCCCACCCGCACTGGTATGCCGAACGGGGATTTGTGGTGGTGGTGCAGGACGTGCGCGGCAGGGGCGAGTCGGAGGGGACCTTCAGGGGATTCGCCCAGGAGGCTGCCGATGGAGCCGAGGCAGTGCAGTGGGCGCGATGCTTGCCTGAGTGCAATGGCCGGCTTGGCACTTACGGCTTCTCTTATCAGGGCTTGAGCCAATTGCTCAACGCTGGCCGGCAGGAGACCGGCTCGGCCAAGGTGGAGCCTGGTTCGTCCGTCTTTGCCCCAGAGGGCCCCGACCCGCTGCCCGATTGCCTGGCGCCGGCCATGTGCGGTCTGGACGAACGGTTGGACTGGGCCAGCGAAGGGGGGGCCCATTGGTGGGCCCTGGGCCTGGGCTGGGCCCTGCAGCTGGCGGCCCAGGGGGCCCAACGGCGTGGCGATGGCCGGGGATGGGAGGAGCTGCGACGCAGCCTGGAGACGGGCGCCTATCTGCGCGACGGCCTCAGCCTCCTGGAGCGCCATGACCCCGAGGGGATGGGTCTGGCTTGGCTGCGGGCCGATCCTCAAGCGCCCGATGGCTGGTGTGTGCATCAGCCCCCCATGGCGCTGTTGCGCCGGCCCATGCTGCTCATCGGCGGCTGGCATGATCCCCACTTGCGCGGCCTGTTGCGCCTCTGGCAGCGCGCCACCGCCGCCGGCGGACGCCCTGCCCTCCAGGTCGGTGCCTGGAGCCACCTGCAGTGGCGGGGGGGGATTGACCGGGAGCAGCTGGCCTTTTTCCGCCGGCATCTCGGCGGGGGGGAGTTCCTCGACGAGGGCCTGCAGAGGAGGGGGCCGGGCGATTCCTCCCCCCGTTCCACCGCGCCCGGGCAGATCTGGCTGCAGGATGCCACCACCGACGCGTGGTTTGCCCTCCATCCAGCTGCGCCAGCCAAGCGGCTGCGCTGGCGTTTGGGCAGCGACGGGGGAGCGGCCATCCGCTGCGATGAGGGCCGGCTGCTGGAGGCCGGCGAGGACGCCCTCCGTCAACCTGTGGTGTTGGTGCACGATCCCTGGCGACCGGTGCCCGGGCGGGGGGGGCACCTGGGGGCAGGCGAGGCCTGCCTGCCGGATCGCAGCGATCTGGATGGGCGCACCGAGGTGGCCTGCTTCACCACGGCTCCCCACGCCCAAGCCCTGCAGCTCCTGGGTCGACCCACCCTGCAGCTGCGAGTGCAGGCGGATCAGCCGGGTTTCGATCTCTGCGCGGCCCTGGCCGTGGTGAGCGCCGATGGCTCAGCCAGCCGCCAACTCTGCACCGGCCTGATTCGGGTGCTGGGCGAGGCGGCCAGCGAGGCGCTGGAGCGCAGGCTGGAGCTGCAGCCCATCGCCGCCACCCTCCAAGTGGGGGAACGGTTGCGCCTGTCTCTCGCCCCGGCGGCCTGGCCTCAGGTGGCCGTCAACGCGGGCGATGGCCAGCAGCCTCGCAGCGGGCCCTCTGCCAGCCATCGAGCGATCACGCTCACCCTCCTGTTGGCAGGCGCCGAGCTGGTGATCCATCCCCTGTTTCCTGCGGATCAGGATGGCGGGAAAGCCACCATTGCCGCAAACTGACGGCGCTTCCGTTGGCTTTCGTATGCCCCCTGTGTCCCCGCGCTTTGGAGTGATCGCCCTGGCCGCGGCGGCCCTGGCCGTCACAACCTGGCCTGCGCCTTCCCGGGCCCAGGGGGTGGCGCCGAGCGGCGCAGGCCCCAAGGTGGTCATGCCGTTGCCCACGAGCGCTGCCGCTGTGGAGCAGCGGGCTCGCAGCGCCGCTGAGCGCGTGTTGAAGGCCCTGCGGGAGGGGGATGCCCAAGCCCGCTACGACCAGTTCGCCCCAGAGCTGAAGCGCATGACCAGTCCCTATCTGGTGGCGATGAACATGCGCAAGCAGCCCAAGGTGCTCAGCTGGGTGATCACCTCGGTGATCCCGGGGATCGACTCCAGCACGGTGGAGGCCAAACTGCAGACCAGCCGCGGAGAGCGCACGCTGCTGATGGTGATCGATGAGAAGGGCTTGCTGGCGGGATATCACATCAACATGGCGGATCTGCCGGCCGAGAAGGTGGTCGCTGATTTCATGGGAGCGCTAACGGACGGCCGCTTTGTGTCAGCCTCCAGCTTTCTCTCCACGGAGCTGCAGGAGGAAATCCCGCCAGCCACCCTGCAACGCAAGTGGCAACAGCTGCAGAGGAACACGGGCAATTTCATCAAGGTGCGCCGGATTGCCCGCTCCGAGAGCACGGCGGAGCTGAAGTTGGTGTTGGTGAACATCCAGTTCACGCGCACCACCGACAATTTGTTCGTAATTCTTGACAGCACCAACCAAATCGTGGGTGTCGATTTCCCAACGGATCCGCCGCTGGCCACCCCTTCGGCCCAGCCCTAGGAAGGCGGGTCGGCAAGCCCGCCGTAAGCTCCCGACGCGCCCCTTCGCCACCCTCACCCCATGACCCGCCTCGACTGGATGGTCGACGATGCCAACCGGCTAGCGGAATGCCGCCACGACCACCCCCTGGCCGTGCTGGGTCCCCAGCCCCTGGAAGGGGTGGGATGGGTGGTGCGGGCTTGGATGCCAGAGGCGGAGCGGGTGGAGCTGTTGTTGGAGGGGAGCGAACCCCTTCCCATGTCCACTCCCAACCATCCCTGGGTGTTTGAGGCGGAACTGGGCCACAACCCCGGTGTGGCGTACCGCTACCGGGTGCGACGAGCAGGCATCGAACACATCCAGCACGATCCCTGGGCGTTTCGCCAGGAGTGGATGGGCGAACTGGACAGGCACCTTTTTGCGGAAGGCAACCATCACCACATTTGGCGGTTCATGGGAGCCCATGTGGGCGAGAGGGACGGAGTGGCCGGGGTGCAGTTCTGCCTTTGGGCTCCCCATGCCCGCAGCGTGGCGGTGCTTGGAGACTTCAACGGCTGGGATGGCCGCCATCACCCGATGCAATTGCGCCTGGGTGGGATCTGGGAACTGTTCATCCCTGGCCTTCCGGTCGGAACCACCTACAAATACGAAGTGCGGGCCCAAAACGGCCACTGCTATCAAAAGTCAGACCCCTACGGCTTCCGCCATGAAGTGCGGCCGAACCACGGCTCGATCGTGGCCGAGCTGGGCCGATATCACTGGAATGATGGCCATTGGATCGACCAGCGAGACCATCGCAACCCCCTCGACCAGCCGATCGCGGTGTACGAGATGCACCTTGGCAGCTGGATGCATGGGGCTGCCGATCAGCCCTTCATCGAGGCGGATGGCACCGCCAGGCCCCCCGTGCCCGCGGCGGATCTCAAGCCGGGCGCGCGCCTGCTCACCTATGCCGAACTGGCCGATCGCCTGATTCCCTACGTCAAGGAGCGGGGATTCACCCACATCGAAATGCTGCCGATTTCGGAGCATCCATTCGATGGCTCCTGGGGTTATCAAGTGACCGGCTGGTATGCGCCCACCAGCCGCCATGGCACCCCGGATGAATTCCGCGCCTTTGTCGACCGCTGCCACGCCGAAGGGATCGGCGTGATCCTCGACTGGGTGCCCGGCCACTTCCCCAAAGATGCCCACGGCTTGGCATTTTTTGATGGCACCCACCTCTATGAGCATGGGGATCCCCGCATTGGAGAGCACAAGGAGTGGGGAACGCTGATCTTCAATTACAGCCGCAATGAAGTGCGCAACTTCCTGGTTGCCAATCTCGTGTATTGGTTTGAGGAATTCCACATTGATGGCATTCGGGTCGATGCGGTGGCGTCGATGCTCTATCGCGATTACCTCCGACCCGAAGGGGAGTGGATCGCCGATGAGCACGGGGGCAGAGAAAACACCGAGGCGGTGAGATTCCTGCAACAAGCCAACCATGTGCTCTTCCAACATTTCCCCGGCGCCCTCTCCATTGCTGAAGAATCCACCACCTGGCCGCTGGTGACCCAACCGACAGACATTGGCGGGCTGGGATTCAACCTGAAGTGGAATATGGGCTGGATGCACGACATGCTCGATTATTTCGAGATGGATCCATGGTTCCGGCAATTCCACCAAAACAATGTCACGTTTTCGATTTGGTATGCCTTCACAGAAAATTTCATGCTTGCTCTAAGCCACGACGAAGTGGTGCATGGCAAGAGCAATTTGCTTCACAAAATGCCTGGAGATGATTGGCAAAAGTTTGCCAATGTTCGTGCCCTCCTGGCTTATATGTGGACCCATCCCGGCAAAAAAACGATCTTCATGGGGATGGAGTTTGGCCAGAGGGCGGAATGGAATGTCTGGGGAGACTTGCAGTGGGAACTCCTTCACTACGAACCCCATCAGGGCCTGCAGAGGATGATCGACGATTTAAACATCTTCTACAAAAACGAGCCTGCCCTCTGGAGGGATGATTTCAACCAATATGGGTTCCAGTGGATTGCTTGCAACGACAACACCAATTCAGTGATCAGCTTCATGCGTCGCGAGAGCATCACAGGCCATTGGCTTGTGGTGGTCGCCAACTTCACCCCGCAGACCCACTCCCACTACCGGGTGGGTGTCCCCCTGCAAGGTTTCTACGCAGAGGTGTTCAACAGCGATAGCGGCCGCTATGGGGGCAGCAACATCGGCAATCTCGGTGGCAAGTTCACCGATGATTGGGCCCTCCACAGCTATGAGCAATCCCTCGATCTCTGCCTGCCCCCGCTGAGTGTGTTGGTGTTACGTCGCGATGAGGTGAAGAGCCTTGAGCGGGAGGCCAACGCCATTTTGAGCGATTGAGAGGAGGTGGCGGGTGCGCCCACAGAAGCGGGATGGCTTCTTTCGACAGCTCCTGTGGGTTTGCCTGGCCGTGATGGCCAGCTGGGCGCTCCCGCCGGCACTGACTCGCCTCACCTGGCTGGGCTATCCCTGCATCTGTGTGCTCCTGATGGCGGGCCTCACGCACCGGCCTGCTTGGGGCACGCGATGGGGGAAGCGGGCCTACCTGGCCATCGGGGCAGCGTCGATCGTGGCCCAGATCCTGTGGGTCTTCAACCCGCGCAGCCTGCTGGTCACCGGCCTGCCGTTGTTGGGTCTTTTTTTGGTGTTCATCAGCTGGAGCCTGGTGCGCTTGCTGGGCCGGCTGGCCAGAGAGGTGCCCTCCCAGGGTGACCTTTTGGCGGGTGGCCTGGCCGGCTACCTCCTGCTTGGGATCCATGGTGGCCTCCTGCTCACCGTGATCGACAGCCTCGTTCCCGGCTCCTTTCGCGACACGGCCACCGGGGCGCTGGTGCAGTTGCCTCCTCTCGGCTCAGCGTTGGCCGCCACATCCGCCTGGGACCTGAATGTGCACCGCATCATGTATTTCGCCTTTGTCAGCCTCACCACCGTGGGCTACGGGGACATCGCTCCAACAGAACCCCTGGCCCGGCTGGCCAGCGTGGCCCTGAGCGTGGTGGGTCCCTTTTACATCGCTGTGGTGATCGGTGTGGTGGTGAGCCGTTATCTGCAATCGCCTCAGCGTCCCCAACCCTGAAGCCAGCCCACAGCCCTAGGGCCCAGCCGCCAAGGATTGGCTCCATGAGGGGGTGAAACCGGGGAAGCAGCGCTTCAGCTGACAGGAGACTTGGAGCCATCTCCGGACGGAGACATCAGCAAGCCTTCTTGATCAAAACGGCGCCAGATGGCCAGCTTCACTTCCGCAACAACCGTGTTGGCCCGCAGGGGATCGATGATCGAAAAGGAAAGCTTGTAGGTGTGGGATGTGGGACTGAAACCCAGCAACACAGCTTCCGGCGGAGGGTACTGGAGAACCTTCGGGTGGCTGGCAGCCAACTCGATGAGCAGAGCGATCATCTGATCCGGCGTCCAGCTGCTGGGGGCAGACACCTCCAGGTTGCAGCGGCGCATCCGGTCGCTGCGGGTGTAGGTGGTGGTGGTGGACGTGAAAAAACTCTGGTTGGGCACCACCAGCTCTGCGTTGTCGCTGGCCCGCAGCAAAGTGGCCGCTCTGAGATCCAAACTGCGCACCTCACAGGCGTCGCCGTCGTGAATCAGCACCTCTCCTGGCCTCACGGAGCCCTCCATCAGCAACCAGAGGCCACTGATGAAGTTGGAAAACACCTCCTTCACGCCAAATCCCAGACCCACTGAAAGACCGCCAGCCACGGCCAGCAGGCCCGCCCGATCGATGCCCAGGCGCGCCAGAGCCCACATCACCCCCAAGCCAATCACCCCGTAGCGCAGCAGGGTGACCAACGCGGTTTGGCTCCCCTCACTGATCGCCAAAGCACGTCTGGCAAGCCAGCCCACCACCTGGGCTGGATAGACCGATCCAGCCACCACGAAATAGAGCACGACAAGCACCATCGCAAGGGTGCCGAGCTGGATCTCGCTGCCAAACCAGGTGCCCAGGGAGATCGATGCCAGATCTCGCAACGAGGCGACTGCATCCAGGACGACGACCACCACCGCCAGGGAAAAGGCTGGTCGCAAGATCCGACTCACCAAGCCATGGAAGGCAGCAGGCGAGAGCCATCGCTGGAGGAGAAACCGCTCCAACAAACGCAGGATCCAGAAGGCGGCCAGAATCTGGGCGGTGAGCAGCAACAACCCGAATCGCCTGCCCAGAAGCGCCGTCAGGACCATCGCCAGCGCCGTGCCACCCAGAAGCAGGAGGATCCTTGGCGCTCGCCGCAGCCACGGCTGACGGCGACGAAACACCGCCAACAGCGCGAAGACCAGAGCGGCGCTGAGCAACTGCTCCAGCACAAAGGGGCGCCCCAAAAATCCAAGCCAGCCCAGGCCCTGCATCCACAACAGGTTCATGTGCCTCCTCGGCCAAACCGGATCATCTGTCTCGCACCCTCCTGGGGCGTCAGCACCCCCACCATGACCTGCTGAATCACCACCTCCAAGCGATGGGAAAGCTCACTGAGGTGCACCAAGGTAAACGGCTTTGTGAGGAGAGGTGAGCCCGCCAGAAATTGTTGATGGGCCTCTGCCAGAGCCGCCAACACTCCGGAGCTGGCCACCGGCGTCTGCACCGTGAGGTTGACAGGCAACACCTCTTGCGTGTCCAGCACGAAGCGGCGTTGCAGGAAGGGCTCCAGGCTCAGCTGCACGAGGCTGGAGGCACTTTGCCGCTGGCTGGCACTGGAATCGAGGCCAAAGGCCCACACCTGGAGGGAGTTGAAAGGGCTGGGTCCCCCCCCCGGGCCCATGGGCAGCGCGCTCACCCCGAGCTTGTCCCCCATGGCGTTTTGCAAGGTGTTGAGCGTCAAACTGAAACAGGGGATCCAATCCAGCCGGCCAGCAATCAAGCCCTGGGTGAGTTCCTCCGGTCCACTGGCCAGATCCACCCTGCTCTGCTGGGCGATCTGACGCAACCAGGCCAGCCAGCCAACAATGGCCGCCTCATCCTTGGCTCGCTCGGCTTCTCTGGTCGGTGGAACCCCAGTCAAGATGGAGACCATGGCGTGATCCGCCCCACGCGTGCCGGCCGTCCACCAGATTCCATAGGGATCAATGGAGAGGCCGACTGTTTGGCCTGCGGCGGCAAGGGCCATCAGCTCCTCGGTGGTGCGGGGTGGGGTAGAAACTTTTTGGCGGTTGTAACAAGCCAAACTCACCAATTCATTCAAGGGGAGCCCCGACAGGCCAGAGCTGAGCCGCACACGTTTCAAAAAGCGAGGGGACACAGACGCGATGGTTCGCCGCATCGAGGGGGTGTTGGGAACGGGGGCAATCAGGCCTTCGGAGAGGAGGGTGTTGACCATGGGTGCCCGCGCCAGGATCAGATCGGGCCCAAGCCCGCGGGCTGTGCGGCGCTTCAGCTCGCCCGGCGCCGCCTCTTCATTGACGGTGTATGTGCTCACCTGCACATTTGGATGCAAACGATGGAACTCGTCCATCAGAGGCTTCCAAAACAGGGCTTCCGCGTCATCGCGTCTGAGCCAATCCAATCGCCTCTGGGTCACCACCATCACATAGACGGTCTCCCCGTTGATCAGCGGCAGTGGCACACAGCCCTGCAGCCCAACCAAAAGGGGGAACAGCAGCAGAGGGAGGGCCCTGCGCAATCGCTTGCACCCCTCAACAGAAAAACAGACAAAGCGAAAGAGCTGGATAGACTTGTTGGGTGGAAGAATCTGCATTCTGACAATGCCCGGCTTGCTTCGGCCCTTTCTCTTTGCAAAAGCACTTTACCTGGACCGGAGACAACGGAAAAGGATTGAACAACTTGAAGAGGAAACCCTAGGAAAAGTCCAACAGCTTTTGGATGAGAGTGCTCCGATCAATCTTGAGCTTGGCCATTCCCATCTCGGAAACCCGGACTGGCTGACTCTCGACACGAATTTAGAGTGTGATTTTTTCTGGGACCTGCGCAATGGCCTCCCCTTCCCATCCGGCTCCGTTGACGTCCTCTTTTCTCGCAACACATTGCAGCGCCTGTCGAGCCAACAACTAGATTTTTTACTCAATGATTGCGAAAGAATCCTTAAGCCCGGTGCTGCTTTTTTCTTTTCCGTTCCCGATGCCGAGCCTGTGCTCAGAGCCTACGCAGAGAGCAGACGGTATTTTGATGGTCACAGCGAAGCCATCTGGAGGCCAGGATGGATGGATACGGGCAGCCGCATGGATCAGGTGACCTACATGGCCTATTGCAATGGTCATGTTCAATTCATGTTTGATCGCGAAAATGTGGTGCATGTTTGCGAAAAAGCTGGCTTGACTCCCACGGAATTGCGTTCACCTGATCCCAAGCTTGATGGGCCGCATAGCGAGACTGATGCCATTTACGTGATCGCTCGCAAGCCGGCTTGATGGCGGCTCGAAGCATGAAGAAACACGTCGCGGTTTCAGCCATGCTTCAGGAAGAAAAGAAGCGCCGGGGCGCGCTCGGCTAGGTTTCGAGCGCTCCTCTGCCTGCCACCCCGCTTCCATGGCCGACACGCACCCCCTCCTGCTACGAGCTGCCCGAGGGGAACCCGTGGAGCGGCCTCCGGTTTGGATGATGCGTCAGGCAGGCCGCTACATGAAGGTGTATCGGGACCTGCGGGACCGCCACCCGGGCTTTCGGGAGCGCTCAGAACAACCGGATCTCTCCTACGAGATCTCGATGCAACCCTTTCACGCCTTCCATCCCGATGGCGTGATCCTCTTTTCCGACATTCTCACCCCCCTGCCCGGGATGGGGATCGAATTCGACATCGTGGAGAGCAAAGGGCCCCTGATTGAGCCAGCGATCCGCAGCCAGGCTCAGGTGAATGCCCTGAAGCCCCTGATCCCTGAAGAATCCGTGCCATTTGTGGGAGAGGTGCTCGGTCGGCTTCGCCAGGCTGTGGGCCAGCAGGCCACCGTTCTTGGCTTCGTGGGAGCTCCCTGGACCCTGGCGGCCTATGCGGTGGAGGGCAAAAGCAGCAAAACCTATTCAGTGATCAAGGCGATGGCCTTTCAAGAGCCGGCCTTGCTCCATCAGCTGCTGGCTCACTTGGCGGATTCCATCGCCACCTACGTGCGCTATCAAATTGATTGCGGCGCCCAGGTGGTGCAGCTTTTCGACTCCTGGGCGGGGCAGCTGAGCCCGATCGATTACGACGTGTTTGCGGCGCCTTATCAAAAGCGGGTGATCGAGCAAGTGAAGGCCACCCACCCAGACACGCCTCTGATTCTTTACATCTCTGGCAGCGCCGGTGTGCTCGAACGCATGGCGCGCACGGGGATCGACATCATCTCCCTCGACTGGACCGTGGACATGGCCGATGGATGTGCCCGCCTGCCCGCTGAACTGGGTGTGCAGGGCAACGTGGATCCAGGACTGCTGTTTGGCACGCCGCAAGCCATTCGCGAGCGGATTCTTGACACGGTGCGCAAAGCGCGAGGGCGTCGCCACATCCTCAATCTGGGCCACGGCATCCTGCCTGGCACCCCAGAGGACAACGCCAGAGTGTTCTTTGAAACGGGCAAGGCCATCCCCGAGCTCCTTGGGGCTGCGGTGTGACGGCGGCCAGCTCATCATCCAGTCCTGACGCGCCACGGATTCTGATCACAGGGGCAAGCGGCTGCGTGGGCCAATACATCGCCGAGACCCTCTACCGGCAAAGTGAGGCCCATCTCTTACTGCTCCTGCGGGATCCAGCCAAACTCATGGCGGTGCCCCGCAGCGATCCACGCATCACACTGCTGGTGGGCGATCTGCGCGATCTGGAGCCCCACGCCAACGCCATTGCCAGCGCCCAACGGGTCATTCACACCGCGACGGCCTGGGGCGATCCCAAGCGGGCTCAGGATGTGAATGTGGTGGCGGTGAAGACATTGCTCGGCATGCTCGATCCCGAGCGGCTGGAGCAGGTGATTTATTTCTCCACCGCCAGCATTTTGGATCGCCATCTACAGCTCTTGCCTGAGGCACGGGCCCATGGCACGGAGTACATCCAAACCAAGGCCCAGTGCCTGCAGGATTTGGAGGCGCATCCTCTGGCAGAGCGGATTGTGGCTGTCTTCCCCACGCTGGTGTTCGGAGGGCGGCTGGGCAGTGGCGATCCCCACCCCACGAGCTACCTCACGGCCGGGGTGGGCGAAGCCCTGCGGTGGCTGTGGTTGGCCCGCTGGCTGCGGGCGGATGCCAGTTTCCATTTCGTTCACGCCGCCGATATCGCCACGGTGTGCGCCCACCTGGCCACCACACCCCACCAGCCCAACCCAGAAGCTGGGCAGGGCCCGGTGCGGCGCCTGGTGTTGGGCCAGGCGCCACTGACGGTGAACGACGCAGTGGCAACCCTCTGCCGCTGGAGGGGGGTGTGGCACCCATCGGTGGGGCTGGATTTGCAAGGCTGGTTGATCGAGGGGTTGATCCGCCTGCTACGGCTGGAAGTGAACGCCTGGGACCGCTTCTCCATCCGCCAGCGCCATTTTGTGCACCAGCCAGTGAGCCCCCCTGAGCGGTTTGGGCTGAAAAGCTTGGCGCCCACCCTGGAGCGGGTGCTCGAAACCGCCGCTGTTCCCCACCGGGGTCCGGTGCCCCACGGCTGAGTGGATCAGGGCTGGTGGTGGTCGGCGGCGACCAGCGATCAAGAAGGGCGAAGCATGCTGCAACGCTCAAATGTTGCAGATCTGTCAGGAATGGCAACAAAAGCCCAACACATCCTTAGCGTGTTGCGGTTGCGTGTGCGTTCAGCACCTCCCATGCGTCGTCTTCTCTCTCTGTTCGCTCTGTGTCTGGCCCTTGTGCTTGGTGCCGCCCCGAGCTTCGCGGCTGATGCCGCCCATGGCGCCCAGATCTTCTCCGCCAACTGCGCGGCCTGCCACATGGGCGGCGGCAATGTGGTGAATGCCGAGCGCACCCTCAAGGCCGATGCGCTCAAGGCCTATCTGGCCAACTATTCCGATGGCCCTGAGGCTGCTGTGGCTTACCAGGTCACCAACGGTAAAAATGCCATGCCCGCCTTCGGTGGCAAGCTCAGCGAGACAGACATCGCTGATGTGGCGGCTTACGTGATCGATCAATCCGCCAAGGGTTGGGCCTGATCATCGACAGGGCAGGCCAATTGGCCTGGATTGATCTGCTTTGCAATCCCCCTGACGAACGCTGTTCGTCAGGGGGATTTTTTCGCAAGGTCGTGGCGTCTCAGTCGATGAAGGAGGGCCTGCGCTCAACTGGCCAGAGAGCGGCGCTGGGCCAACACCGCCAAATAGAGCGCTTCGGGCACCTCCCGGATGTCGTATTCCGAAGGCAACACCCCATGCACATGGCGGTGAACGGCCATCCAACAATTCCGTTCTGGATCGGCCCCGGTTGGGTCAAACTCGCGGGAGGCTTCGGCCAGGGCGCGTACAAGAGCGGGATCGGAAGAATCGGTCGAAGGATGAGCCATGGGCAGGGGAGGCGGAATCGTTGCTGTGATGGCTTCCATCTTGGCGGTGTGGCCAGGCAGGGCGTCTGGGCTGAAGCCCTCCTCGCGGCGAAAATCACGACCACCAATCCGTCACAAAACCAATCGCCCTGAGGACGCTGGACGGTTCCCTCGCCAATCTGGTGAGGAGCGCCCACCAGTGGTGGGGAGGGCCGAACCCATCGATTCGGACCTCCTCCCGGGGTGCTGCTTGCAAGACGCCATACGGTCAGTCCACACGCCATTTCACGCCACCATGCATCCCACCGCCGAACTGTTCACGGAGAAGGCCTGGGCCGCTGTCGTTGCTGCGCAGCAATTGGCCCAGCAGAAACGGCAACAGCAAATGGAGAGCGAGCACCTCTTCGCCGCCCTCCTGGCCCAGGAAGGTCTCGCCAACCGCATTCTGGAGAAAGCGGGCGTGGACGTGGGCACCCTGAGCCAAAAGATCGACGCTTTCATCGCCAGCCAGCCCAGCTTGAGCACCGCTCCCGACAACACTTATCTGGGCAAGGCGCTCAACAGCGTGCTGGATCAGGCCGATTCTCTCAAGAAAAGCTTTGACGACAGCTACATCGCCATCGAGCATCTGTTGTTGGCCCTGGCCATTGACGACCGCTGCGGCAAGCAGCTGCTCAGCCAGTGCGGTTGCAACGCCGAGAAACTCAAACAAGCCGTGGTGGCCGTGCGCGGCAGCCAGAAAGTGACCGATCAAAACCCAGAGGGCACCTACGAATCGCTGGAGAAATACGGCCGCGATCTCACCGCCGCTGCCCGCGAAGGCAAATTGGATCCCGTGATCGGCCGGGATGAGGAGATTCGCCGCACCATTCAGATCCTGAGCCGACGGACAAAAAACAACCCCGTACTGATCGGCGAGCCAGGGGTGGGCAAGACCGCCATTGTGGAAGGACTGGCCCAGCGCATCGTCAATGGCGATGTGCCCTCCGCCCTGCAGAACCGTCAGCTCATTGCTCTGGATATGGGCAGCCTGATCGCTGGCGCCAAATATCGCGGTGAATTCGAGGAGCGGCTCAAGGCCGTGCTCAAGGAGGTGACAGCTTCAGAAGGGCAGATCGTGCTCTTCATCGATGAGATCCACACCGTGGTGGGAGCTGGAGCCGCCGGGGGAGCCATGGATGCAAGCAACCTGCTCAAGCCCATGCTCGCCCGAGGGGAGCTGCGTTGCATTGGCGCCACCACCCTGGACGAACACCGCCAACACATCGAAAAGGATCCCGCCCTGGAGCGCCGTTTTCAGCAGGTGTTTGTGGACCAGCCGACGGTGGAGGACACGATTTCAATCCTGCGCGGCCTCAAAGAGCGCTATGAAGTGCATCACGGTGTGCGCATCGCCGATAACGCGATCGTGGCCTCAGCCGTGCTTTCCAGCCGCTACATCGCCGATCGTTTCCTGCCCGATAAGGCCATCGATTTGATGGATGAAGCCGCCGCTCGCCTGAAGATGGAGATCACCTCCAAGCCCGAGGAGATCGACGAACTCGATCGACGCATCCTGCAGCTGGAGATGGAGAAGCTCTCCCTCGGCCGCGAATCGGATGCGAGCAGCCGAGATCGATTGGAGCGTCTGGAGAAGGAGCTGGCCGAGCTGGGTGAGCAGCAGAGCGCCCTCAATGCCCAGTGGCAGCAAGAAAAGGGCGCCATCGATGAGCTGGGCGCGATCAAAGAAGAGATCGAGCAGGTGCAGCTGCAAATCGAGCAGGCCAAGCGCAGTTACGACCTCAACAAGGCTGCTGAGCTGGAGTACGGCACCCTGGGCGAGCTCAACCGCAAGCTGGCCGCCAAGGAGGCCGATCTCACCAGCGGCCACAGTGGCAAAACCCTGTTGCGGGAGGAGGTCACCGAAGATGACATCGCTGAGGTGATCGCGAAATGGACGGGCATTCCGGTGAGCAAGCTGGTGCAGAGCGAGATGGAGAAGCTTCTCCACCTCGAAGATGAGCTGCACACCCGTGTGATCGGCCAACAACAGGCCGTCACGGCCGTGGCAGACGCCATCCAGCGCTCCCGCGCCGGCCTGAGCGATCCCAACCGACCCATTGCCAGCTTCCTGTTCCTGGGCCCCACGGGCGTGGGAAAAACGGAGCTGAGCAAGGCCCTGGCCGCCCAGCTCTTCGATGCCGAGGAGGCCATGGTGCGGATCGACATGAGCGAATACATGGAGAAACACGCCGTCAGCCGGCTGATCGGAGCCCCTCCCGGCTACGTGGGCTACGAAGAGGGCGGTCAGCTCACCGAAGCGGTTCGGCGCCGTCCCTACTCCGTCATCCTCTTTGATGAGGTGGAAAAGGCCCACCCCGATGTGTTCAACGTGATGCTCCAGATCCTTGATGACGGTCGCGTCACCGATGGCCAAGGCCGCACGGTGGATTTCACAAACACGGTGCTCATCCTCACCAGCAACATCGGCAGCGCCTCCATCCTTGATCTGGCCGGGGATCCAGCTCGCCACGGAGAGATGGAAAAGCGGGTGAATGAGGCGCTGCGCGCCCACTTCCGCCCCGAATTTCTCAACCGTCTGGATGAGACGATCATCTTCCACAGTCTCAAAGCCGAGGAGTTGCGCCAGATCGTAGATCTGCAGGTGAAGCAGCTGGCGAAGCGGCTGGAGGAGCGGAAGCTGGGCCTGCAGCTCGATGGCGAGGCCCTCGACTGGCTGGCCGGTGTGGGCTACGACCCGGTGTACGGGGCTCGGCCCCTCAAGCGGGCGATTCAACGGGAGCTGGAAACCCCGATTGCCAAAGCAATTCTGGGGGGCACGTTCCCAGCTGGAGCAACAATCGCGGTGGATGTGGAGAACGAGCGGCTGCGCTTCCAGCAGGCCAGCGTCGCCAACCTCACTGGCCCACTGCCAACGCTGGTGTGAAGAGTGAGGGAGCAGGGGGGCCCAGGCCCCCCTTGGTTCTGAAGTGGCAACCGCAACTGCTGGGGATGATGGTCATCGCAGCCCTGGCGACGCTGGGCGTTGCAGGAAGTGCTCCAGCGGAGGCAGCGGATGACACGCTCCAGAAATCACAACGGCAGTTGCGTCAATTCCCCTTCGCAGCGAATTGCAACGGCAACACTCAAGAAATGGTGGCATGCCTTTGGCAACGTCGCAATCAAGCTGACCAGGCCTTGCAGACCATGCTTGGAGATGGGGAACGACTGGAGCGCTGGCGCTCAGGGCGACGACAAGCCTGCGAGGTGGCTGCAGAGAAAGCCAAGGGTGGCTCGGTCCATCCGATCGTGTGGCTCAGTTGTGAGAATGCGCTGAACAAAGAGCTGCTGCGACAACTTCGTCGCCCCCTGTTGCAAAGCGCGGATCTGTGAGCCCATGCGGAGCCGATCCGATGGGCAAGCCGGCCGACAGCTGGTTGACGCGAAGAGAAGGGAAAGCCAGAGTAAAAATCAGATGGCAATTTTTTTTGAATGCTTCATATTTACCGAGACACTATAATTTATGTATTGTGCCCGGCCCATATTGTGACTGGAGGCATCGAAGCCGTCCATCAACTTGTAGATATGCTGAGAAGAATCGGTCATCAAGCCAAAATTGTCACTATGCCAATCGTGGCAAATCCGGTGCTGCTGCAATACAGAAATTACGATGTGGAGTTTGCCACATGCATTGAGGACAGAAAACATAATATTCTCATCACGACTGAAGTGAATCCCCGTGCCCTGGATGCGCACACCTCAATTCAAAAAGCTCTGTGGTGGCTCAGTGTTGACAACCATGAAAAACTCATCGACAGGTTTGATTTTATTGATGTCAGAAATCAGGCCATCACACATTTTACCCAAAGTGCCTATGCGGAAGCCTTTTTGAAGGCAAAAGATGCTGCCAAGTTATATCCACTATCAGATTATTTGCATGCAGAATACCTGAGGCCGACCAGGACCAAAAAAGCGGATATTGTTTTGTACACACCCGTCAAAGGCGCTGAGCAATACGTGAAAAAACTGATGGATGCCGATCCCACCATTCAATGGCTACCCCTCAAGGGGATGATCAGGAAAATGCATGCCAAAACCCTCCGACATGGCAAAGTCTATGTCGACTTTGGCAGCCACCCTGGCAAGGATCGTCAGCCACGAGAAGCCGTCGTGAATGGATGCTGTGTGGTGGTGGGACTGCGCGGCTCCGCCTGCTTTGAGGACGACATGCCGATCCCGGCAAACTACAAGTTTGCCGTGGAGAGAGTGGATATAGACGTGATTCTCTCCACCATCAGGAGTTGTCTGTTGGATCACGAAACCAGGATCGAGGATTTTGAACCCTACAGGAACATGATTCTCCATGAGCAAACAAGATTTGCTCAAGAGGTGATCGCAATTTTTGGCATCAAGAGATGGAGCAAGAAATCTCAAAAGCGCATCGTTTTTGGCAACACAATTAATTTTATTTGTCAGAATAAAGCCCTTACGGTGGCGAGGGGCCTGGCGAACGAGATGCTCCCTCTCGCCATCACAAACACTGCTCGGAGCGCCTACCGAAATCTTCGTGCTATACTATTAAAATATAGCTCTCTATAAATGGCGATTAAAGAATTCACGAGACAGCACCTCCCTCCCCTTTTTGAGGTGCTCAAAGCAACAAGGTCTCTGCAAGAGCGATTGGAGGTACAAAAAGCGCTGAAGTCACTACACATGCTCGAAGACGCAGGGCACGATCAACTGAAAGATGCCCAGATCGTTGAAGAA
>JBJTWN010000086.1:0-7673 GCA_046081785.1 Cyanobium sp.
CACACAACCTGCTCAAGCTTTTCCGCTACAGACGATCACAGCAGCCGGGGCTGGTGGCAGCGACAGGCTGAGGGGGAATGCCCCTGTCTGGCCAAGTCGGTCAGAGACGAATCAGCACCATCGCAATGGTCAACAGGACGAGAAGCATGCGGTACCGGACAGATCCGGTCTGCGGACGCAGTGTTCGCTGCGCTCGCCTGGCCGGGCGGTATGGGCGACAAACTCCTAGAAGGTGGTGCGGGTAATCCAGGAACTCCCGGCCTCAGACCGTGTCCTGATGGGGCGCCGGGCCCATTGGCAGATGCCCGTGCGAAGGAGGAAGAATCCGTCGTTGAACCCCTTGCGCCCCAGGCCAGGCGGGGTGCCGCAAACCGGCAGGATGGTCCCGGCATGAGCGCACCCACGGTTTCCCTGCCTCCCACCTCGAACTTCCCACCGGATCCCAGACACCTGGCCCGGGAAGATCTCAACGATGCCTACCTACGGCTGCGCAGCTGCTACAAGAGCCTGATGATCAGCCGCGGACAGCACCGAAGCCGCTCGATCAAGGCGCGCGAGGAAACCGCCACGTTGCGGCAGAATCTGCTGGAACTGGCCGCGCGGGAAGCCAGCGTTCGAACGGACATCTACCAGATTCTTGAAATCGTCACCGCAATCGCAGGGGATCTGGAAGATGCCGGGGATGACATCGTTCAGGAGTTCGGCCGCTACAAACTGGGCCCCAAGGCCTACCCCGGCGGAGCCTTTCTGGGCGGCCTGGTGCAGGCGGTGATCCGCTTCATCAACCGCTGGACCCGGACCAAGCAACGGGTGGTGCAGCTGGATCAGAAGCGCCAGGAGTTCATCGAGAAAACCGGGGGGCTGCCACCGCTCCCCGTGGCGGCCGAGGAGGAGACGGGCGATGGGCCAACTCACTGACACGCTGCGAGCAACGCTGCGGGACCTGGCCCAGTCCGATGGCCGGCTGTACCGCGGACTGCAGGAGGAGCTTGGGGATCCGGCCCCGGCCGCCGGCCAGCCGCAGCCGCTGCTGGAGGGGGACGCCCCTGCCAGCAGCGAGGAGCTGGAGCGGCTGTCGGTGGCGGCCCTCTGGAACCTCTGCAAGGCCCGCGGCATCAAGGGTCTCAGCCGGGGCCCGGTGTCGAGACAGGTGGAGGCGCTGCTCCAACATCCGGATGGCCCGCCCCTGCGCAGCGCCCTGCCCACCAAGGCGGGCCAAGCACGGAACAAGGCAAGCCGCGCCTCCAGGTCCGGCACCGCCGATCTCCTGGCCCTGGAGCAGCGACTGGTCCGGTTGGAGCAACTGGTGCAGCTGATCGCTCAGCAGGTGGGTGTACCTCCGGAATCGATCGCCCGACTGGCGGCACCCTCCGTTCTTTCGCCGCTCACCCCGGGCTCTGCGGAGCGATCTGCAGCTCCGCAAAACCGGTGACTGGATCCGGCACCCGGCGAAACCGCCACTCCGGCAGAAGGCCGATCACCAGCTCCGCGGTTGTGCGCACCAGGGAACCCGCGCAGAGGTGGCCACCAACCACCGCACCCTGGCTGTCGGCGATGGTGATGTGCAAATGGACGCCATTTGGCGCCAGGGTGCCGGCCAGGGCAAGAATCTCGAGATCACCCCGGAGCGTCGTGCCCTGGGCCGCGCCCGCGAAGCGCAGCTGGACCACCGACAGGCTGCCCACCGCGCTGATCACGCAGCCCGCCTGCTCCGCCTGCTGAGAGATCCAGGCCTCCAGCGCCGGGCGCAGGTCTTCGCCCGGTTGCAGACGCAGCGGCACGGCGTTCATGGCCAAAGGTCCCCCCTCCCCAGCGGGGAATCATCGGATCGGGCCCGCACGTCGCAGGATGCCTGGGCTACGCCTGCGGCGCTGCCTTGAGCCCATCGCCGATGGTCCAACCGATCCCGCCGGCCCATCCGCAGACGGTCTATGCCTGTCTGGGACTGGTCCTCGGCCAGGCGGGCCTGTTCATGGCCCTGCCCTCGCTGCCGGCGATGGCATCCGAGTTCGGCATCAGCACCGCCACCGCCCAGCTGTCGATCACCGTCTACGCGCTCGGCTACGGACTGTCCCAGCTGGTCTGGGGCCCCCTGGCCGACCACAAAGGACGGCGCCCGGTGGCCCTCAATGGCGTGGCGCTGTTCAGCTTCACCAGCCTGGCTCTGGTGGGGGCACCCACCTACGGAATCCTTCTGGCACTGCGGCTGCTGCAGGGGGTGGCGGCCGGCTGCGGCACCAGCGTGTCAAGGGCCAGCCTGCGCGATGTGCTCAGTGGCCGGGCCCTGGCCCGGGCCATGGGCGTGGTGGCGATCAGCTACGCCCTGGCCCTCGGGGTGGCGCCGTTCCTGGGGGGCTGGATGGGCCGGATCGGCACCTGGCGTGATGACGATGCCCTGCTGGGCCTGCTGGGCGGCCTCACGCTGCTGTATGTGGCACGGAACCTGAAGGAAACCCGTCTGGGGCCCGGAGATCGCGCGCCTCTGCCGGGCCTTCGGGAAGCACTGCTGGGCTATCGCAACCTGCTGCAGGACCCCCGCTTCCGACTGCCGGCCCTGATCGCCACCCTCGGCACCGGCCTGGTGGCCATCTACGACGCGGCGAGTCCCTTTGTGTTCGAGCGGCACTTCGATTTCAGCACCGCCAGCTATGGCAACCTCAACCTCCCGCTCAGCGGCGCCTACCTGCTGGGCTCCGTCGCCCTCACCGGCAGCGTGGAGCGGCTGGGTCAGCAGCGCCTGCTCCAGGCTGGCGTGACCACAGCGGTGGCAGGTGCCGCCACGATGCTGCTGCTGGGCCTGGCAGGCCGCTTCGAGCCGCTCAGCCTGCTGCTGCCGATGCTGGTGGTGGTGCTGGGCGCCGGCATCGCGGTGCCGCTTGGACTGGCGCTGCCGATGCAGTCCTTTCCGGAGCGGGCAGGCCAGGCCTCGGCCCTCACCGGCTTCCTGCAACAGGAGGGCACGGCCCTGCTGGTGGCCCTGGCCGCGGCCCTTCCCACGGGCAGCCAGATCCCCCTGGCGCTGACCCTGCTGACCATCACCCTGCTGCTGGCCGGCCTGGTTCGCCAGCGGGGACGCCTTCTCTGAAGGGAGAGGCCCAGTCCGGATCCGGGCGATAGGGTCAGGTGCGGACTCAGGACCAGGGCCCGCACTTGCCTCGCCAGACTGGGGGGACCCCATGGAGTCGCTGCGATCCAGAGGGAGGGTTGTTGCTGGAGTTTCATTCGATATTCCGGGCATGGGCTACCGCAATCCCCAGACCGGAGCGATCGAGGGGTTTGAACCCGCCCTGGCCCGAGCGATTGCCGCCAGACTGCTTGGCCGTAGCGATCGCGTCGCGTTCGTGCAGGTGGTCGACGACCAGCGAATCGAGGCCCTGCTGGAGGATCGGGTCGATTTCGTTGTCTCTCAGCTCACGATCACGCCCGATCGGGCCGAGCAGGTTGACTTCACCACCCCTATTGGGTGACCCAGGAAGCCATCCTGGTGAAACGGGGATCGGGCATCCACTGCTTCGAAGACCTCCAGGGCAAGCGCATCACCGCCACGGCTGGATCGGTGTCGATCCGGCGCATGCGCGCCGCCCTGCCATCCCTGCCCGGCGCGACGCTGGTGGTGACCCCGCTGAGCGCGGGGAATGTGGAGGCGGTGGTGCGCGGTGATGCCGATGCAGCCTCCAATGACCAGATCAACCTCACCTGCCTGAACCAGGCGAGCGCCGATGCGGAGAACCACGTCATCATTGACCTCAGCGAGCATTTCGAGCCGAAGCCGTTCGGTATCGCCGTGAAACAGGGGCGATCTGAATTCCTGGGCCAGCTGAATCGGGTGATTGAGGAGTTGCGGGCCCAGGGGGAGATCCAGCGCCTGCTGGAGGCCGGCGTGGCCGGAGTGCGGCGCCCCTCAGACCAGGGCTTCAGAAGCTGAAGCTCGTCTTGATCAGACCGCCCAGCTGGTGGAAGCTCCTGCCATCGGGGGTGTCGGCTCCGAGGGGCCGGCTGAGATAGAAGAGCGCCGGGGTCACGGCGATGTTGTCCGTCACCTGGAACTTGTACCACCACTCCCACACATAGTTCCCGTCGTTGGGCACAGCGCCACCGTGGAGGCTAGTGGCAAAGGGTGCCTGGCCGACCGCCATCCCGAGGGCGTTGCCCTTCAGGAAGGCGTCTTCCCACTGCAGACCCACACTCCACGACTGGCTGGTGCTCACGAGCCCCTGATCATTCACGGCGCTGTTGTAGTGGGTGGAATTGATGCCCCAGCCAGCGCTGATCGAAGGAATCCATCCGTTCTCGACCGGCTGCCAGTAGGCGCTCAGGCCGAAGGCGGAAGTGTTTCCAGGCGCGGAGAAGCTGTCGAGAGCGAAATTGGTGCCATAGACGATCAGATCATTGGCGTTCTGGATGTAGGAGTAGATCGCGGCGACGCCCCACTGCTCCGCCCCGTAGCCGATCTGAATGGTGCCCGTTCCCCCCGCCCCATTGGTGGCGATTCCCCCCTCGCTGGGATTGCCCGTGCTGGCATTGGCGGCCACGTAGTTGGCACTGATCGAGAAGCCGTTCTTCTGCCACCACACCCCGGCACCGGCACCGAGATTCTTGTTGTAGGCCGCCGGCGCACCACCGAGGGTGAGCACATCAAGCACGGTTTCGCTGGGGTAGACACTGGGCCAGAGGGCAAGCATGTCCTCCTGGCCCACGCGGCCGCCGAGGGTGACGGTGAAGTCGCCCAGGGGGAACTGATAGAAGAGCCGATCGATGCCCACCGCGTTCGGCCCTGCATCCTCCTGGAAGGCCACCTCCAGCTGGGACAGGCTGCTCGGACCCGCGCCGCCGAAGCTGTTCGAATCCCCATCGAAGTTGCCGGCCCGCAGGGTGGTGCGCAGCAGGTCCTTGCCGGTGAAGCTGGTGTCGAAGTTCAGCTTCAGGTCGTAGTTGAAGGTGGTGGCGCCGTAGTTGACCCTGTTGTAGGCCGTGGTGTTCGCCGTGCCGTTGAACTGGCTGCCGCTGTTGGTGCCGGAGAAGCTGTTAGCTCCCAGCACGAAGGTGGCAATACCCTTCAGCTTGGTGGTGGTGGAGAACTGGGTCGCTTCCAGCTCGCCCACTTTGGCTTCCAGGGAATCCACGCGGCCCTTGAGGACGGCGAGTTCCTTCTCGAATTCCTTCACCAAACGCTTGACTTCGTCGGTCACTTCGGTGACGCGGTCGAGGCAGGCATTCAGCAGGGCAGCCGCTTCGTAGCGGGTCATGGCCTGGCCACCTTTGTAGGTGCCGTTGGGGTAACCAGCGACGCAGCCGTAGCGCTCGATCAGGTTGCTCAGGGCTTGGTAGGCCCAGTCGGTCGGCTTGACGTCGGAGAACTGGGTGATCGAAGTCACCTGCTCTTCGCTGGTGGTGTACTGGCGAACGCCAGCCACGTTGAGATCGGCGGCGGATGCGGCCACAGGAGCCATCAGGCCCAGGGCAGCAGGCGCCAGAAGAAGCTTCTGGAACAGTTTCATGGTCCTCACACCAAAAAGAGGAATTGGACGCATTGCGTCACCTCTCATGATCAAGGCAGGGTTAGGGATCAAAAAGGCTTCGTGTGCCACAAACCGCAATGACACGTAGCCCTCGCTACATGGCCGCCGCCGCGGGGCTGCTGGGCCTGGGGCCGCTGCTGCTCAGCGCCGCCCCCCGCAGCCCCCTGGCCCACGACGAGGGCTACTACATGCTGCAGGCCCGCTGGATCGAAGTCAGTGGGCACTGGCTGGCGCCCCAGTGGTGGGGCCAACCCCTCTACGACCGCACCATCGGCGCGCCGTGGCTGATCGCCGCCAGCCAACAGCTGCTGGGCAGCAGCGGCTGGGCCGCCCACCTGCCCTCCCTGCTGGCGGCCGGCGCCAGCCTCTGGATCACCGCCCAGCTGGGGCGCCAGCTGCTGGGCCCCGGCCGGGGCTGGCTCAGTGCCCTGCTGCTGGCCCTCACGCCCCTGTGGCTCAACTACGCCCACCAGGCCAGCCAGGACATGCCCCTGCTGGCCCTGGAGCTGCTGGGGCTCTGGGCCCTGCTGCGGGCCACCCCCGGCTGCGCCGCCGCCTGGCCCCTGCTGGCGGGCCTGTGGATGGGGCCCGCCTTTCTGATCAAGGGCTTCATGGTGGCGCTGCCCGCTGTGGCCCTGGCGCCCCTGCTGCTGCTCAAACGGCGCCAGCTGCTGCGGGATGGGCGCTTCTGGGGCGGCCTGGCCCTGGGCTGGCTACCGGTGGCCCTGTGGCTAGGGCTGAGCCTGCAGCACTACGGCCCCTCGGTGGTGGGGGGGCTGGTGGAGAAGTTGCTGTTTCTCTCCGGCAGCGACACCTACAGCGCCGGGCCCCTCTATTACCTGTGGAACCTTCCGGCCAACGCCGCCCCCTGGAGCCTGGCGGCCCTGGCGGGGCTCGCCTGGGGCTGGCGCCGCTGGCGCGGTGAGCAGCGGCTGGTGCTGGTGGTGACCCCACTGCTGCTGCTGGCCCTGCTCAGCGCCTTCCGCACCAAAACCCCCTACTACGGCCTGCAGCTCACCCCCTTCCTGGCCCTCTGGGCCGCCGCGGCCCTGCGCTGGTGGGCTGAGGGCGGGGCGGCCCGAACCCGCTGGCTGGCCTGGGGGCTGGGGGCCCTGGGGGGGCTGCTGCTGGCCGCGGGGCTCACCCTGCTGTGGCCGGGCACCCCCCTGCAACTGGCGGTGCCGCCGCTGCCCAGCTGGGTGCTAGCCGCCGCGGCCCTGGCGGTGGGCTTGAGCTGGGGGCTGCTGCCGCTGCAGCGCAGCCCGAGAGGCCTTTTGGCGGCGCTGCTGCTGGGGCCCTGGCTGGCGCTGGTGCTGCTGGTGCAGGCGGGCCTGTTCACCGACCGCAGCCCCCTGCAGCGCCTGGCCCTGCAGGCCCCCAGCCTCCAGGCCGCCCTGGGGGAAGGCCCGGTGGCGGTGGTGGCCCCGGAGCCCCTCAGCGGCGAGGCCCACAGCCAGCTGATCCTGGTGGCCCTGGGCAGCCCCACGCTGGGGCCCCGCCTGAATGCGCTGGAGCAACTGCCGCCAGGGCAGTGGGCCTGGATCCAGCGGCAGCAGCTGCCCGCGGCGCCATCGGCGCCGCTCAGCACCGTGGCGGCGGGCGATGATCTGGCCCCATGGACCCTCGTGCGCCGCAACCCAGCCCCCGCCCCCTGAACCGGCGCGACGGCCTGGTGCTGCTGGGGCTCTGGCTCGCCTGCCTGGCGCTCGATTGGGTCTGGATTCAGCAGCACCAGGCACCGCCCAGCTGGGACCAGGGGGATCACCTCAGCCGGGCCCTGGGCCTCTGGCAGGTGCTGCGCAGCCCCGAACCCTGGAGCGGCGCCTGGTGGCAGCTGCTCTGGGCCCAGGCCCCCAGCTACCGCGGCCCCCTGAGCTACGCCGTGGCAGCGCCGGTGATGGAGCTGCTGGGCCCCGGCTTCAGTAGCGCCATGGCCGCCAATGGGCTGTTCAACGGGCTGCTGCTGGCCAGCTGCTACGGCCTGGGGCGCCAACTGCACAGCCGCAGCGCTGGCCTCTGGGGCGCCCTGTTTGCGGCGGCGGCGCCGGCCCTGCTCAACCAGCGCACCGACTACCGCATTGATCTGAGCTTCACTGCCGTACTCACCGGCAGCTGGTGGCTACTGAGCCAACGGCGCTGGTGGGGGCAGCGGCA
>JBJTWN010000087.1:0-11959 GCA_046081785.1 Cyanobium sp.
CAGGAGGGACTGGCCCAGCAAGGCAGTGTCGGTGAGTTCTAGCAACACCTGCTGGGGGAAGAGGCTGCTCTTCAGTGGCCTGAGCCGCTCCCGCAGATCCTCGATGAGCTCGGAGACTTGCAATGCAGGAGGAATATTCAGGAAAAAATTTATACGACCCTCAGCGCCAGGGCTGCCCGCAACCGACCGCTTCGCTGAGTGTTGCCAGCCCTTGGCGATCCAACTGGGCGCTCAGCCCCTCCAGGATGGCGGGCACCAGGGTGGGACCTTCGTAGATCCAGCCCGTGTAGACCTGCACCAGGGAGGCCCCCGCGGCGATGCGCTCCCAAGCCGCCTGTGCTGAATCGATGCCTCCCACCCCGATCAGGGGAAGGGCAGGCCCGGCCGTTGCCCGCAGCCGTCGCAGCACCGCAAGAGCCCGCTCCCGCAACGGCCGGCCGCTCAGGCCACCCTCCTCCTCTGCCAGTGACCTGCCGCTCTGAGTTAGCAACCGGCTCTCCAGACCCAGCCGGTCGCGGCTGGTGTTCACCGCAATCACCCCCGCCAGCCCTTCCTCGTAGGCCAGCCTGGCGATCGTGTCGATCGCGTCATCCTCCAGATCCGGGGCGATTTTCACCAGCAGGGGCGGGCAGGCCGGCAGGCGCCTCAGCCGTTCCACCAACCGCCGCAGCTGGCTTTCCTCCTGCAGATCCCGCAGGCCTGGCGTGTTGGGCGAACTCACGTTGACCACGGCGTAATCCGCCAGAGGCGCCAGCAGGCTGAGGCTTGTGGCGTAATCCTCCGGGGCCCGATCCAAGGGGGTTTGGCGGGATTTGCCCAGATTCAGCCCCAACACCGCCGGCCGCTGCCCTGGAGGGGGGAGGTGCTGCCGCTCAAGGGTGCGACGCATGGCCGCCGCCCCATGGTTGTTGAACCCCATCCGGTTGAGGGCCGCCTTTTCCGCCGCCAGTCGAAACAGCCGTGGTCTGGGGTTGCCGGGTTGGCTTTGGGCTGTCACCGTCCCCAGCTCAGCAAAGCCAAAGCCAAAGATGTGCCAGATCGCCGCGGCGATGCCGTCTTTGTCGAAGCCAGCCGCCAGCCCCAGGGGATTGGCGAAACGACAGCCAAACAAGGTTTGCTCCAGCCGCGGGTCGCGATGTTGCAGTTCCGCCCCCACGCCCGCCAGCAGTTGCTGAATCACCGGCCACTGTCGCCGCAGGGCCACCTGCTCCAGGGTGGAGAGGCTGAGCCGGCTCAGCGACTCCGCATCCAACCCCTCATCCTGGCGGAGAAGCGGGGCCAGCAGCCTGCGGTAGATCGCTCCGGTGGCGCTCCCTTCCCGTTCACCCATCATCTCCCCCCCTCACGCCTCATCCGCCCATCCTCCATCGGCGCGTCGCAACCGCCAGCGCCCCTCCCCCATCGGCTCCACCTGCCAGTCGCGCCAGCGCCAGGGCTTTTGCCGCTGCTCCAGCTGCGCCAGAGGGCGCTCCACCAGCTGGGCCAGCTCCACTGCCGTGAGTCCAAACCCCCCGCTTGCCAGCCGCTCGGCCAGCTCCAATCGGCTGAGCAGCCGCTGCAGGCCGGCTGGGGCTGGATCGACAACGCCAGCCTGGGACACCTCTGCCTCTTCGCCTCTTGTCTTGCTGCTCGGCTCAGCGGCGGCCTGGCCTGTGGGGGCGCCCCCCGCCAGCGGGGGCACCTGGCCGCGGGAAAAGGCCACGGCGATGGCATCGCAGCGGTCGTTTTCGGGATGGCCGCTGTGGCCCCGCACATGCTCCAGCACCACCCCTTCCAGCCGGGCACGCTCCAGCTGTTCCCATAAATCTCTGTTGAGCACAGGCCCGCCTGAGGCCGTGCGCCATCCTTTTCGCTTCCAACCCGCCAGCCACTTCCCCAAACCATCCACCAAGTAGCGGCTATCGGTGAGAAGAGCGAGCCGGGGATGGCGCGGCAGGGTGCGCAAGGCCTGAAACACTTCCAGGGCCGCGGTGAGTTCCATGCGGTTGTTGGTGGTGGCGGTGGCAAAGCCCCCCATTTCCCGCACCGAGCCATCCTCAAATCTCAGCAGTGCGCCCCAGCCGCCCGGGCCTGGATTGCCGCTGCAGGCCCCATCACAGGCGGCCAGCACCACCCGCGGTCCCGCGGGGTTCCTCTCCTCCTGCCCTTCCCCGCTGATTTTCGCCGCCATGGTTCCTCAATGGTGTGGCTTGTGGGTGTTGCCCAAACGGTTGCTTTGGCTTTAATAGGCCGCTCTCTCCGCATTCGCGGGGCCAATGCCATCCCACCATGAAGCGACCTTACCTGGCCCTGGCCACCTTCGCCCTGGTGACCGCCCTCTCTCCGTCCCCCGGACTGCTTCCGCAGGTGGGGGCCGAGGGCCTGTTCAATAGCGCTCCGGTGCAGGCCTCCAGCTTTGCCGTGCTTGGCCGGCCCGTGGGAAGCGACGATTGGACCCTGGTGGTGCTCGAGCAGCTTCGCGCGCGCCCCTTCTGTTGGACCCCCCGCCCCGATGGCTTGGTCGATCCCAGCCTCAACCGTTTTGATTACACAGGCATCTGCGGGCGGTTCATTGACAGCAATGGCTACTCCCTCCGCGTGGCTGACAACGATCTCAACCACACCCACCGCCTGCGTCTGGAGCAAAAGGGTGCCGAATTGCAGCTGTTGGCCTCGTCGCCGTCGCAATCCACCGAGCTGGTGGTGGGACGCGGCACGATCCCCCGTCGCGACCGGGATCTTTTCGTTTCCTTGCAGCTTGAGCCGGGCTGGGAGCTGCAGCGGCGGATGTTTGGGCCCCGAAGCCTCAACCACATCTATTTCAGCAATGCCCAACCCCTCGACAATCTGATCGCCGCTGCCCGCGGCCGCACCCCTGAGCGATTGGCTCTGCAGGGTGGTGTACCGCTCCAAGCTCCTCCTGCGCTGGGGACGACCAGAAGCATCATCGGCCGTTCCAGCGCCCCCTCCAATCCGGCGGAGATGGCCAGCCAGGCCAGGGGACTGCGCCCCTCGCTGCAGAACCAGCGGTTTGCGACCCAAGCAGCTCCCGTCAACGGGAGCAATGGAACAGCTGAGGGGCCTGGCCCCGGTGTGGTGGCTCTCCAGGTGATCCCCTATGAGGAACGCATCGGTCCCGATGGTCGCCCGCAAGCGCTCAAGGAAGGCCAAGCCCAAGCCCAAGGTCTGTAGCCAGTTACACGGCTGGCCTGTGTCCTTGTGCCAGATCGTTCAGTCTCGTTAACTTTCTGGGGTGTGAGGAGTGCTGAACGCTTAGCCAGGGTCGAAACGAGGACAGACTCCCGGCCAACGTTCAACCCCCCAGCCCTGCCTTTGGCGGGGTTTTTTTTTGGGCCGTTGCTGATGGGTTGCCAAAAAAAACGGCCCCACTGGGGCCGGTGGTTTGAAAGAGAGGCTGCCATCACTTGATGGTGACTTTGCCTCCGGCTTCCTCGATGGTTTTTTTGAGGGCTTCGGCGTCCTCCTTCTTGATGCCTTCTTTCACGGCTTTGGGAGCCGCTTCCACCAGGGCCTTGGCTTCGCCCAGGCCCAGGCCGGTGGCCTCGCGCACGGCCTTGAGCACCTTGATCTTGGCGGCAGCATCAAAGCTGTCGAGGATCACGTCGAATTCGGTTTGCTCTTCCACCGCTTCAGCGGCGTCGGCGGCAGGAGCTGCCATCACCACGCCAGCGGAGGCAGCAGCGGAGACACCGAAGGCTTCTTCAATCTGCTTCACAAGCTCAGAGGCTTCGAGAAGCGAGAGGGTCTTCAGTTGTTCGAGAATTTGGTCAGTAGCGGCGGTCATGGTTTGAGAATCAGCAACAGATCGTGGAATGAAAAGGATGCGGGGGCGCAGCTCTTGCCACGCAGCAGGACGGCCCTAGGAGGCCGTGCCCTCGCCTTCGGCGTGCTGCTTGAGCGCCCTGGCCAGGCCTGAAGGCACCTCGTTGATCCCCACGGCCAATTGGGTGGCGACGGCATTGATCGCACCGGCGATCTGTGCCATCAGCACCTCCTTGGTGGGCAGATCCCCAATGGCCTTGATGTCGGCTTCCGAGAGCAGCTTGCCTTCAAACAGGCCGCCCTTGGTTTGCGACTTCTTGGTGTCCTTCTGGAAGGACTGCACGGCTTTCACCGCACCGCCCACGTCGCCCTTGACGAGCACGAAGGCGTTGGGGCCATCGAGGAGGGATTCGAGGTTCGTCCAGGCGCTGTCACCATCAATGGCTCGACGCATCAAGGTGTTTTTCGTCACCTTGCAAACGCCGTTGCTCGCGGCCAGACGGCTCCGAAGATCCTTCAGCTCGCGGATGGAAAGGCCCTGATAATCCAGGACCAGCGCCATTTCGGCCTCACCGAGGAGCTTCTTGAGCTCTTCGACGATCTGTTGCTTGCTCTCCAGCGTGCGGCCCATAGGTTTTGGATCGGATCGAGGGGGAACAAGCCGGGTACGCGGCCCAGGCTCAGCTCCGAAACAGGGTTCGGAGAAGCGACGAGGCCGCGGCTTGTTGCCTACCCGATCAACTCCAGGAGAGCTTGGCGGGATCCAACCAAACGCGTGAACCTCGGCAGGATTTACAAGTATCTCTCCAAGCTCAGGTCCAAAGAGGACAATTGCTTGGTTTGACAATCACCTGCTGTCTTGGGTGGGCGCGTGCCCTCTGGCGAATGCCAGGGATCCAAACTAACACCCCGGGGTCAGGGCCCCCCCTCTCCCCGAGGGCGCAGCTTGGTGGATCAACTCTCCTTCTTGATGTCCTGCAGAGCGGTCACATCCACCTCCACCGAGGGGCCCATGGTGGAGGTGATGTAGAGGCTGCGCCAGTAGCGGCCCTTCGCGCCGCTGGGCTTGTTGCGATCGATGGTTTCCTGGATGGCTTTGAGGTTGTCGAGAAGGTTTTCAGCCGTGAAGCTGGCCTTGCCGAAGCGCACATGCACGATTCCGGAGCGGTCGGCCCGGAATTCCAGCTTGCCTGCCTTGAATTCGTTGATCGCAGAGACCAAATCGGTGGTCACGGTGCCAGCCTTGGGGTTGGGCATCAGACCGCGGGGGCCGAGCACCCGGCCGAGTTTGGCCACCTTCGGCATCATGTCGGGCGTGGCGATCAGCAGGTCGAAATCGATGGATCCGCCAGCGATCTGGTCCACCAGTTCCTCATCGCCCGCCAGGTCGGCGCCGGCGGCCTTGGCTTCCGCCACCTTTTCACCGCGGGCGATCACCGCCACCCGAATGGTTTGACCGGTGCCGTGGGGCAGGGCCACGGTGGTGCGCAGCTGTTGGTCGGTGTATTTGGGATCGATGCCCAGGCGGGCATGGGCTTCGACGGTTTCGTCGAATTTCGCCGTGGCGTTGGTTTTCACCAGCTCCAACGCCTCGATCGGGGCGTAGGGACGTTCTTCAACGTTGTCGGCCAGGGCCGTGAAGCGCTTGGAAGGTTTGCTCATGGGTGCTAGGGGTGCGAACGACCGTCTCGGTCTCCCCCGGTGAGGTGGACAGGTGTGGAAAGACGGTTCAATCCGTCACGGCAACGCCCATGTTGCGGGCGGTGCCTTCGATGATGCGCATGGCCGACTCGACGCTGGTGCAGTTGAGGTCGGGCAGCTTCGTTTTGGCGATCTCCTCGAGCTGGGCGCGGCTGATCGCACCCACCGATCCCTTGGCCGAGGTGGCAGCTCCTTTTGGAATGCCAGCGGCTTTTTGGATCAGCACGGAGGCGGGCGGCGTTTTGGTGATGAAGGTGAAGCTGCGGTCTTCAAAGACCGAGATCTCCACCGGAATCACATAGCCGGCTTTCTCCTGGGTGCGGGCGTTGTACTCCTTGCAGAACGCCATGATGTTGACCCCATGTTGGCCAAGGGCAGGGCCCACCGGCGGAGCGGGGTTGGCTTTGCCGGCCTCGAGGGCCAGCTTGATCACAGCTACGACTTTTTTGGCCATCGGCTAGGCAGGAGGCTGGGCAGGGACGGTCACTGGACGATCTGCGGATGACCCGGTTCCGTGAGGAGCGGGAACTGGTGGTGGTTACCACCTCGGGCCGCCCTCCGCAGGGAGACGGCCGCGACCAGTTGGTCAGTTTTGCTTGCTGACCTGGGAGAACTCGAGCTCGACGGGCGTTTCCCGCCCAAAGATCGAGAGCAGGGCCTTCAGCTTGCTGCGCTCGGCCGAGACCTCGATCACTTCTCCCTGGAAATCCTTGAAGGGGCCTCCGGTGACCAGGATCTGATCCCCTTCGCTCAAATCCACTTTCACCACAGCCTTCTTCTCCGCAGCCCGGCGGAAGATGCGCTCCACCTCGGTGCGGCTCAGGGGGCGGGGCTTGATGTGACCTCGGGCCTTGCCGGTGGCTCGCCGCTCCTCTTGGCCAACAAAATTGATGACGTTGGGTGTGCTGCGCACCGCCATCATGGTGTCCTCATCCAGGATCATGCGCACCAGCACATAGCCCGGAAAGACTTTTTCTTCGATCGATTGGCGGGTGCCATCTTTCTTCAATTTCACCCCAGGAGTTTGGGGGATTTCGATTTCCAAAATCCGATTGTCCACACCGAGGGTGACCGCCCGCTGCTCCAGGGTGGCCTTCACCTTCTTCTCGCAGCTGGAGGCCACCTGAACGGCATACCAGCGGGCGACTTGTGGTTTTTCTGCTCCCTCCGCCGCTGGCGAGGGTAAGGCAGTGGCAAGGCTCTCTCCAGCTGGCGTGCCTGCCAAAAAAGTGTCGGGAGAAAAGTCCCCTTCAGACAGGTCCTCTCCAGAGACATGCTCTGGAGAGGAGTCCTCATCGAGGATCGGCAGGGAAGACTCGGAGACCATCATCATCGGAACAGCAGTTTGGCGCCCCATCCGTAGAAGCGATCCAGGGCGGCAATCGCCGCTGCAGACGCCGCCACCATCACAATCACCGCCACGGTTTCATTGAACAGTTGTTGGCGGCTCGGCCAAACCACCTTGCGGAGCTCGGCCAAGGTGGCCGATGCGAAACCTCCAGCACCCTCCTCCTGGCCGCCCTGGTGGGGTTCGGGCCCAGCGCCGCCTGGGGTGGCGGGCCGTTCGGGCGTGGAGGTGGGAATGGGGGAGGGATCCACGGCAGGAAAAGCGCTGGCTGAGCGGAGCTAGCCGGGCGTCTCCGCCCATCAGCAAACGACCACCCTACCGGACGCTCCCCCCCTCAGGGCGCAGGGGCAGAAATTGCAGCGGGTCTGGCGCATCAGGGGGTCCCAGGCACAGCCTCACCCCCCAGGCGCCAGCGAAGTGCTCCTCCAGCAACTCCGTGGCCAGGGGATTCTCGATCCAGCGACGCATCAGTCGCCGCAGGGGCCTCGCTCCGTACTCGGGCTCGTAGCCGCGCTCCGCCAAGGCGCCCACCACCGCCTCATCCACTTCCAGGCGCAGCTCCTGTTCGGCCAGCAGGGCAGCCAGCTCCCGCATCTGCAGGCGCACGATGCGGCACAGATCCTCTTTGCCGAGAGGCCGGAAGCGGATCACCTCATCAATGCGGTTGAGAAACTCAGGGCGGAACTGCCGTGCCAGGGCCTGATCCACCTCCGCTTGCAGGGCCTCCTCCGCCCCGGGACTGTCATCGGCCACTTTGGCCCGTTCCAAGATGGCCCGACCGGCCAGGTTGCTCGTCATGATCACCACGGTGTGGCGAAAGTCGACCGTGCGCCCCTGTGAATCGGTGAGCCGGCCGTCATCGAGCACCTGCAGCAGCAGGTTGAACACCTCCGGGTGGGCCTTTTCCACTTCATCGAGCAAGAGCACCGCATAGGGCCGGCGCCGCACCGCCTCGGTGAGTTGGCCGCCCTCCTCGTAACCCACGTAGCCCGGTGGGGCACCCACCAGCCGCGCCACGGCATTGCGCTCCATGTATTCGCTCATGTCGAGGCGCACCAGAGCCTCCTCTTCATCGAAGAGGGAGGCGGCGAGCGCCTTGGCCAACTCGGTTTTGCCGACGCCGGTGGGCCCCAGAAACAGAAAGGAGCCCACGGGGCGAGTGGGCGCCTTCATCCCGGCACGGGCTCGACGGATGGCTGCGGCTACGGCCGCCACGGCCTCGCTCTGGCCAATCACCCGCTCCCCCAGGCGAGTTTCCAGTTCGAGCAACTTCTGCCGCTCCCCCGCCAGCAGCTGCTGCACAGGGATGCCCGTCGAGCGAGCCACCACATCGGCGATGTCGCCTTCTTCCACCTGCTCCCGGAGAATCGGATCGCGGCGCAGCTCCGCCTCCAGGGCGGAGCGCTGCTGCTGCAGGCGCTGCAGCTGGTCGTATTGCAGGCGGGCGGCGGTTTCCAAATCCCCCTCCCGCTCCGCTTCGGCAATGGCCTGGCGGAGGCGTTCATCCTCCGCCAGCAGGTCTCGCAGCTCCGCCAGCCGCTCCCGCTCCTGATCCCAGCGTTGCTGGAGGGCGTCAAGGCCTGTGTGAGCCCGCTGGCGCTGCTCCTGCAGCTGAATCCGCTCCTCCATCGGCGCGGCTTCCGCCGCCAGCAAGGCCAGCTCCACGCGCCTGAGCTCCGCCTCGGCCTCCTCCACCACCCGCGGTTTGGAGGTCACCTCCATCCGCAGCTGGGCGGCGGCCTCGTCCACCAGGTCGATGGCTGAATCGGGCAGGCAGCGGTCGCTGATGTAGCGGTCCGCCAGACGGCAGGCGGCCACCAGGGCCCGATCTGTGATCGTGACCCCGTGGTGGAGCTCATAGCGCTCCCGCAGGCCCCGCAGGATTTCCAGGCAGGTGTCCCGATCCGGTTCCCGGATCACCACCTGTTGAAATCGCCGCTCCAGAGCGGGATCCTTGCCGATGGTGCGGCGGTAGTCCTCAGGGGTGGTGGCGCCGATGCAGCGCAGGTCGCCCCGAGCCAGGGCCGGCTTGAGCAGGCTGCCCGCGTCGGCAGCGGCTCGCTCCCCACCCACCACGGTATGCAGCTCGTCGATGAACAGCACCACCCCGCCGTTGCGCCCCTCCGCGTCGCGCACCTCCTCCAGCACCCCTCGCAGCCGTTCCTCGAATTGCCCCCGAAACTTGGCGCCCGCAATCAGGGCTCCCAGATCCAGCGCCACCAGCCGCACACCCCGCAGGGCCTCGGGCACCTCTCCGGCCACGATGCGCTGGGCAAGCAGCTCCGCCACGGCCGTTTTGCCCACGCCGGGTTCTCCGATCAGCACCGGGTTGTTTTTGCCGCGGCGGGAGAGCACCTGGATCAGCCGGCGGATTTCGTTATCGCGGCCGATCACCGGATCCAGCTCGCCCTGGCGGGCGGCTGCAGTGAGGTCGCGCCCGTAGAGGCTGAGGCCCTCGGGTGTGCCCTCCTCGCCCTCGCTCACCCGCTCCAGCCGCAGGTTGGCCCCGGCAGCCCGGGGTTGGCTGCTTCCCGTCGCCGCAGGCGCAGCTGCAGCGACACGCCCTCCGGCGCCCATCCCTGCGGGTGGTCGGCCCGGGGCGTCGGTCCCCAGCGGCGCGGCGGGCGCCGCTGGGGGAGGGGGGGCAAACTCAGCGGCGGCCGGGCCACCGTCCGGGCCGGCGCTGACGCCTTCGGGACGCCATTGGCGGGTGAGCAGGTCCTCGCTGAGGCCTTCCTCCGTCAACAGGGCGCCGGCCAGTCGTGGCTCCTTCAGCAGGGCGAGCAGCAGATGGGGGATCTCGATCAGCCGATCGCCCCAGGCGGAGCGGCGCTGTTCGGATCCCTCCAGGAGATCCTCCAGGGCATCGCCGATGTAGAGGGTGGCCCCTGGGCTGGAGGGCTGGTCGGCGCAGAAGGCCTCCAGCCGATCGAGCAGTCGATCCTCATCCACCGGCAACCGCTCCACCCAGGGGGAGAAGCGGGAATCGAGCAGCAGGGCCAACAGCAGGTGCTCCACATCCATGGAGCCATGGCGCCAGCGGCGGGCCTGCTCCTGGCTGGCCAGCAACAGGTCCCAGGCGGAATCACTGAAGCGTTCCGGGGTGCTGGTGAGGCTGGCGGAGGGGCCGGAGAGGGGGTCGGCAGGCATGGTGGGCTCAGGCGGCCGCTGCTGCGATCTGGATCAACTCCACCCTGTAGCCGTCAGGGTCCTCCACGAAAGCGATCACGGTGGAGCCGTGCTGCATGGGGCCAGGTGGCCGCACCACCCGGCCGCCTTTTTCCGCAATGGCCTGACAGGTGCCCGTGATGTCGTGCACGCCGATGGCAATGTGGCCATAGCCCTCGCCGATCTCATAGGACTCGGTGTCCCAGTTGTGGGTGAGCTCCAGCACCGTGTGCTCGCTCTCCTCGCCGTAGCCCACGAAGGCCAGGGTGAAGCGTCCGCCGGGGTAATCCTTGCGTCGCAGCAGACGCATCCCCAACACCTCGGTGTAAAACTCCAGCGAGCGCTCCAGATCTCCCACCCGGAGCATGGTGTGCAGCAGTCGCATCGCGGAGGGAACGGAAGCCCGGTCAAGAAACATCTTCGCCATTGTGGCCTCCGAAGCCTGCGGGGGGGAGGCGCCCCGGCCATTCTGGGAGCACCGTCTCCTGCCGCTTCATGGCCCCCGCCTCCCCGAGGCCCTACACCCTGCTCTCCGTGGCGGCGGCGCTGGCCACCATCGGGCTGAAAACCCTGGCCTACAAGCTCACCGGTTCGGTGGGTTTGCTCTCCGATGCTTTGGAATCGGGGGTGAATTTGGTGGCAGCCCTGGTGGCTTTCTGGGCGCTCACCCTGGCGGCCCGTCCCGCGGACGCCGACCATCATTACGGCTATTCAAAAGCGGAATACTTTTCCAGCGGCCTGGAGAGCGCGCTGATCGTGGTGGCGGCCACGGCCATCCTGGCCACGGCGGGCGAGCGGTTGCTGCATCCCGCGCCCCTGGGGCGGGTGGATCTGGGCCTGGCCCTCTCCCTGGTAGCCACCGCCATCAATGGCTGGGTGGCCTCGGTGTTGCTGAAGGCCGGCCGCCGGCTGGATTCGATCACGCTTCGGGCCGATGCCCACCACCTGCTCAGCGATGTGTGGACTTCGCTCGGTGTGGTGCTCGGCGTGGCGCTAGCCAAGCTGAGCGGCCTGACCGTGCTCGATCCGCTGATTGCCATTGCGGTGGCCCTGCAGATCATTTACACCGGCTGGAGGCTGCTGCGGGAGACGGCCGCCGGGCTGTTGGATCGGGCCCTCCCCACCGACGACCTGGCCAAGGTGCAAGCTGTGCTGGCGGCCCACAGCGGCGAAGGGGTGGCTTTCCATGCCTTGCGCACCCGCCAGGCGGGCTCCCGGCGCTTTGTGTCCTGCCATGTGCTCGTGCCTGGATCGTGGTCTGTGCAGCAAGGCCATGACTTTTGTGAGCAGGTGGAGGCACAGATCAACGCCGTCCTCCCCCGCTGCCATTCCTTCACCCACCTGGAGCCGATCGAGGATCCGCGGGCCTGGGATGACGAGCGGTTCAGCTGGGAGGGGCCGCGGGGGTAGGCATCGTCACATTCGATTCGGTGGGGGTGACCCATAGGATCTGGCCAATTGCTCCCGCTCCTCTGTGTTCGATTCCCTCGACCTGGTGATCGATTCCATCGTTGCGCGGGAGGTGCTCGATTCGCGCGGCACGCCCACCGTGGAGGCGGAGGTGTATCTGGAGGGAGGCGCCAGCGGGCGCGCGATCGTGCCCAGCGGCGCCAGCACAGGGGCCCATGAGGCCCATGAATTGCGGGATGGTGAGGCCAGCCGCTATTTCGGCAAGGGCGTCAGCAAGGCCGTTGAAAATGTGGAAGAGCGCATCGCCCCGGCCCTCTGCGGCCTCAGCGCCCTCGATCAGGCTGCCGTGGACGCCGCCATGCTCGAGCTTGATGGCAGCGACAACAAAAGTGCCCTCGGGGCCAATGCCGTTCTGGCGGTGAGCCTGGCCACGGCCCATGCCGCCTCGAGGGCCCTGGGGTTGCCCTTGTATCGCTACCTCGGCGGGCCGATGGCGAATCTGTTGCCCGTGCCGCTGATGAACGTGATCAACGGCGGCGCTCACGCCTCCAACAGCCTGGATTTCCAGGA
>JBJTWN010000088.1:0-3904 GCA_046081785.1 Cyanobium sp.
GCGCGCCCTGGTGCACAACAAACGATCGTGCAACTGCTGGCCCGCTACGCCAGCCGTCTGCCCCGCTGGATCAAGGTGCTCGCCACCAGCCGCCGCCGGCCCGATGTGCTCACCCCCCTTCGGCAGGCCTTTTCCCTGCAAGAACTCGACGCGGAAGAGGCCCGCAACCTTGAGGATCTCTCCACCTATTCTCTGGAGCGCTGCCGACGTTCCACATTGGCTGAGCGCCTGGAGCAAGCCAGCCTTAGCGCCGAGGAGGTGGCCGGGTTCCTCTCAGCCCAGGAGCAGAGCAGCGGCAAGTTTCTCTATGTGGTGCGGGTGCTCAATGACCTGGCCTCCGGCCAGCTGCCGCTGCAGAGCCGGAAGGATCTGGAGCAACTGCCCCCCGGAATGGATGGGTTCTACCGGGATGCCTTTGAGCGCCGCTTCCCAAACGAGGAGAGCTACGCCCCAGTGCGGGACCTTCTTGGGGTGTTGTGCGAGCAGCGGGAACCGTTGGGGCGGAAGGAGCTGGCGGCCATCTTGTCGGGTTCAGGACAGGCCATTGCGGAGCGAGAGATTCTCGAATGGCTCAAACCCATGCATGATTTGCTGCGGCTTGTCTCCCGCACGGAGCAGAACAACGGCAAACCACACCAGATCGTGCTCCATGGCTTTGATCACGTCTCCCTGCCGCAATGGCTGAGCGAGGCAGACGAATGGGGCTATGGCCGGGCCGATCGGTTCATGGTGGATCGCACCGCCGCCGCCGAGCGAATCCGGCGCTGGGGCCTGGCGCAAGCCACCAGCCAGCAAGCCCACACCTGGCCCTATCTGGTGCGCCACTTAGCCGCCCACCTCACGGAAGAAGAGCGGCCAGAGGTGATGGCGGGGCTGCTGGGGGAGTTCACCTGGTTGGAGGCGCGGCTGCGGCAGAAGGGGATCAATGCGTTGTTGGGAGATTTCGCGCTAGCTGCACCCAGCCTTTGGTTGCCAATGCTGGAGAGAGCGCTGAGACAGGGGGCCTATGTTCTCAGCCAAAGCGATGGCTGGATTGGTAATGAGCAGTTGGCATCTCAGTTGTTGGCGCGGATGCCTGTGGAGGCGAATGGGGCAGAAAGATTGCGGGAGCAAGCGAGTGCATGGCTGCGCAGGGCCTACAACGCGATACCCAGAACCACAAGCCTTTTGGCTGATGAAGACTTACTGAGAATTCTACCAGTATCCAGCGACGTGAATTCCATGGCAGCGTTACCCGACGGGCGCCTTGCCTACACATGTAAGGACAACACTATTCGTTTACTAGATCCCAGTTCAGGCTCCTGCTCCACGATTCCCATCAAGAATCGTTGGGAAGCTTTGGTGGGAGCGGAATACCCGACAGCGTTGGCGGTGCTATCCGACGTACTGCTCGCCACAGCAGGCTCACTCGATAACACCATCCACCTCTGGGATCTGGCCACTTTCACCTGCCTGCGGGAGTTGAAGGGGCATAACAGCCAGGTGGGGGCCTTGGCGGTGCTCCCAGATGGTCGCCTTTCTTCTGGCTCTTTTGATTGCACCATCCGCCTCTGGGACCCGGCCACCGGCTCGTGTGAACGCGTCTTCGAGGGGCATCAGGGTATAGTTTTGGCCCTAACAGTGCTCCCCGATGGGCGCATCGCCTCGGGTTCACACGATGGCACCATTCGCCTCTGGGACCCGTCCACCGGCGCATGTGAACGGATCTTCGAGGCGCATTACGGAGCGGAGGTGGCACTAGCCGCACTCCCTGATGGGCGCATCGCCTCGAGCTCAGCCTCCATCCGACTCTGGGATCCAGCCACAGGCGATTGTTCAGAACTTTCAGAGAAAGATAAGGATGGCTTATCTGATCAGTGGCCGACGACTCTTGTTGTGCTCGCTAATGGAAGCATTGTATCCGGTTCAATTGATTCGAGAATCCGCTTGTTTGACCCAGCGACGGGATCCTGTCTGAACGTCTTAAACGGGCATTATGATGGAGTGAAGGCCTTGGCAGTGCTTCCTGATGGTCGCCTTGCCTCCGCATCCAGAGACAACACAATTAGATTGTGGGACCCATCAAAGAAGTTGAGATCTTCGGATACAGGCAAGTTCACTTCAATGTCTGAGTGCTTCAAGCAGCACTTCTGTGCAGTAGAAGAACTTGTGCTGCTGAAGGATGGCAATCTCGCCTCGTGCGCTCGGGACAGTCTCATTCTTATCTGGGATACGGGCAGCGGCTCCTGTGTTAAGTGCTCCGTTCTGATGACCCCGGCCCGTGTGCTAGTAGCGCTACGAGATGGGTCCCTTGTTTCTTCCTCTGAAGATCACGGTCTGTGTCTCCTGGATCCAGTCACCCATAAATGCATTGGTGACTTCTTTGGGAAACATCAGCTGGAGGTGAGGGCGCTGATCATGCTCCCCGATGGACGCATTGCCTCTGGTTCTTTGGATCGCAGCATTCGTCTCTGGGATTTGGCCACCCGCGCCTGTCTGCTGAACCTCAAAGGGCATGAGGGCGGTGTACACGCCCTCGCGGTGCTCATTGACGGGCTTCTCGCTTCCGGCTCTGACGATTCCACAATTCGCCTCTGGAATCTGGCCAGCGGCTCCTCTGTAGCCGTCTTCTATGGACATCAGGGCGGGGTGAATGCCCTGGCACTGCTCCCCGATGGGCGCCTCGCTTCTGGCTCAAACGATTCCACCATTCGCCTCTGGGATCCGGCCAGCGGCTCCTGCCTGGCGGTCTTCCAGGGGCATCAGCTCGGGGTGAGGGCCCTGGCGGTGCTCCCCGATGGGCGCCTCGCTTCTGGCTCAGACGATTCCACCATCCGCCTCTGGGATCCGGCCAGCGGCTCCTGCCGGGCGGTCTTCGAGGGGCATCAGAAGTGGGTGAACGCCCTGGCGGTGCTCCCCGATGGGCGCCTCGCTTCTAGCTCCTTAGATTCCATCATCCGCCTCTGGGATCCGGCCAGCCCCGATGGAGCCCCTCAAGTGCTCTTCGTGGCCGATGCCGAAATCATCGCCCTGCTCGTGCATCCCACCCGCCCCCTGCTGGTAGCCGGCGATTCCAGCGGGCGATTGCATTGGCTGGAGCTGCCCACTCCCAGCCGGCCATCCACAGGTTGAGCGCTTCATCGGCCAGCTTCAAGCCTTCGCGAAGCAGGATTTAGTTCCAATCAGTCTATTTCAGCTCGGCAATTCACCACGTCCCAAGTTACCTTCTTCACCATTCCGCCGCTGATGGTTTGAGCAGGTAGGTGAGTGAGTTGTGGTGTGATCAAGCCAGGCCCAACTTCTTACGGCATAGCGCCAGGCTCTCTTCTGAGAGGGAAAGACTGCGCTGATCCACGCGGCCAAAGATGTCGCCCTGGCGCTTCTCCGCCACCGCCTGCTGATACCAATCGGCCGCCGCGCTCCACTCCCCCTGCTGAAAGGCGCAGTTGCCCAGCTGATGCAGGCTCATCCCAAGGCTTTGGTGGTCCACCCGTCCGTGCAGGTCGCCCTCGCGAGCCTCCGCCACCGCTTGCAGATACCAATCGGCCGCCGCGCTCCACTCCCCCTGCTGAAAGGCGCACATGCCCAGCTGATGCAGGCTCCCCCCAAGGCTGTCGTGGTCCACCCGCCCGTGCAGGTCGCCCTGGCGCATCTCCGCCACCGCCTGCTGATACCAATCGGCCGCCGCGCTCCACTCCCCCTGCTGAAAGGCGCACATGCCCAGCTGATGCAGGCTCATCCCAAGGCTTCGGTGGTCCACCCGCCCGTGCAGGTCGCCCTGGCGAGCCTCCGCCACCGCCTGCTGATACCAATCGGCCGCCGCGCTCCACTCCCCCTGCTGAAAGGCGCACATGCCGAGACAATGCAGGCTCAACCCAAGGCTTCGGTGGTCCACCCGCCCGTGCAGGTCGCCCTGGCGCTTCTC
>JBJTWN010000089.1:0-33330 GCA_046081785.1 Cyanobium sp.
CGGACGCTCACCACCACAGCGCAACGTCAGCTCCGCCTCCAATTCCTCCAACGCCACCAGCTCCTGCACTTGACGACCCAAGGTGATCTCCTGCTCGTGCGTCAGCAGCGGCACTCGGCCGATGTCCCGCAGGTAGGAGCGGAGCAGATCGCCGGTTTGGGCTTGGGCGGCGGAGGTGTCCAGAAAAATCGAGGGCATCTCGGCGAGGGGTTTCGAAACCTTGTTGTTTCGTAAACATACCATTTTTTTCGGAATCGCTCCGCCCTAGCCAAGGCAGCACAATGGGGGGATGGCTCAGGAACGGCTTCAAAAGCTCATCGCAGGCTCGGGACTCTGCTCCCGCCGCCAAGCAGAAACGTTGCTGCGGCAAGGGCAGGTGCAGGTGAATGGCGCGGTGGCCACCCTTGGCGATCAAGCCGACCTCGGCGTGGATCTCATCGCCATAGCCGGCCATCCCTTGCCCGCCCCACCAGCCCCGCTCACCCTGCTGCTCCACAAACCAGCGGGGGTGCTTTGCACCTGTTCCGACCCTCAGGGTCGCACCACCGTGCTCGACCTTCTCCCGGAGCGCTGGCGTCACCACAGCGGTCTTCATCCGGTTGGGCGGTTGGATGCAGACAGCCGGGGCGCCCTCCTCCTGAGCAACGATGGAGTGCTCACGCTTCGCCTGACCCATCCCCGCTACGGCCACCGCAAGACCTATCGGGTCTGGGTGGAAGGCCAGCCCAGTTCAGACACCCTTGAGAGCTGGCGCCGCGGGGTCGCCCTTGATGGTGTGGCCAGTGCGCCTGTAGAGCTCCGGACCCTCAAGCGCTCGCGCCACAGCACATTGCTGGAGGTGATCATGGGAGAGGGGCGGAACCGACAGATTCGACGAACCGCCGATCTGCTTGGCCACCCTGTGCGCGACCTTCTTCGGGTGGCCATCGGGCCTGTGGCTCTCGGCCCATTGCAGGAGGGTCAGTGGCGCTGCCTCCACCCGGATCAACTGACGTGAGCCCATCCTCTCCTCGCCCTGGCGCCCCCCTCTGGCTGCAGCGCCTCCGACCTGGGTTCTTCAGGAAGCAGGAAACTGTCAAGCCGCCGGATCCGCTGCGCTCTGCTGGTCAACGGCTTCGGGAGGCCCGCGAGGCCAAGGGCCTTGGGCTTCGGGATCTTGCCGAGCAGACCCGCATCAGCATTGCCGTTTTGGAGGCTCTGGAGAGGGGGTGGAAAGATCGCCTCCCGGAGGTCACCTACCTCAGGGCGATGCTTCCCCTTTTGGAGCAGCATCTGGATCTGCCCACCGGGAGCCTCGAGCCCGTGCTTCCCCATGTGGGCCGGGGGGGCCGAGGGCACAGCAACCGGACGGGGCAGGCGGCTCCCTTCTCACCCTCCACCCTTGCGCTCCTTTCCAGCTGGCAGAGCAACTTGCTCTACGCAGGTCTCGTGGCTGGTTTGCTCTATGGGGTCAATCTCCAGCAGCAACGGCTGGCGGCCATGGGACGGCTCTCCGTCAGCCCGATCCCCCTGGCACCATCCAAGAGCCAAGTCCCCGGGCAGCCACTTGCCACGTTTCCAGATCTGCATCCCCTGACGCTGGCGGCCAAAGGTCAAGCGATGGACCTGTTGTTCAAGGAGAGCCAACGCAGTTGGCCAGACCTCAGCTTGGGTCTGCTGCAATTGAATCTGAGCGAACCAACCCAGCTGGATCTGCGCAGCCTGCGAAGTGGCCGCATCCAGTTGGAGGACCTCTCAGGACACCTCTCCCTGCCCGTGTTGCCACCTTTTGAGTTGCGCCTCAAGCCTGCCCCTGCCCCTTCAACGGTTCGCTGGAAAGGCCAAGTGGTCAAGCCTAAGGTTGTCAATACAAACCCTTCATCCCAGACCCCCATCGATCAGGGTGACACTGGCGTCTATGTGATCCCACTCCCCCAGGATCCAAAACCAACGCCCACGCCTGTCAACACCCCCTAACCACGTTGATAACGGCGCGCCATATCCGCAAACCCCTGCAGTGGCCCTCGCAGATCCTCCATAGGTCGATTCAAGCGCCAGATCCAATTGCCATCAGTGGTGCCAGGTGTGTTGAAGCGGGCTTCATCACCGAGTTCCAGAAGATCTTGCAGGGGCACCACCACGAGTTCAGCAGCGGATTGCAGCGCCACCTCCAAAAGTTGCCAGCCGGGAGCATGCACCTCTCCCCCTACCACAGAGGCCACCTGACCACGCACACTTTCATCAAGATGATGCCACCATCCCAATGTGGTGGCGTTGTCATGGGTCCCTGTGTAGACCACCCAGTGAGAGCCTTGATAGTTGGCCGGAAGGTAGGGATTGGTGGCCGCGCCATCAAAGGCAAACTGAAGAATTTTCATGCCAGGCAGGGCAAAGGCCTCCCGCAATTGCTCCACCTCAGGGGTGATCACACCCAAGTCTTCAGCGATCAGGGGTAATCTTCCGTCTGGCCTGAGGCGACCAGAACGCTGACAACGCTTGCGGAGCTGGCTCAACAGTGTTGCCCCGGGAGAGGGACACCACTGACCATCCTCCGCCGTCGTGGCCTGCCCGTCCACGCTCCAGTAGGCCTCAAGCGCCCGGAAATGATCGAGGCGGAGCAAGTCGTAGAGCTCAAGTTGTCGCTCCAACCGCTGCATCCACCACCGGAATCGAGTGAGGCGATGGAGCCACCATCGATAAACCGGCGTTCCCCAGAGCTGGCCGGTGGCCGAGAAGTAATCCGGAGGCACTCCACTCTGCTCCAACAACCTGCCCTGACGATCCAGGGAAAACAGCCCACGACGACTCCAGGCATCGGCGCTGTCGTGGGCCACATAGAATGGGACATCCCCGAAAAGGGTGACACCAAGCCGATGGGCCTGCGCCTGCAGGCGCTCCCACTGCCGTTGCAGATGCCACTGGAGCAGGGCTTCCTCTAAGAGAGCCTGCCGCTGCTGCCGAGCCACGGCAGCAAGGGCACGGCGGGAACGTCGGGCAAGCCCGGGCGGCCATTCCCACCAAGGCTGCAGCCCATGCTGACGCCGCAAGGCCATGAAGAGGCAATGATCATCCAGCCAGAAGCGTTGGCGGCGACGCCAATGGCGAAAGGTCTGTTGCTCCCCGGCGGGCTGCTCAGACCAGCGGCGCCCCAGCGCCTGGGCGAGCGCCTGGGCCCGCGCCGCCGCCTCCTCTGGAACCAAGCGGTCCGTGCTGCCGCCTGGGATCGCCTCCAGATCGCTTGAGCGCAGAGCCCCCTCGGCAACGAGGTCGGCCCCATCGAGCAACCAGGGATTCAGGGCCGACCCACTGGGGGAGCTGTAGGGCGATCCCAAGCCATCGGTGGGTGCGAGGGGGAGAACCTGCCAAACCCCTACGCCAGCTTGGGCAAGGAGATCGATCCAGGTGCGGGCTTGCTCACCGAGGGTGCCGCAGGCGGGGGCTCCAGGGAAGGAGGTGGGATGAAACAACACCCCGCAGGCCCCTCGGCTGGGTGGCTGGCGAGGGGATGTGGCCGCAAGGGGATCACTCACGAGGCGGGAAGGCGATAGCGCACAATGATGCGCTTGGCGAAGGCAGGAAGATGACGATCCACCATCGCGCCGTGCTGTCGTTGGAGCCAGAGGGCATTGCGGGTGAAATGGGAATCGATGGAAAACTTCCCGTATTCAAGACCCCGAGGGCCAAATCGCTGCACAAACCAGCCAATCACTTCCGCCAGCCAAAGGGGCAATTTCACCGCCTTCTCATAGGCTTCAATCCCTTGCTGCACAGCCTGACGGCGGTCGCCGTAGCTCATCACGGGAGCCACATCCAATTCCGATTGAACGAGATCGAGCAGATGTTGTCCTTTGGAATTGCGCACGGTGATCCATTGGCGGCCGAAGGGGGCCCCCATATACCCCACCACGAGATCGGCTCCAGCATTGGTGTAATCAAAACAGCTCAGGCAGCTTGGGGCAAAGACATCTTTCAGCGCAGGGGTATCGAGGGCAAAAAAAGGAACTGTTTCCACCTCACCATCGGCATGGCGAAAGTGAATGCGGAAATCCTGCATGAATTCGTAATGCACAACCGTTAGGGGCGAACGGCTGGCGCTATTGAGAAACGTCTGCAGACCCTCACGGCTGACGTTGTCCACACAAGGTAGCCCCAGCACGTACAACGCCTCGAGGGGGAGCGTGGCTTCAACCGTGCGCAGAGCTTGCACTTGGCACCCCACGCCGATGGCCAGAAGCCGCCGGATGCCACTACCTGGAAGCTGCTCCAGCACCTTCAGGTTGGGAGAGAGGGTGGGTTTGTTCACCCGGGCGGCCAACACCTCCTCAGGGGTCCTCGCCAGGATGGGGATGGGAGTGAAACGATCTTCAGGGCTCTGCTGGACGCACAGCACCGCATCCACCAAGCCAGTTTCCAGAGCGCGAACACCTATTCGACTCACGATTCCAGTCCACTGGGCTCCGTCAATCGCTGGCTGGAGGCGGGCCGTGAGCATGCGCTCATGCACCCCGAAGTAGAGCTCGTTCTCATCGTCGAGATCCCGGCAGCGACCATGAACCTTCCGTTCCATGGCCTCGAAATGCTGATCCAAAAACGCACAGGCCTGCCGCACATAGGCGACCCAGCGGCTGTCACACAGCCCGCAGTCACTGCAGAGGTCGCGGGCGGGCCTGGCACTGCCCGCCGGCAGAGGTCGTGCACGCAGATGGGCCTGGGCCGAAGCAGCGATGAATGGGGAGGAGGAAGGCTCAGCAGCAGTCAAGAGCGCGGCACAACAAACCCCTCCTCAACCTATCCGCTGGGGCAGCCATGCGGGGGATCACAGGTGGAGGCGCTCAGCCAGAGTGGGGCGAATCAAGCCACACTGGCCCATGGCCGACCGCCGGGACCGTCGCCCCGCCTTGCCCAACCCAATACGAAGAGCTGCCCGTGGGGGGCTGCCACTGAACCGTTGGTCGTGGCGAGGGTTGGGAGTCGCTGCCCTGGCCATCCTGGGCGCCTTCTCGAGCGCGAGCCTGCTTGCAGTGGTGTGGCCCAAACCCGATCGCTCCGCCCATTTGCGGGAGGAGATCACCGCAGCCACCTTGGCCCCCAAGCCAGCCCAGTCGGTGACGGTGCTCGTGATCGGCAGCGATGCCGACAAGCTCCGGAGCTCCAGCAATGGTGCGGCCCCTCCAGGCCCAGCCAATGGCGACGCCGTGCTGCTGGTGCGTGTCACGCCCAAGGGTCCCGTGCAGGTGCTCCAACTCCCCTCAGAGCTAGCTCTCTCCCTGCCGGGAAGGAACGCACCCGTGGCCCTCGGCCAGCTCTACCGAGAGGGGGGGGTGGCCTTGACAGCCGAGACCCTCCGTGAACTCCTTGGTCTGGGCAGCAGCGCCCCTGAGCGTTACCTCGTGGTGCCGCGTCAGGCCCTCAGGGAGCTCGTGGATGCGCTGGGGGGGCTGGAGGTGAGCCCACCACGCAGGATGAAGTATCGGGATCAAGCCATGAAATACACCATTGATCTTCAAAGCGGCCTCCAACGCCTCACAGGGGGAAAAGTGGAGCAGATGGTGCGTTTCCGTGACAAATGGCTGGGAGAAGCGGGCCGCAGGGCCAACCAGCAGTTGGTGATCCACGCTCTGCAGCAGCAGATGGGCCAACCGGCGCAGCTCGCCATCCTTCCCCCCCTGATCCAAACCTGGAGCAGCCAGGTGGAGACCAATCTCAGTCTGCAGGAGTTCCTGAGCCTCCTCGCCGCCGGACTGGACAACCCAATGCCCCTGCAGTTCAGAAGCTTGCCGATGAAACCGGCAACCAAGGACTTTGGAGATTTGCGGCAGCTCGATTCAGCTGCAGGAAAGCCCCTGTGGCCGCAGCTCTAAGCCATCGGCACCAGCCGCTCCAGCTGGAGACCGGGTGCTTGCCATGGAAGGTCGAGCAGGGCCCAGCGCCTGGTGAGGAGCGCAGCCAGCGGGCTGTCTGAGTCACCCTCGGCGGCTGCATCTTCCAAACGGCCCAACCAGGGAAGGCCATCGCGGCGACGAAGGTCTCGATTCCACGCTCCTCCCCACTGAACCAATCCGAGCAAGGGCACCTGCCATTGACGCAAGAGGGCGGTGGTGGAGGCTGCGACTCCGCTGGGGTGCTGCGAGGCGGCAACGACCAAGAGGGTGGGCTGGTGCCAGGCCCCAAGCGCTTCTGCCCAGTTGCTGCCATCGGCAAGCGCTTGCCCCGGGTCTAAGGGAAGGCTGGCCAGCCAACCCGTTTGGGATTGATGAAGCAGGCGCAGCTGCAAGTGAGGGGAGCGGGGGTCGGTGATGGGCCGATGGGGCAAGCGCAGACGCCGAGCAAGGCGGCGAGTCGCCTGTTCCGTCACCCCATCGGGGGCACGGAAGGCCGCTTCCAGGCCGCATCCCACCACCATCACGTCCATGGAGTTGGGCAGGCCCTTGCTGGGGGGTGACTCAGGGCTGGCAGGCATGGGTGATCCCAATGAGGGGCAGGGAAACGCTGAGGCTCCGGAAGGGCTCGCTTCTACGATTTACTCTGCCGCGTGCAGCCCTCGCCCGCCGTGACCACCTTTTCCCCCACTGAACGGCTGGAGCCCAGCGGCACCCACCTGCAAGCCTCGAACGACAGCCGGCGGCTGCGGTTGTTTAGCGGCAACTCCAATCCGGAATTAGCCAGGGAGATCGGGGCCTACCTGGGGATACCGGACGGCCCAAGGGTGATCAAACGATTCGCAGATGGAGAATTTTATATTCAAATTCAGGAATCGATCCGCGGCTGTGATGTTTTCCTGATCCAACCCACCTGCGCCCCAGTGAATGATCACCTCATGGAGCTGCTCATCATGGTCGATGCCTGCCGGCGAGCATCGGCACGGCAAATCACGGCTGTCATTCCCTACTACGGCTATGCAAGAGCCGACAGAAAAACCGCCGGAAGAGAATCAATTACCGCCAAGCTCGTTGCCAATCTCCTGGTCCAGTCCGGCGTGGACAGAGTGCTTGCCATGGATTTGCACTCATCTCAGATTCAAGGCTACTTTGATATACCTTGCGATCATATTTTTGGATCGCCAGTGCTCGTAGATTATCTTAGAACCCTCAACCTACCGGATCTCGTTGTGGTCTCCCCCGATGTTGGAGGCGTGGCCAGGGCGCGCGCATTTGCCAAACAAATGAAAGATGCTCCACTGGCGATCATTGATAAGCGGCGAGCGGAGCACAACGTGGCTGAAAGCCTCACCGTCATCGGTGATGTGGCCGGCAAAACCGCGGTGTTGATTGATGACATGATTGACACTGGCGGCACCATCTGCCAGGGAGCAAAGTTGTTGCGCCGCTATGGTGCTTCCAGGGTGTTGTGCTGCGCCACCCATGCGGTTTTTTCACCACCAGCGATCGAGCGGCTTTCCGAACCTGGTCTCTTTGAAGAGGTGGTGGTGACGAATAGCATTCCTGTCCCGCCTGATCGCAGGTTTCAACAACTCAGAGTCCTCTCGGTCGCCAACATGCTTGGTGAGGCAATCTGGCGCATCCATGAGGAAAGCTCTGTGAGCTCCATGTTTCGTTGAGTTGGTCTGATGGCTCATAAGACCCTTGGGCAGGGGCAGGCTCAAGCCCAGTCCCGAACCCTGAGCTGTTGCGCCCTCAAGCACGGGCTGGTGATTCTCCTTGTGGGCGGGCCCATGCTCGGGTTTGGCTGGCCGGCCACGGCCCGGCCAGCAGAGCTGCCGAAGCCCATGACACGAAGGGTGGGCGTCTGGCTGACCAACAGCCCAAGCCCTCTGTATTACGACGCCACCCGCATCGATCGGGCCGTGCAGGAACTCGCAACGGCTGGCTTCAACACCTTGTACCCCAACGTTTGGAGTCGAGGCACCACCTTCCACAACAGCCGGTACGCTCCCATGGAACCGGTTCTGGCCCAGATCAATCCAGGGCTGGATCCCATCTGCCGCCTCACCCGGGCCGCCCAGGGCCGGGGCATGAAAGTGGTGCCTTGGTTTGAGTATGGCCTGATGGAACCTGCCGACGCCGCAGTCGTGCAGGCCCACCCGGAGTGGCTGCTGCAGCGCGCCGATGGAAGCGCGCTTTACGCCATGCATGGGGCGAATCTGCGCACATCTCCCCTCAAGGATTTGCGAGTTTGGCTCAACCCCGCCCACCCCCAGGTGCGTCAGCGATTCATCGGACTGATTGCCGAGATTGTGCAGCGTTGCGGCGTGGATGGCATCCAGCTGGATGACCACTTCGCTTGGCCTGTTGAACTGGGCTACGACCCCACCACTCGGGCCCTCTACCGCTCCCAAACCGGCCGGGAACCACCCCAAGACTTCACAGATCGCTATTGGATGCGCTGGCGACGGCAGCAGCTCACCAGCCTGTTGAGGGATCTGCGCACCAGAATCGAGCAGGTTTCAGCGGCCAAGCGGCTGGTGATCAGCCTCTCGCCGGGGCCATTTCGCTTCGCTTACAACCAGTGGCTGCAGGACTGGGAACTCTGGGCCTTAGGGGGACTGATCGATGATCTTGTTGTGCAAAATTATGCCTATTCCGTCCAGGGATTTGCCAAGGATTTGGACCAGCCTGCCTTGATCAAGGCCCGCAGCTGGGGCATTCCTGTGGAGATCGGCATCTTGGCTGGATTCGGCGGCCGCACCACAGAAATGGCGACGCTGGGAAAGAAGGTGGATCTAGCCGTACGGCGAGGCCATGGGGTGATCTACTTCTATTGGGAGGGGCTTTGGGGCCAATATGCAGGGGCGGAGGGCCCCGCCTATCGTCAAGCCCTCTTCAGGCAGCTTCATCAAGACGCCCTGGGCAAGGGGGCCATACGCCCTGGCTTTGGGTTGCGCACGCCAGCCACCCTCAGTCCCCCTCCCCAGCGGCGTCCAAACCGAGGCCCCCTTCGCCCGCCACCACCTCCTCCTCTACCAAATGGTTGGCCCACCCTGCGGCCTCCGGCTGAGGATTGAAGGCCCCACTCAGGTGCCCAACCGTCCCATCTCCCAGCCCTTTGACCTGGCGATAAACGACTGGAACCACAAACAGGCTCAGAAGGGTGGCCACGAACAACCCACTGAAGACAACCGTGCCGATGCTGATGCGGCTGGCGGCCCCGGCTCCTGTGGCCAAAAGGAGAGGAAGGAAGCCCACGAGGGAAGAGATCGCCGTCAGAAGGATGGGTCGCAGACGAGCCACCGCTGCCCCGTGAATCGCCGCATCCAGCGCCAGGCCTTGCTGGAGCCGCTGGTTGGCAAACTCCACGATCAAGATGCCGTTCTTTGCGGCCAGACTCACCAAGACGAGCAAGCCCATCTGTCCATAAACATCCAGGGGCAGCCCGCGCGCAGCCAGCCCCAACACCGCGCCAAGAAGGGCCAGGGGCACGGTGACCAGGATGATCAAAGGGTCCAGAACGTTTTCATACAGGGCCGCCAAGACAAGACCCATTACCAGTGTGCCCAGCACAAAAGCGCGGCTATTGCCACCACTGGAACGGGCCTCCTCCCGCGCCAGACCCACCCATTCCAGCGCCAGGGCGCCATTGCCAAGACGACTCTGCATCGCCTCCAACAGCTGCATGGCCTGGCCTGTGCTCACCCCTGGTCGGGGCAGCGCCTGGACAGAGATGGACCGGAGCAGCCTGGAATGCTGAATCGTGGTGGGCCCAGCGCTGCTTTCAATGCTCACCAGCTGTGCCATCGGGATCAGTCGACCGTCATGGGCGCGCACCTGTAGGGCAAGCACGTCTTCCACCCCCTGGCGTGCAACTCCCTCGAGCTGCACGATCACACGACGCACCTGCTCATCTTCAAAGCTGTCATTGACGTAGTCACTGCCGAAGCTCGCACTGAGCAGATCCACCACATCGGCCAAATCCACGCCGAGGGAAGCCATCCGCAGCCGATTCGGGGTGAGCCGCAGCAGGGGGGATCCGGCGGAGAAGCGGGTGGACACCCGCTCAAAGGCCGGCCGGCCAGCCAACGTGAGAGCCTGGGCCTCGGCTAAAAAAGTCCTCGCTTCCTGTTCAAACTGCTCCAGGGCCATCTGGCCATTGCTGGTGTCCAGCAGGTCAAACTGCAAACCTCCTTCCGAACCAAAGCCACGGACCGTGGGAGCTTCGCTGAGCTGAACGATCGCGCCGCCCAGCCGCCCCTCAAGGGCCTTCTGAAGTCTCTCTCCGACGGCGGCTGTGCTCTGAGCGGCGCCAGATCGCTCACGGATGGGAAGCAGACGCACAAAAATCTGCCCTTTGTTGGGGCTGCTGTCTTCAAAAGAGCGGCCCGCAAAAAAATTGGCGCTGGCCACCAGGGGTTCCTTGCGAACTACTGTCCTGATCTGTTCCAACACGGCTTGGGTGCGCACCAAGGCGGACCCCTCCGGTAGCACCACAACCCCCCTGAGCTGGCCCGTGTCTTCCTGAGGAATGAAGGCCGTGGGCCGGCCACCAAGCACCCACACTGTGAGCAACAGCCCCACGATCAACAAAGCGAGCACGGCGCGCCTGCGGGCCAACACCCGATGCAGCAGACAGGCATAAGGGCCCTCCAGGGCTTCCAACCAGAGACGGGGCTGGTCGATCCAGCGTTTCAGCCAGGCCGGCTCGCGCTGATCGGCATGCAACAGACGACTGGCCGCAACGGGCGTGAAGGTGAGGGCATTGATGGTGGAGAAGGCAATGGCTGCGCTGATCGTCAAGGCGATCGGCGCGTAGAGCCGTCCGAGGCTCCCCTCCATTCCCAACACTGGCAGAAACACCACCACCAACACGAGCGAGGTGGCCACCACGGCTCCCCCCAGCTCGGCCATCGCTTCTCGGGCTGCCTGAAGAGCGGGGGTACCGGCCTCCAGGCGCCGCCCAATGTCCTCGCTCACAACGATGGCGTCATCCACCACCAGCCCCGAAGCCAACACCATGCCAAACAAGGAAAGGGTGTTGATCGAAGTGCCGGTGAGACGCAGCAGCGTGAGCGAACCAATCAGGGCCACGGGAACCGCAGCCGCAGTGATCAAAGCCAGCCGGCTGTTGCCAAGCCCCAAAAGCAACACCACAAACACCAAAAGCACGGAATCCCGCAGGGCCTCCACGGCACCATCAATGCTGGTGCGCACGGTTTCCGCCTCATCCACGATCACCTGCATCTCCACCCCCGGGGGAAAGCGAGGGGTGATCTCCTCTATCGCGTCCTGCACGGCCTGCCGCACTTGCAGGGCATTGCTGCCATCCCGCTGATAGACAGCCACCGAAACGGTTCGGTTGCCCACCAGATTGGTGGCGATGGATTCGTAGCTTTCACTGCCCAGGCTCACCCGGCCCACATCCTTCAGCAGGGTCACCCCCCCATCGCTGCTGCGACCCACCACCAGGGCTTGAAAGTCTTCCAGGGAACGCAGGCGGCCCTCCATGCGCAACGGCAGCACCATCGCCTGATCAGGGGGCGTTGGCGCATCACCGATTTGACCGAGGGCAGCGAGCACATTTTGTTGTTCCAGGGCCTGGCGGATATCTGCGATGGTGAGCCCGCGCTGCTCCAAGCGCACGGGGTCGAGCCAGAGACGGAAGGCCAGGGGGCTTGCCCCAAAAAAGCCGACATCCCCCACCCCCGGCACCCGCCGAAGGCGATCGCGCACCACCCGATCCACCCAGCCACTGAGGAAGGTGTCGCGATAGGTCTCGGCGTCGGCACTGAAACTCAGCACCAACAAGAGATCGTCGGAACTGCGTTGCACCTGCACGCCAAAGCGAGCCACCTGGGAGGGCAGCTGACGGGCCACAACGGTGACCTGGTTTTGGGTGTTGATCTGGTTGAGTTCGGGATTGCCGCCGCTGAACACCAGGGAGATGCTGCTGCCGTTGGTCGAGCTGGTGGAGCGGATCGAGTCCAACCGCTCCAAGCCGTTGAATTGTTTCTCCAGCAAGGTGGTCACCCCTTGCTCCACCACCTCAGGCCCTGCCCCGGGATAACTGGCCCGCACGCTGACCCGACTGTTGGCAATGGGGGGCAGCTGTTCCACCTGCAACACAGGCAGGCTGACGGCACCGGCCAGGAGAATGAGCAGGCTCAACACCAGGGTGAGCACCGGGCGTCGAAGGAAGGGATCCGCTATCGACTTCAACGCCATCCCCTTGAGGTGCCAGCCAGCCAAACGGCCTTGAGATCCTGGCAGGCCTCGATCGGCTCGGCGTGGTGCACCCTCGCTGAAGCGGTCAGGACGTCATCGAAGCAGCACCTTTGCCCAGGGATCTCGCCTGCGATGGGCTCAGACGGCCGGCTTGCAAAAGCACATCGGTGATGCGGCCAATATCCAAAACAGCATGGAGGCTGTAACCAGCTTGTTCGAGGCGGAGCCGACCGTTTGGGGTGCCAATGTCGCCATGGTCACCAGCGCCATGGTCGAGAAACACCACGACATCAGACACCACCAAACCAGAACTTTCCAACTTGGCGATACCTTCAAGCACACTACCACCACTGATCAAAATATCATCGATGACCACAGCTTTTTCCCCCTCATGGAAGTCGCCCTCAATGAGTCGTCTCGCCCCATGGGCCTTGACCTCCTTGCGGGGATAGATCAGCGGTTTGTGGAGCTGCAAGGAGAGCCCGGTGGCCGTTGGCAGCGATCCATAGGGGATTCCTGCAATACGCTCAAACGACAACCCTTCCAAGCAGGCGGCATAAGCATGCAGGACACGATGGAAGAGATTTGGATCAGAAATGATCTGGCGCAAATCAATATAATAGTTAAAGATTGCTCCTGAGGCCTGCTTGTACTCACCAAAGAGCAGGCAACCCAGATCAAACAAATCAAGAATCAACTGCTCCATCGGCTCAGCAGTTTGTTGTGCAGGCAGCCACAGGTTGCAACGATCCTCAGACTTTTTCTCCAACCTGACTTGCCGGTGGGCGTGGATGCGTTGCTTGAGTTGGCTGGCTTGCTCAGCCATATCGTCCTCCACCAGAAGATTCTGGGGGAGGGGAAGCAACAGACCATCCGCCGCCTCGGTGAGACCCGCCTCCAGCAGTGCATCGAGTCGGTCTTCCTCCGCCCAAAGGGAACGAAGAATCAAAAAACGTTCCGGTGCTTCAGCCCGCACACGGGCCAGGATGGCCGGATCACTGGTGCCCACTTCCAGCAAAAGCTGATCGGGAGTAGCCCAGCGTTGGGCTTCACGCACAATGCGCAGATAGAGCGGATCCTCGTCATTGGGGTGATGCTGCAGTTCACGGGCTGCAGGGTTTGAGCTGTGGCACGTCACCACGACGGCCTTGTCTGGATACAACAAAAACGGTGCGGCGATGTCCTGTCCAGGCAGGGGGGAGAGGGTGACTGCATCGGCCCCCAATTCCCGGAAGAAGTAATGGGCCAGGGCAGACGAGCTGTTGAGATCGCCATGCTTGGCATCCACGATCAAGGGTGTGTCCAAGGGCACCAATTCCCTCACCTCCCGCAATAGCTCCAAGCCGATCGGCCCAAGCGATTGATAAAAACCGAGACTGGGTTTGTAGGCACACACATGCGAGCCTGTCGCCTCGATCACCGCCTTGATCCAATGGCGGGCCTGGGAGAGGAAGGAGCGCCCTGCCAACCCCCGGCGCAGCGCCCAACTTTGCAACATTTCTGGATTGGGATCCAGCCCGGTCACCAAAAGCGATTGCTTTTGGGCGATGGCATCGGTGAGCTGGAGAAAGAAGCCCATCGCGCTCCCGGTGAAACGGGCCTCATTCTCGGCTGGCTGAGGGCCCTGCCGGGGCTCTTCCATCCCAGCCGGCTGGCAAAGCTACAACCTCGCTGCCTCGGCATGGGGCAACACGTTGGGATAAATCGGCTCCCAGCGACGTTCGCGCAAACACTGCAACGCTTGTTCGGGTGAGGTGGCCCGCGCCGCCAAACCCTCCCGCAATGCAGCCAAAGCCACCGCCTCGGCCACGCTGGTGGTCACCTGGCGCACCTGATCGAGAGCGGGCATCAAGGGGGCATCAGGATCAATGCTGGCGGGGATGTGATCGGCCAAGGCCTCCACGCAAGCGTCAATCATGCCCTCGCTCACGGATCGAGCCCCCACTGCCATGGCGGCAAACCCCAACCCTGGAAAGACAAAGCAGTTGTTGCATTGCCCGATCACGCGCTCCTGTCCGTGGATTTGCACCGGCGAGAAGGGACTTCCCGTCGCCACCAGGGCGCGACCATCACTCCATCGCAACAGGTTTTCAGGGGTGACTTCAGCGAGGGGAGTGGGATTGGAGAGGGGCAACACGATCGGGCGTGCCACCCCCCTGCAGAGGGCCTCCACCACCGCCTGATCAAACGCTCCAGCACAGGTGGACGTGCCAATGAGCACCCCGGGCTTCACCGCCTCAATCACCGCCAGCAAGTCCATGCGGCCACTGCCATCGGGCCGCACGTCTCGCACCTGCTCAGACCGTTTCACGTAAGGGGTTACCGCCTCGCTCCACTGCGCCAAACCGTCATGCACCAACCCATCGCGATCCAACAGCCACAGGCGATCTGCAGCCTCCTCAGGGGTGAGCCCCTGGCCTTGCAGGAGGCGGCAAAGACGCTCTGCGATGCCGCAGCCCGCGCTGCCCGCCCCAAAAATCACGATCCTCTGATCAGCAAGGCTCTGGCCCAAGCCCCGTAAAGCAGCCAGCACTGCGGCGGCAGCCACACCGCTGGTGCCCTGGATGTCATCGTTGAAGCTGGGCACGGTCGAGCGAAAACGATCGAGCACCCGCCGGGCATTGGCGGCTCCGAAGTCCTCCCAATGCACCAGGGCATCGGGACAAACCTGCTGAACCGCTGCGATGAATGCATCCAGGAAGGCGTCATAGGCCTCACCGCTCAAACGGGGTTGCTTCCAGCCGGGGTATTGGGGATCGTCCCTCAGGTCTGCCCGATCGGTGCCCACATCGAGCATCACGGGAAGGGCATGGCCGGGATGGAGACCTGCGCAGAGGGTGTAGACGGCCAGTTTGCCCAAACAGATCTGGATGCCCCCCACCCCCTGGTCACCGATCCCCAAAATGCCCTGGGCATCAGTGATCAGCAGCAGCTCGGGCTGGCCGAAGCTGTCGCAGGCCTGGCGCAGCAGCTCCACCAAGCGGTGCTGATCAGGAGCGGCGAGATAGACCCCCTGGGATGGGCTGCGGTAGGAGTAGTTGAATTGCTGGATGGCCTTGCCGACCGTGGGGGTGTAAACGATTGGCAGGGCGGCTTCAATATGTTCAGCCAGGAAACGGTGAAACAGCGTCAGGTTGCGCTCCCTGAGGAATTGCAGATAGGCAAACCGCTCCAGATCGCTGCCCATGGCCCCGAAAGCCAACCAGCACCGCTCCACCTGGCGTTCAATCGTTTCCTCCTGCCAGGGCAACAGGGCTTCCAGGCCAAGGGCCAAACGCTCTTGACGGGAAAAAGCCGTGCCCTTGTTGAGCTGGGGATCATTCAACAGGTCAGCGCCCCGCAGGGAGGTGACAAGGGTCGGCTCAGCCACGGACCTAAAGGGAGAGAGGAACCAAGTCTCCCAATTGGCGGTCCCTGAACCACCATCAGTGGGGGGCTTCAGGAAGGGGGAGCACCCGCCAGGGCAACAGGTCACCGCCATGAAAGGGCACAAGCTCCACGGCCCTGCCGGCCGCATCGTTGAGATGGAGGCGAGAGGGCACAATCTGCCCGTCACGCCTCAGCACGATTTGCTCCTCATTGGCAGCCAGCCCATAAAACGCTGGCCCGTGCAGCGAGGCAAAGGCCTCCAGCCGATCGAGAGCACCCTCCTCCTCAAAGGCCAAGGCATAACTCTCCAGGGCCGTGGGGGCATTGAAGATGCCCGCACAACCGCAGGCCGCTTCCTTGGCCGTGCGGGAATGGGGAGCGGAATCGGTCCCAAGAAAAAAACAGGGGTCCCCCGATGTGGCCGCTTGTCGCAGTGCCAAGCGGTGCTTCTCCCGTTTGGCCACAGGCAGGCAGTAAAAATCGGGCCGCAAGCCACCCGCAAACATGGCGTTGCGGTTGATGTGCAGGTGGTGGGGAGTGATCGTGGCCGCCAGTTGGGGAGAGGCTTGGCGCACAAAGGCCACCGCTTCGGCGGTGGTGATGTGCTCCAACACCACCTTCAACCCGGGAAATTGCTGCAACAAGGGCTGCAGATGCCGCTCGATGAACACCGCCTCCCGATCAAAAATATCCACCCCATGGTCTGTGACCTCCCCATGGATCAGCAGGGGCATGCCAATTCTCTCCATGGTCTCGAGCACCCGGTTGAGGGACGCCAAATCCCTCACCCCTGCAGCGGCATTCGTGGTGGCGTGGGCGGGATAGAGTTTGCAGGCAGTGACCACCTTCTGGTGAAATCCCCGCTCGATCTCCCCGGGGTCGCTGTCATCACAGAGATAGAAGGTGAGCAGGGGGGTGAAGCGCGAATGGTCGGGCAGGGCGGCAAGAATGCGCTGCCGATAGGCCAGCGCGGCCTCCACAGTGGTGACCGGAGGGGTGAGGTTGGGCATCACGATGGCCCGGGCAAACACCCGGGCCGTGGCCCCCACCACAGCCTGCAACATCGGACCATCCCGGAGATGCACGTGCCAATCATCGGGACGGCGTAACGAAAGGCTTGAGGGGGGGGCGTCGCTCACCATCCTCAAGGTGCAGCTGGGGCGTCCACTGTCAGCCGCTGCAGAAAGGCGGCGGCCACATCATTCGGATCGGTTTGCAGGTAGAGGTAGCCTGATCCATCGGCCAAGACAATGGCTCGATAATTGTAGGAAACCCCCAGAGAATCTATCTGTTTGATTGTTGCCAGACAATCTGGCTGCACCTCAATGGAACCTGTATACGTCGCCTCTTCAACCGTGGAGCCGTAACTGGAAATCGCCAAACCCTTCACCTGCCCTCCACGCCACTGCTCGCGTTGCACAACCGCATTGGGCTGCCACTGCTGGGCACGCCAGTCTTTGCCGCGCTGTTGACTCACCACCAACCCATCCAGCAAGGAAGCCGAGCAGCTCTGCTCCGGTTGCACAAACCAGCGAGAGACCATCAACACATCCGGGAGGATGCCGAGCGAGAAGCGGGGCCGCCCCTGGGGATCGAGAACGGCCTGGCTGATGCTGACCGTATTGCCATACGTGCGCTCAATCGCCACTCGGCAGTTGGTGAGAGGGCGGAAGCTGCCGGTGTAGGAAGATTCCCGATAGAGCTTGCCGCGCCGTTCGAGTCGCACACCCCGCAGGCTGCCGTCACGGTTCCACGTTTCGAGAAGCAACCGCGCCAGCGGCTCTCCTTTGAGATCGCCCTCTCCCATCACGGCATACCGGCCGGGCCGGGGGGCGGAGCAAGTTGTGGCTGGGGCCAACTCAGCGGGGCTTGCTGCAGGGTTGGCCGCCGCTCGAAGACACACCAGAGCGGGGCCCATGCCAAGGAGAAGGAGGAGGGGCAGCTTGAGGCTGAACCAGGACTTCTGGCAGTGAAAGGACGTCTCAACAGACTTGGAGGAAGGCATCGCAGTTGGTCAGGCCTTGTCAGACATAGCCAGAGCTGAGCCCTTTGCCCAAGGGGGTGGCAGAGTTTCAGAACACAGGCACGTCCCGGCGGACGACTGTTGCGCTCTGGCGGCGCTGGGATTCCCCGCAGCGGGCAGGAGTGGGGAAGATTTTGCCGGGATTGGCCAGACCCTCGGGATCGAAGGCCTGGCGCACCAGTTGCATGGTGGCCAGATCTTCGGGGGCGAACATCCAGTCGAGGTAGCAGCGTTTGTCATTGCCCACCCCGTGTTCGCCGGTGATGCTGCCACCAGCCTGAAGGCAGAGTTGGAGGATGTCGGCCCCGAGGGCCTGCACCCGGTCTGTGACGCCTTCCTCCTCGGCGCGATACAGGATGAGCGGATGGAGGTTGCCATCTCCGGCATGAAACACGTTGGCCACCGGGAGATTGTAGGTGCGGCTGAGCTCTTCAATCGCCCCAAGCACCCGCGGCAGCGCACTGCGAGGCACCACGCCATCCTGCACGTAATAAGTGGGCGTGATGCGGCCCACCGCAGCAAAGGCCGACTTGCGGCCCTTCCAGAGCACGGCACAGTCAGCAGGATCGGTGGCGCGGCGAATCGTGCGCGCACCAGCCTGCCTGCAGAGAACATCGGCGATCTCCACGGCGGCGGCCACATCCTGATCTTGGCCATCCAACTCGATCAGCAACACCGCCTGGGCATCGTCGGGATATTCCTTGCGGCCAAACAGATCGTTCACGGCATTGAGCGTGAAGTTATCCATGATCTCCATGCCGGCCGGTTGCACGCCTGCCGCCGTCACCAGCCGCACCGCCTCGCCCGCCCTCTCCATGCTGGTGAAATCCGCCAGGAGAACGGCCACGCGCTGGGGAGCGCGCAGGAGACGCAGGGTGATCGCCGTGGCGATCCCCAGGGTGCCCTCGCTGCCGATGAACACCCCGCGCAAATCCAATTCCGGCGTTTCCGCCAGCCCACTGCCCAGGCGGGTGAGGCTGCCGTCGGGGAGCACCACCTCCATGTCGAGCACATGGTTGCTGGTGACGCCGTATTTCAAACAGTGCACCCCACCTGAATTTTCCGCCACATTGCCGCCGATGCTGCACACCACCTGGCTGGAGGGGTCGGGGGCGTAGTAGTAGCCCGCGCCGGCCACCGCCCGGGTGACCCAGCTGTTGATCACCCCGGGCTGCACGGTGATGCGACGGTTGGCCAGGTCCAGATCGAGGATGGAGCGCATGCGGCTGGTGGCGATCACCAGGGCGGGCTGCTCGCTCACGGCCCCGCCCGAGAGGCCGGTGCCACTGCCGCGGGCCACAAAGGGCACCCCTTCCCGGTGGCAGAGGGCCACCAGGGCCACCACCTGCTCGGTGGTTTCCGGGAGCACCACCAGGGGAGGCTGCCAGCGGTGGAGGGTGAGCCCATCGCTGTCATAAGAGAGCAGTTCCTGCTTGGCAGCAATCACGGCGCGGGCCGGAAGGATCTGGCGACAGGCGACGGCAAGCTTGTCCCAATTCATGGGTTTAGGCGGTTCATGAGACTCGCAGTCATGCGCAAACACACCATAGGATTAGTAAGTGTGACACCCCTGGAACGACCAGGGGGGAAGCCAAAGAATCGAATAATTTCTATGCAGGCAAGCCTGCCGAATAAGGTGATTGGCCACAAAGTCCAGAAGAAGGGATTGAAAGCTTCTATTCGCTGAGACATCACGAACCTGTTCAGAGAATGGCTTCCTCGATCAGCCCTCGGCCGAGGCGGAGTTTAGCTGTCTAACGCTGGCCATCACCAGTCCGCAGTGCTCTGCGGGGGAATGAACAAAACCCCATGGTGCCGGTTCTGGTGCATGGCATGGTTAGACGCCTGGATAGACATGGACGATTCGGCAGACTTTATGGTGAGATCTTTTCCCCTAATTTAAATGGATCTCAAGTAGTGCTTGCTGTCCAGCTGTACCGCATTGCAGAAAATCGTCGTAAGCGCCCTGAAGATACCGATCCAATTATCGTCAGGTACGCATCTTGCTTTATTGCAATGCAGATGGGCCGGCGACTTCTTGCTGAACTTAGTCTCACGGAAGTAGAAGAAATTAGCCATCTGAACTTCAGGGCTGCTTATGATCTCATTGAGGCCAACGGCGACAGATTCTATATCGAGTCGTTGGGTGATATCCAGACAGCACTGTCTGACCTTTACGGGGGCCAGGATATTTCTCTTCAGCAGCTTTCTGCTACGTTTAGGCGTGGAGACTTGATAGAAAGACTAGGCAGAATTCCGGAGACTTCAAGCCAGGCTTAGGATCTGCTTATGAAGGCATTGTAATGAGATGCACAGTGGGTCTAACACTTTGTTGGCAGGTTCCAAGAACCACGGCCGAACTCATAGTGCCCTCCGAGAACCACCTCCGATTTGATATCAGCTACCTCCGCATAGGCAAGACACAGCATTGGAATCGGAGCATGGGCTTGTTTTGGCTAGGCATGGTTTGCGGACCCGCAAACCAGCTGTTTGTGAAGCTCAACCACGGCCCTCTCTGGCTGCGTAGCCCGGGAGGGCCGCGATTGAGCACGTGGGTATAGGAATCTTGGCCGATGATGAAACCGCGCTTGCCTCCATTGAGGCCCAGCCGGGCATCCAGCGGATGCCTGTTGTTGTGGGTGTGGCCAGGCCCTCCTTCTGCCGATGGCTCAAGCCCAGCCACTCAGCAAACCCGGCGAATCCAAGGGCCTCCACCACGGCCGCTCCGTAACGGGCTCTCCCCTCCAGGGGACGTTCACGCCCAAGGTGCGGCAGGATGGGCGATGCCCGTGGCCCGTTTGGGCCTGAACACCCTTCCCCCGCGGATCCAGCCTTGACTACGGCTCCCGTTTCGGGCGGCGCCACCCACGCGCTGCACCACACCACCCGGTCCCAGGAGATCTTCGCCGCTGCCCAGAAGCTCATGCCAGGGGGCGTCAGCTCCCCGGTGCGGGCGTTCAAATCCGTGGGCGGCCAACCGATCGTGTTTGACCGGGTCAAAGGGGCCTACGCCTGGGATGTGGATGGCAACCGCTACATCGATTACATCGGCAGCTGGGGGCCCGCCATCTGCGGCCATGCCCACCCCGAGGTGATCGCCGCCCTCCACGAGGCCCTGGAGAAGGGCACCAGCTTCGGCGCCCCCTGCGAGCTGGAAAACCAGCTGGCCCAACTGGTGATCGGCGCCGTGCCCTCGGTGGAGATGGTGCGCTTCGTGAACAGCGGCACTGAGGCCTGCATGGCCGTGCTCCGCCTGATGCGGGCCTTCACGGGCCGCGACAAGGTCATCAAATTCGAGGGCTGCTACCACGGCCACGCCGACATGTTTCTGGTGAAGGCCGGCTCGGGCGTGGCCACCCTCGGCCTGCCCGATTCCCCTGGCGTGCCCCGCGGCGTCACCGCCAACACGCTCACCGCTCCCTACAACTGCCTGGAATCCGTCAAAGCCCTCTTCGCCGAGCACCCAGGGGAGATCGCCGGCGTGATCCTCGAGCCGGTGGTGGGCAACGCGGGCTTCATCACCCCCGAACCCGGCTTCCTCGAAGGCCTGCGGGAACTCACCCGCGAGCACGGCTCCCTGCTGGTGTTCGACGAGGTGATGACCGGCTTCCGCATCAGCTACGGCGGCGCCCAGGCCAAATTCGGCATCACCCCCGACCTCACGACCCTCGGCAAGGTGATCGGCGGCGGCCTGCCGGTGGGGGCCTACGGCGGCCGGGCCGACATCATGGCCATGGTGGCTCCGGCTGGCCCCATGTATCAGGCCGGCACCCTCAGCGGCAACCCCCTGGCCATGACCGCGGGCATCAAAACCCTCGAACTCCTCAAACAACCCGGCACCTATGAGCGCCTGGAGGCCATCACCCAACGGCTCAGCAGTGGCCTGCTGGAGGCCGCCCGGGATGCGGGCATCCCGATCTGCGGGGGCGCCATCAGCGCCATGTTTGGCTTCTTCCTCTGCAAGGGGCCCGTGCGCAACTTTGAGGAGGCCAAAACCACCGATGCCGCGCGCTTCGCCAAGCTCCATCACGCCATGCTCGAGCGCGGCGTCTACCTGGCCCCCAGCGCCTTCGAGGCGGGCTTCACATCTCTGGCCCACTCCGACGCGGATATCGACGCCACGATCCAAGCGTTCCGGGAGGTGTTCCCTCTGATCGCTTGAAAGCGACGACGCTTGTGTCTGAACGTGCGTCATCGCAGCCATTGGTCTGAACCGCTACCAGCGCCAGACAGCTCAGGCCCATAGGGTCGACGCAATGTATGGCCGTCTAGGGCCTGTGGAACGCTTCTTCCTGGAATTGGATCCTCCTGTTGAGGCCATGCGCGATTGGCCCCATGTGGTGGTCGTGGGCGGAGGCTTTGCCGGGCTCAAGGCCTGTCATGCCCTGGCCCACCAGCCGGTGCGAGTCACCCTGATCGACAAACGCAACTTCAACCTCTTCCAGCCCCTGCTCTATCAGGTGGCCTCCGGGCTGGTGTCCGAAGCGGATGTGGCCTCCCCCCTGCGGCAGATGGTGGGCCAGGCCCCCAACATCCAAATCCTGCTTGGGGAGGTGGTGGACATTGATCCGGAGGCCAAGGAGGTGGTGTTCAACGAGCAGCGCTACAGCTACGACCATTTGCTGTTGGCCACCGGCTCGGGCAGCACCTACTTCGGGAGGGAGGAATGGCGCCCCCTGGCGCCACCGATGAAGATTCTTGAGCACGCCGATGAAATCCGCCGCCGCTTGTTGATGGCCCTGGAGGAGGCGGAGCAAACCCCCGATCCAGAACGCCGCCGCTTTTTGCAGACCGTGGTGGTGGTAGGGGCGGGCCCAGCGGGCTGCGAATTGGCCGGCTCCCTGATCGAGCTGATGCACCGCGCCGTGCAGCGCGATTTCAAGCAACTCCGGCAGGAGCAATGCAAGGTGATCCTGGTGGACGTGGTGGATCGCGTGCTGCCCACCATGGCGCCCGAACTCTCCGTCGATGCGGGGCGCTATCTGGAGGGTGCCGGCGTCGAGCTGAAACTCGGTGCCAAGGTGGAGGAGATCGCGCTAGGACGGGTGAGCCTGCGCACCCTCTCCGGATTGGAGGAGCTGGAAGCGGCCACGATCTGCTGGACGGCAGGAGTGCGGGCTTCCCGCCTCGGAAAGCTATTGGCGGAGCGGACGGGCTGCTCGGTGGATCGGGGCGGCAGGTTGGTGGTGGAGCCTGATTTTTCCCTGCCCGGCCATCCCGAGATTCGCGCCGTCGGTGATCTCTGCGCCTACAGCCACACTGCCGACGGCAAGCCCCTGCCAGGGATGGCCGGCCCCGCCGTGCAAATGGGCGGCTGGGTGGCCAAGGACATCCTGGCGGGGTTGAAGGGGGAGACCCCGACCCCTTTCCACTGGGTGGACCTGGGGAGCATGGCGGTCATCGGTCCCTGGTATGCGGTGGCCGATTTGCGCGGCTGGCACGTGACCGGCCTGGTGGGGTGGATTCTGTGGGCCTTGGCCCATCTGGCCTTCATCCCCGACACGGAAAACCGCATTGCCCTGTTCAGCAAATGGATGTGGCAGATCGCCACGCGCCAGCGCACGGCACTGCTGATCACGGGCCGCCCCGATCAACACCTCGGAGTGGATGTGGGGCTCTACCGGGCTGATCAGCAAGGCAGAGCCTCTGGCGAACCACCCGACGCTGTTGAGAATGCCGGCGGGAACGGGGTGACCCACCCGTCGGGGCAAGAGGCTGCTGCAGCCTGAGCTGGCAGTGGCGAAAAGCAAACTGGTGGCAGAAGCCATTGAAGAAGCACTTAATCTGCCTCCAAGCGCCATCTCCCTTTGACAGCCCCCGCTTCTCCCCGCCTGCGCTGGCTCACTGCCGCCCTCCTCCTGGCAGGGGCCGCGTTGTCATTGGTGCTGCCCTTCGTCTCCGCCACCTTCCTCACCCTTCTGCTGGGCAGCGCCGCTGTTGTGGCGGCCACCTCTCAGTTTCTGCGGCTGAGCGGTGAGCCAGACACCCGCGGCAAGGTGTTTCGAGCCCTTTCCGGTGTGCTGTATCTCATCGGGGGGCTCTCCTGCATTGTGTTTCCGATCCAGAGCACCATCAGCCTCACCCTGTTTGTGGGGGCCCTGCTGGCCACCGAGGGCGTGATGGAGCTGGCCGCCGCCGCCACCCAATCCTTGCCCGCACGGGGCCTGGTCTTGCTGGATGGGATCGTCACCGCGGTTCTGGGAGGGATGCTGATCGCCGAGTGGCCCAGCGACAGCCTGTGGGCCATCGGCACGCTCTTTGGCATCTCCCTGGCGTTTTCCGCTGTCAACCTGCTCACGGCCCCGCCCACCAGCGGCGGCGCCACCCCCACCACCGCCTGAGGGGCCCTGACGCGCCGGGCGCCAGGCCGCAAGGGCGCGCAAGACCGGATGGGGGTCTTATTCAGCAACAGCGGCCCCTTCTGGTCGGCGGGGGTCGATGGCGGCGGCAGTGCCGCCGCCCTCCCGCACCTCCACGGAATGGGCCGCCCCCATGGCGGGGGTGAGCTTCAGGGCATGGCCGAATCCCTGCAGCAGCTGGAGAGTGTCGGGGGAGAGGCCTTCCTCATGGCTGAGCCCATCGGGCCAGAGCTGGCTATGCACCCGGGGGGCGGCCACCGCCGTGGCGAGATTGCGGCCATGCACCAGGCGATTGAGGAGCACCTGGGCCACGGTGGTGGTGATGCGGCTGCCGCCCGGGCTGCCGGTGGCGATCCAGGGCGTGCCATCGGGGCGGAACACCAGGGTGGGAGCCATGGAGCTCAAGGGGCGCCGGCCGGGCGCAATGGCATTGGCCTGGCCCTGCACCAGGCCGAAGGCGTTGGGCTTGCCAGGGCTGGCGGTGAAATCATCCATCTCGTTGTTGAGCAGTAAGCCGGCCTCTGGCACGGCCATGCCGTTGCCGAAGGGGAAGTTGAGGGTGGTGGTGAGGGCCACCAGGCCTCCCTGCCGATCGGCCACGGAGAGGTGGGTGGTGTTGGTGCCTTCTGGCCAGGGGGGCCGGGGGGGAAGGGCGGTGGGGGGACGATGGCGATCCAGAGCGATCTGCCGGCGCAGAGCCTTCAGATAGGCCTCATCCAGCAGGAGTTGCACAGGAAGGCTGATCTGGTCGGGATCACCGAGCAGGTCGTTGCGGTCGCGATAGGCCAGGTTGCTCGCTTCCACCAGCAGATGGATGGAGCGAGCGCTGTTCAGCCCGCTGGTCTCCAGGGGGAAGGGCTCCAGCAGGGCCAGGAGTTGGAGCAGGGTGAGGCCGCCGCCCGGCGGGGGCATGGTGGCGATGGGGTGGCCGTGGAAACGGCGCTCCAGGGGCGCCACCAGGCGGGCCCGATAGCGCTGCAGGTCGGCCGTGGTGATCAGGCCGCCACGCTCGGCCATCAGGCGCGCCAGGGCAGCGGCCACCGGCCCCTCATAGAAGCCTGGCTCCCCCTGGGCAGCGATGCGGCGCAGGGTGCGTGCCAGCTGGGGCTGGCGCAGGAGGTCGCCGGGGCGCGGGGCCCTGGGCTGGCCATCGGGGCCCGCCCGAAAAAAGAGGGCCCGGGCCGTGGGATCGGCCTTGAGGTGGGTGGAGGCATCAAGGGCGGTGCTGAGGGCGGGGCCAACGGGAAAGCCCTTCTCTGCCAGGGCGATCGCCGGCTCCATCACCTTGGCCAGGGGCAGCCGGCCGTAGCAGCGCTGGGCCGCCACCAACCCTGCCACGCTGCCCGGCACGCCCACGCTCAGCAGGGAGCGGGTGGCCCGCTGGCGATCCACGCTCCCATCGGCCTTGAGAAACAGACCCGCCGTGGCCGCTTGGGGCGCCTCCTCCCGGAAGTTGATCGCCACGGCGGTGCCGGCGCCGATGGGGCGTTCGGGCGAAGGGGCGTTGGAGGGCAGGCACCCCCGCCCGCGCGCTGGCGAGGGGCCCGGCAACCAGAGCACCAGAAACCCGCCGCCGCCAAGATTCCCCGCCTGGGGGTAGGTGACGGCCAGGGCAAAGGCGGTGGCCACAGCCCCATCCACCGCATTGCCCCCTGCCCGCAGCTGGCGCACCCCCGCCTCAGCGGCGAAGCTCTCCTGGGCCGCGACGATGCCTCCGGTGGAGAGCACGGGGTGGAAGCGCTCCCGGGTCTCCAGCAGGTTGTTGGTGGTGGGGGCAGGGGTGAGAGGGAGAGCGCGGGTGGACGTGGGGGAGGGGGCGTGGGGGCCCGCCCCCTCTGCGGGAAGGGAGAGCGGCAAGGCGATCAACGCCAGGGACAGCCCCAGGGCGGAGCCGGCGCTCAGGGGAGGGATTAGCATCAGCAGGGGAAGGAGCCCAACCATCACAGGCGATGACGTGAACATGAAACAGAACGGCCGCCAGCGTCTGGTTTTGGCTAGAGCGACCCGAAAAGTGCCCTCCGGATCCATGAGGTGCGGGCTGTCAGCCTCCAACCCAGTGCCGCCTAAGCACGACTGAGCCGACTCGGACCCCGCCGGAGCGGCCGGCGGACGATTTGATCCCCGAGGTCCAACCTGGCCGCGTTTTCGAACTGCCGTTGGCCGCGCTCGACCACGACAAAGCCTTCATAGACGGTGATGCTGGAGATGAGGTCTGTCGATGTTCCCGCCGCCTCGATCAACTCGATCACCAGGCGCGTCAACCGCTCCTCCTTCGCCCATGGATGATCCGGGGAGGAGAACTCGGCCCAGTGGTCCCAGGCCCAGTCCTCAATGATGTAAAGGCCGCCAGGGACGCAGAGCGGGAATAATGCCTCGAAACTCGCCCGGGTCGGCCAATAAAGGTGGGAGGCATCGTCGATCACCATGTCCAGTTGCCCGCCGAACTCCTCGGCGACCAAGGAGCGGAGTCGGACTTTGTCGGATTGGTCAGTGCGCCAGTACGTATGGATCTGACCGGTCAGCCCCTGGGACTCCAAATACCGGCGGAAGTATGGGCTGTCAGATCGGTCCATGCGGTCCACGGCGACTAGCTTGTCTGGCCCCAGGACTTCATGCCAGAACGCGGTGCTCCCGCCGTCGTAGATCCCAAGTTCTAACAGCCGCGATGGGCGGCAGCCTGGGTGGCGGGCGAAAAATGCCCGATATTGATCAACGAGCTTGCGGATTTTGTAAAATCGAAAGTGATCGCCACCGTTCCAGTCTTCGGAGCGGTAGTGCTCAAGACGAAACACAAGGTCACCGAGGAGCATCCGGTCGAGTAACCACACCAAGTTATCAAACATCCTCGCCCCCGCATGGCCAATTTAACGAGTGAGCGGTTCTGCGAACCACCCCACACTTGCCAATCCTTTTCATGAACTAAACATGAGCTCAAGTGATTGTATTCTTCTAGTTTAGCAGTGGTTCGCGGGTCCTGAAGCTACCCACTCCTGGTGGCACACAAATCGCAAGGATGCCCTGCAGGTTAACAGGATCCGCTCAAGTCTGGTCTCGCGTGGCAATCAGATCCGAGTAGGCAAGGCCGAACACCGAATCGTCGTCAACGTCGCCATAGTCATGGGCGAGGAGATTCCTGAAATCAATAATAGCCCTTGAATTGGATATAGAAAGAAATAAGCGCGCATCAAGCATGCTGATTCTGCGAAGAGCTTCGACAATGATGATAAAGTCAATCTCAGTGGGGCTTATAGTTCAACAGGGCCCTGAGTGCCGGTTGTTTTTCTGCAAACGTCTCGGCCTCTGCCAGGGGACCCGTGATGATGCGCGGGGCCCCAGTGATGATGCGCGGCGGTTGCTGCTGATGAAAATCATCCAGCGTGTACCAAGCAAGGTAGGTCACCAATTGACCGCAACTATCGATCTCCCACCTCTCAAGATGATGCAATAAGCGATAGCCAGGGCCTTGCTCCAAAAGAAGAGGTCGATCCCGAACAATCTTGACGACTTCCCTTCTTTGACAAGCGGGCGTGAGTTTCTGATCCGTTGCAAAAATCATTTTTCGTGCCCCATTCTCCAGTGCTTGCGGAGGCTCAAACATCTCATTGGTCCAAGCAAAGCGTTGATCGGCAGAGATCAACAACCATTCGGGGCGAGGTTCAGCGGCCTGAGCCAACACGGGAACGAAGAGGACCGCAGCAAGAGAAACAAGTGCGGCAACTCGATGCAGACGTTGTCTAGGCATCCACCCCATACCCCCCACCCCCTGGCGTCGCGATCCGCAGCAGATCCCCAGCCCCCATCTCCACCTGCACGCAGCCCGGCAACGCTTCCCAGGCCCCTCCAAGCCGCTGGATGGCATTCTCCCCCACACAGCCAGGCTGCCCGCCCGCCAGCCCGAAGGGTGCCACCCGCCGGGATCCCGACAACACAGACACGGTCGTGGGTTCCAGAAAGCGCAGCCACCGCTCCACCCCATCCCCGCCTCGCCACCGCCCCGCTCCACCGCTGCCCTGGCGAATCGCGAAGCGCTCCAGCCGCACGGGGAACCGTTCTTCCAGGATCTCCACATCCGTGAGGCGGGAATTGGTCATGTGGGTCTGCACGGCGCTGGCTCCCGCAAAGCCCGCGCCATCCCGATCCAGGCCCGCGCCCGCTCCGCCACAGATGGTCTCGTAGTACTGCCGCTCGCCATCGCCAAAGCTCAGGTTGTTCATCGTGCCCTGGGCCGCTGCCATCACCCCAAGGGCGCCATAGAGGGCATTCACCACCGCCTGGGATGTTTCCACATTGCCCGCCACCACCGCTGCCGGTGGATCCGGCCACAGCAACGACCCTCGGGGCACGACCAGATCAATCGGATCAAAACAGCCGGCGTTCAGGGGCAAAGGCTCCTCCACCAAAGTGCGAAACACGTACATCACGGCGGCCTTGGTGATCGCCAAAGGTGCATTGAGATTGCTCTCCTGTTGGGGCGAGCTGCCGCCGAAATCCACCCGCACCCTCCTGGCCTGACGATCCACGCGGATCGCCACCACAATCCGGCCGCCGCCATCGAGCTCCACGGTGTGCTGGCCATCGCGCAAGCGCTGGATCACCTTCCGCACCGCTTCCGCCGCCTGCCGCTGCCCATGGGCCATGTAGGCGATCACTTCCCCTTGCCCCCCTTCCGCCATCAGCCGGCCCAGCTCCTGCACCCCCAGCTGATTGGCAGCCACCTGGGCCCGCAGATCCGCCAGGAAGCGCCGCGGCTTGCGCACCGGATACGGCCCTGCCGCGCAGCGCGCCAGCCAGGCCCCTTCCTCCCACACGCCGCCCTGCAGCAGGGGCACGTTGTCGAGCAGCAGACCCTCCTCCTCAATGCGACGGCTGGAGGCCGGCATGGAGCCCGGCGTGATCCCCCCCACATCGGCGTGGTGGCCGCGACAAGCCACAAATGCCACCGGTTCTGCTGCGTCGCGACCCTCGCCACCGATGGCGGCAAACACCGGTGTGATCACCGTCACATCCGGCAAGTGGGTGCCCCCATGGAACGGATCGTTGGACGCCATCACATCCCCAGGGCCCAACGGGGGCCGCTCACCCCTGGCGATGGAAGCCAACAAGGAGCTGACGCTCTCCCCCATCGAGCCCAGATGCACCGGGATGTGGGGGGCATTGGCCACCAGCCGCCCGGCCCGATCGAAGAGGGCACAAGAGAAATCCAGCCGCTCGCGAATGTTCACTGAGCGGCTGCTCTGCTGCAGCCGCACCCCCATCTGCTCAGCGATGGCGGAAAAGCGGTGGTTGTACAACTCCAGGCGCACCGGATCCGGAGGCTCGGAACCCGGTAGACCGGGATCCAGGGGAACACCATCTTGAAGCAGGCGAGCGGGGCGATCGGCGGGCGTCCCTTGCCCTTCCATGCTCTCCAGCAGCAGCTCCCCGCCAGGCAACACCCGGGCCTGCCAGCGCGGCTCCAACACCAGGGTGCCCGTCTCCTCCAACACCACGGCTGGCCCCGCCAGGCATTGGCCAGGGCGCAGCTGATTCCGCCGCCAGAGAGGCACCGACTCCCACAACGGCCGCACCGTCTGGCCGGCAGGCGTTTCGGGATCCGGCAGACACATGGGAAGGCGTGCCTCCGGCTCAGGGGGGCGGCCCCCTTCGGCTCCTGGGGCCTCCGGAGCGGAGTCCTCCACAACCACCGCCAGCGGTTGCAAGGTGATCACGACACGCTCCAGCACCAAGGCCTCCTCCGCGGGGCGATGGCCGAAGCGGCAGCGATGGATCTCCTCGAAGCGCTGGCGCAACGCCGCGATCCAGCCTTCCTCCTCCCCCTCGAGATCCTGCTCAAGCAGGTCGCTCCCCTCCACCTCCAGCGCCTGCTCGCTGGCGGCGCTGCGCAGGTGGAGCCGAATCGACACCGCTGGCGCCTGACCGAGCGGAAGATCCCCCGCCGCCTCCAGGGCCCGAGTGCCCTCCATCACCATCTCCGCCACGGCGGTTCGCAGCGCGGATCCCAGGCCCAGCTCCAATGGCGCCCTCAGACTGCGCTCCCGATGCAGTTGCTGGGGGGCCAGGCCGATGCCATAGGCCGAGAGCACTCCAGCGAGGGGATGGAGCAGCACCCGGCCCATCCCCAGCCGGCTCGCCAGGGCGCAGGCGTGCTGCCCGCCCGCCCCTCCGTAGCTCACCAGCAGCGCTTGACGGATGTCGTGGCCCCGTTGGATCGACATGCGGCGGATGGCCTCCGCCATCCGCTCCACCGCCACCTGGAGGGCGCCGAGGGCCACCTGCTCAGAGCTGAGCCCGAGGGGCTCCGCCAGCTCCGCAAAGCGCCGCTCCACCGCCGCCCGATCCGCGGGTTGATCGCCCGCGGCGCCAAACACCGCTGGCAGCGCCTGCCAGGGCAAGCGGCCCAGCAGGAGGTTGGCATCGGTGATGGTGGCCGGGCCTCCCCGCCGGTAACAGGCGGGCCCGGGGTCAGCCCCGGCCGATGAGGGTCCCACCACCAGCCGGCCTTCCACCGCCTGGAGCACCGATCCCCCCCCCGCCGCCACGGTGTGGATCGGGAGCAACTCCGCCAGCAGGGGCAGGCCCGCCACCTCCATGCCGCTGAGCCGCTCCCAGGCCAGATCGCCCCGAGAGGGATCGAAGTGGAACACATCCGTAGAGGTGCCCCCCATGTCGAATCCCACGAGGGGCAAGTGGGCCAAACCCCCTGCTCGGGCCGCCGCCACCGCCCCCACCATGCCACCCGCGGGGCCGGAGAGGATGGTGTCCTTGGCGCGCAGCAGGGTGGGGCTGCGCAGCGCGCCGCTGGAGGTCATCACCCGCAGCCGGGTGGCGGAGCCGATCTCCGCCGCCACGCCGGAGAGATAGGCGCGCAACACCGGCGCCAAGGCCCCTTCCACCACGGTGGTGGCGGCCCGCGGCAGCAGCCTGGGCTGGCGGCTGATCTGGTGCGAGAGGAGCGCGGCGCCAAAGCCCCGCTTCGCCAGCCAGGTCGCCAGGGCCAGCTCATGGGCGGGGTTGCACCAGCTGTGGAGCAGGGCCACCGCCAGCTGACGCGGACCATCCGCCAAGCACTGGCGCAGGCGCTCTTCCAGCGCCCCATCCAACAGCAGGGGACTCACCTGGGCGCCATCGGCCCCCAGCCGTCCCTCCACCTCCACCACGCGCACATCGAGAGGCTGGGGGCGCTCGATGCGGAGGGCAAAGAGATCAGGTCGGTGTTGGTCGCCAATGCGCAGCAGATCGGCGAGGCCACTGGTGAGCAGCAACAGAACGGGCTGGCTGGCATCCTCCAACAGGGCATTGGTGGCCACGGTGGTGCCGAGCCGCACCTCCTCCACCAGCCCCGACGGAAAAGCCTCTCCCCAAGACACTCCCAGCATCTCCCCCATCGCCCGCACGGCCGGATCCCCGGGCCGCTCCGGCTGAAGGGAGAGCACCTTGCGCACCTGGAGGGGGCCTCCCGGCGGGCAGGCCACCACATCGGTGAACGTGCCGCCGCGATCAATCCAAAACCGCCAACCCCGTGGCGGCGGGGCCTGTGGCGGAGCCTCGGGTTGGGGCATGGCGCCAGGCGTCAGCGGTAGTTTTCAAACTGCAGCGGCAACTCCACGTCCTGGGCCTTGAGCAGCTGGATCGCCTGTTGCAAGTCGTCCTTGCTCTTGCCCGTCACCCGCAGGCTCTCACCCTGGATGGCGACAGTCACTTTTTTGAGGTTGTCGCGCACGGTTTTGCTGAGGCTTTTGGCCAGCTCCTGGCTGAGGCCCCGCCGCAGCTTCACCACCTGCTGCACCCTGTTGCCACCCACGGGCTCCGCTGGCTGGAAGTCGAAGATCTTGAGGGAAAGATTTCGCTTGGTGGCCTTCTGGCTCAGGATGTCCTCCACCGCTTGGAGGGTCATGTCGCTGGCGGTGGTGATGGTGATGGTGGTCTCCTCCAGCGCGATCTCGGTCTTGGAGTCCTTCAGGTCGTAGCGGGTGGATACATCCCGGCGCGCCTGATCGATCGCATTCACCAACTCCTGACGATCGAAATCACTCACGACGTCAAAAGAGAAGGAGTCGGCCATGGCCCAAGGCTGCGCTGCGATCAGGCCAACCCTACGCCGCAAGACCAACCCAGCAAAGCGAACGGCTTCCCCTGCTGCCGCTCGCCCCACGCCCTTGGAGCCCCTAGAACTGACCCACCTGCAGCCTCTTTCGATGGGCCTCCCCCTGCTCCCCATTGCCGCCCTTCCCGCCCTCATGGGCGTGGCCGCTAGCGGGGGAATGGCAGGGCTGGCGACAGGGGCGCCCTTTGCCTGGTCGCTGGTGCTCTCAGGCGCTGTGGTGATCGCCAGCCTGATCCCCCTGGGGGCCGCGCGCTCCCAGGCCGATTTCACGCCCGCCGATCTGGCTGCCCCCCGGGCCATGTTTGAGCGGTTGCCGGCCTGGGGCAAGCGGGCCAACTGGGCGCATCAGAACACCTTTGAGGCCTTCACTCTCCATGCCCCCGCCTGCCTGCTGGCCCTGGTGGCCGCGGCCCATGGCTGGCTGCCCACGGGATTGGCGATCGGCGCCGCCTGGCTCCATCCCCTGCTGCGGCTGGCCTACATCGGCGCCTATGTGGCCAACATCCCGCCCTTGCGCAGCCTGTGCTGGGCCGGCGCGATCCTCTGCACCGCCCTCCTCTACAGCGGTGGGCTGCAGGCGGTGCTGGCGGGGTGAGGCCCTCCTCAGGAGGGCGGTATTTCTTTCTCTCTCTGCCTGAGGGCTTTCAGCAGGTCCGCAATCTGCCCCATCGTCACAGCCTTCGCGCGCACATCGCCCAGCCGTTCATAAACAGGCAATTCCTCCTCCTGATAGATCCGCAGCGCCTCATCCAGCTGCCCTCGCGCTTGCAACACATCCGCAATCTTCCCCATCGTCACAGCCTTCCCGCGCACATCGCCCAGCCGTTCATAAACAGGCAATTCCTCTTCCTGATAGATCCGCAGCGCCTCATCCAGCCGCCCTCGCTCTTGCAACACATCCGCGATCTTCCCCATCGTGATGGCCTGGCCTCTGGCATCGCCCAGCCGGCGATGGAGGGGCAGCTCCACCTCGCGCCAATGGGCCAGGGCATCGTCGAAATCCCCCAAACTGAAGAGCAGCCGGCCCAGCTCGTCGACCAGCGTGATCCGCAACTCATCGGGGGCATCCGGGTGGCCCTCGAGCCAGGCCCTGATCTCCACCACCCGCCGGCTGCGTTCGGCCATGGAACGGGTGTCCGCTCCCCCTGCTTCCCTGGCGAAGGCCGTTGGCGCAGGCCTCTCCACCCCTGCGGCCGGGATCGCGGTTGGACTGGATGGGGGCAGGAAGGCATACACGCCGCCCCGCCAAGACCAGAGATCAGGCGCGCTGCGAGAAGCGAGGGCAATCGCCTCCCCGTCCAGCCAAAACACCAGTCGGGCCCGGGCAGCGGCGGCCAGGCGCTCCCGGCGGGTGTTGAAGGCCTCCCAGCGAGCGGCATCAAA
>JBJTWN010000090.1:0-6261 GCA_046081785.1 Cyanobium sp.
CCACCACCCAGTCGAAGAGGGGGGCCGCCGTGCGGCTGAGCACCAGGGCCACGGCCACAAAGGCCACCGCCGCCAGGCAGAGCCGCACCACCGGCCCAAGGGTGAAGGCGCCCCCACCCACGATCGCCACCACCACCGCCAGGATCACGATGCCGAGGATGTCGTCGAGCACGGCGGCGCCGATCACGATCTGGCCCTCGCTGCGCTTGAGCCACTTCAGCTCTCCGAACACGCTCGCCGTGATGCCGATGGAGGTGGCCGTCATGGCGGCACCGGCGAACACCGCTGGGATCAGCGGCACATGGAAGAGGTAGTAGAGGCCGGCGGTGCCGAGGGCGAAGGGCAGCACCACCCCGGTCACTGCCACGGTGCCGGCCTGGGCCCCCACGGCCACCAGCTCATCCAGCTCGCTCTCGAGGCCCGTGAGAAACAACAGGGCAAACAACCCCAGCTGGGAGACGGTCTGCAAGCTGGGGAATGTTTCGTCGTAGATGTGGCGCACCGCCTGCGGCGTGATCTCCGTGAGGGAGGCCACCAGCCCTGAAAGCCCGCCGGAGAGTTCCGCCTGGGTGCCTGGAGGCACGATCAGGTGGAACCCGGAAACACCGATCAGCACACCCGCCACCAGCTCCCCGAGGATCGTGGGGAGCTGCAGGCGCACCATCAGCTCAGCGATCGCCCGGGCAGCGATGAAGATCACCAGAAACCGGCCAACCTGGAGCAAGGTTTCAGCCGCTTCAAGCTGATGGGAGCTGAACTCCATCAGCAGCGGGGGGATGGGGAGCATGGGGGGCCTGGAGAGGTGGGCAGGGTTATAGGGATTCCCAGCACGGATTGGGGAGCTGGCCTGTATCGCACCAGCTCGCATGAAGGGAAAGTGACGCACCCCACCCAAATCTTTCAGACACTCCCTATGGTTTCGCGTCAACACCCGTTTGTAGTGGTGCAAACCAGTCCAAGCCGAACGTGAAGCCTGGCCAAGGCCACCTCACTCCCCTCGACAACCATCACTTGCTTACACCCTGAGGTTTCCAATTGTCCGACTTCATCAAGCTCTTCATTGAGCAACTTCAGTCGCCAACCCTGGGCTTCCTGATCGGCGGCATCATCGTTGCCTCCCTCGGCAGCCAGCTGGCCATCCCCGATTCGATCTATAAGTTCATCAGCTTCTTCCTGCTGATGAAGATCGGTCTCACGGGCGGCATTGCCATCCGCAATTCCAACCCCGCCGAAATCTTCCTACCGGCGATCGCAGCGGTGTTGCTGGGCATTGTGATCGTGTTCATCAGCAAGTTCACCCTCGGCAAGCTGCCGGGCATCAAGGTGCCCGACGCCGTGGCCACCGGGGGGCTGTTCGGAGCGGTGAGTGGCTCCACCCTGGCGGCGGTGTTGCCCCAGTTGGACGCCGCCAAGATCCCCTATGAGGCCTGGACGGCGGCCCTCTACCCCTTCATGGACATTCCGGCCCTGGTGACCGCGATCGTGGTGGCCAGCGTTTATCTGAGCAAGCAAACCGGAAATACAGCGGAAAAGGTGGAAATTTGGCCGATCATCAAGGAGAGTCTGCAGAGTTCTGCTGTGACGGCCTTGCTTTTGGGTGTGGCCCTTGGCATCCTCACCAAGCCCGAACCAGTTTATGAGAGCTTCTTCAATCCCTTGTTTCGCGGCTTTCTGGCGATCCTGATGATCATCATGGGGATGGAAGCCGCCCAGCGCATGAATGAGCTGCGGAAGGTGGCCCAGTGGTTCGCGATTTACGCCTTTATTGCCCCCATCCTGCATGGATTTCTGGCCTTCGGCGTGGGGCTTCTGATTCACAAGCTCACCGGTTTCAGCATCGGCGGTGCGGTGGTGCTCGCCGTGATCGCCGCCTCTAGTTCCGATATTTCGGGCCCACCAACCCTGCGAGCCGGCATTCCTTCAGCAAATCCCTCTGCCTACATCGGCGCTTCCACAGCCATCGGCACCCCAGTGGCCATCGCCCTGTGCATCCCCCTGTTCATCGGGCTTGCCGAGATGCTCCTGGGCATGAAGCCCTGAAACCGCCCCAATCCCAACCCATTTGAGGTCACGTCATGAGTCAACAGGTCTGGAAGCTGGTGATCGTTGCAGAGGAAGTCCTCTCCAAGAAACTCACCAAGCTCATCATGGAGTCCGGTGCCACCGGTTACACCGTCAGTGCGGCGGGGGGGGAAGGCACCCGCAATGTGCGCTCCACAGGTGATCCGAGTGTGTCCCACACCCTGGCCAATGTGAAGATTGAAGTGCTAACAGGCACCCGTGAGCTGGCCGACAAGATCATTAGCCAGATCGAAGCCAAGTATTACGCCAACTATTCGATCATCACCTACATCTATCCCGTGGAAGCCCTTCGGGATCACAAGTTCTGAAGCACCCTGGTCCAGGAGTCACTGGCAGCAAAAAACCCCAGCGCGAGGGCCGGGGTTTTTTTATGGCTGCAAACAACCCGCACCCAGTGCGCAGAAATCCCCCTTAAGATCCAATAAGACAAACCCATGAAGTGGACATTGGGCCACTGGTTGGGCGACGGCAATTCGTTGGTCTTGCTGGATCGGCGCTCGATTCCCATGACCATTGATCAAAAAGCCATGGACATTTTCAGCGACAAGCGCTTCCTGAAAGTCATCCACAGCTACGAACGCACGCTCGCCAAGACCCTTGCATTGCTCCTGGCTGTGGTCATCGGTTTTGCCACGATTGAATTGCTGCTGCAATCGGGCTTCAAACTCATCGAATCGCAGACGGATTGGTTCAACGGGGATCTGATCAAGCTTCTCGATCGCCTGTTGCTGATCTTCATCGCCCTGGAGGTGTTGCAGAACGTGATGGCCTATCTCCGCGACCAAGTGGTGCAAATCGAGCTGGTGCTGCTCACCGCTCTCACCGCTGTGGCACGGAAGGTGATCGTGCTGCCTCCGAGTTCCGATGGCAGCAAGGCACCGATGATGGCGGGCTTTGGCCTGATCGTGGTGGGCTTGGCCACGGCTTACTGGCTGATCCGCAAAGCGGGGCAAGGTGCCAATCGATCTCTGGAGGCGGACACCGATGGTTCGGGGTGAGCCTGCCTCCCAGGCTGAATCCGCTGAATCCTTGGATTGATCAGCTGAACTGATTAAATTGATTTCACTTTCTACATGCCAAAAAAGGGGAAGAAACACCCAGCGCTGAATCCCAGGATTTAACGTCTGCCGACCTACCTCACCAAGCTAAAAATGCCTGCGCCACAGAAGCGCCCCCAGGGCAGCTGCGACGCACTCAGCCCAAACATGCGCGCCATTGCACGCACGCCTTTGCTATCGGCTGCTGAGGAGATTTCCCTGGCTCGCCAGGTGCAGAAAGGCCGTCAATTGCTAGAAGTGAAAGAGGAAATCACGATCCGCTCCGGAGGCACGGCCCCGTGCCAGGAGGTTTGGGCGCTGGCGGCTGGCCTCACGCAACGGGAGCTGCTGCGCTGCCTGGGTCGAGCCGAACGGGCCCGCAGCCGCATGGTGGTGGCCAACCTGCGGCTCGTGATCAGCCTGGCGCGGCGCCATCCACACCGGCCCGGGGAACTGGAGGATCTCATCCAGGAGGGCACCATCGGCCTGATCAAGGCGGTAGAACGGTTTGACCCCAGCCGCGGTTATCGCTTCTCCACCTATGCCACCTGGTGGATTCGGGAGGGCATCGGCAGCGCCCTGATCAACCGGGGCCGCACCATCCGCCTCCCATCCACCATGGTGGATCAGTTGCAACGGCTGCGGCAGGGCCAGCAGAAGCTGGCTCAGGAGCTGGGCCGTGATCCGAGCCTGGGGGAACTGGCCGAGGCCACGGGCCTCAACCCGCTCGACATCCGGGAGGTGTTGTTCCGCGCCCAGGAGCCCTTGAGCCTGGATGCCCAGAGCGGATCCGGCAGCGCGCAGACGTTGATGGAAACCCTGGCCTGCCGCAGCAGCAACCCCCAGGAGCAGCTGGCCGCCACCTTCCTGCAGCAAGACATCGCACGGGTCCTCCAGGATCTGGCGGATGCAGAAGCGACCCTGCTGCGCTTCCGCTACGGCCTCGATGCAGAGAAGCCTCTCAGCCTGAGCGCCACAGCGCGGCGGATGGGCATCAGCCGGGACAGCGCCCGAGGCCTGGAACGCAGGGCCAACGCCGCCATCCGGCAACTCACCCGCGACCACCAGGCCTACCTTGAGGCCTGAGGCGACGCAGCAGCCGCCTCCGGCAAGGAAGAAAAAAATCCGCCATCAGTTGCCTGGTGGCGGACCAATTTCTCCAGGAATCCATAGTCAAGCAGGATGAACTTGGATGTAGCCAGCAAACGCACACTCTTCATTGTTGCCGGGACAACCAGATAATCAAGGCAGATGATCACTGCGATCAAAGACTCTTTTTAGCGGCATTCCCCAAGTATTCACAATCACTCCCTAGGGTAAGTCCGACACATTTGCTTGCAAGTCCATTCCACTCTTCTCCCCCAAGCCTCCGCCAAGCCATGGTTACCGTCATGTCGTCACGTCATCTTGAGCTCAGCCTCCATTCCGGCTCCAGCGTGCCCTGCAACCTCAGCTGGAGGATTGAAGCTGGCTATCTCCGAGCCGCCAGCTGGAGCCAGCACGGGGAATCCATCACCCTGGGGCTCTGGGGTCCTGGGGAACTGGTGATCCCGCCCCTCATCGCGGTGGATCCCCTGCAATTGTTGGCGCATTCAGCCATCCGCCTGCTGGAGGTCAGCCCGAGCGGTGAGGATCGTGAAGCCTTTCTGCTGGGGCAGAGCCAGCAGATTTCCACCCTCCTGAAGTTCAGTCGCACCCGGCCTGCTGAGGTGCGCCTGTTTGAGCTGCTCCTCTGGATCGGCAGCCGATTCGGCAGGGTGAGCCGCAGGGGCGTGAGCCTGAGCTTTGACGAGCTCAACCTCACCCATCGCAATCTGGCGGAAATCTCTGGGCTGACGCGGGTGACGGTGACCAAGGCCATCTCCCAATTCCGCCAGGCGGGCTCCCTGGTTCGCGAAGGAGAAGACGATTGGCTCTTTCCAGAACCATCGGCCAGAAGTGAAGCCTGAAACCCTGGACATCTCCTTCAGCCCTTCATCGCTGTTTTTGGTTGTCGAAATGATCAAACAGCTTTATTGATGCGATTGCCAATCCTGCGGAACTCCCCTACCCAACCCGCAAACGTTATCCCTAAAGTTCACCAGCTCCTCAAAAGGGAGAATGACACAAGGAAAAACGTCAGTTCATTCCAGTTTGTCATTTCCATTCAGCACAGACTCTCCCTGAACTCCAAGACTCTGGGCTGAATTTTCATCTCCAGGGTGCAGCCATGGTTGCTCCCGATTTTGATGCGGGCAATTACAAGCTCGCTCCTGCAAATGTCGTCCTGACTTCTCTCCTGCACGAGTTCACCATGGCCAAGCGTCGTCAGTTCATGGCTCTCTTCAGTGGAGCCCTCTCCACCACCCTGTTATTGGGTGGATGTTTAGGCAATCCCCCCAGCCGCACAGGCGCTGGCACGGCAACCGCTCCGGGAGCAGCGGGCACGCCGGCCGCCACTCCGGTGGCCGCCAACGCGGATGTGGAGGTGAAAACCGTCAACCTCGGCTTCATTCCCATCCTGGAGGCCGCTCCCCTGGTGATCGGGGTGGAGAAGGGCTTCTTCGCCAAACACGGCATGGAAGTGAACCTCAGCAAGCAGGCCAGCTGGGGCGCCGCCCGCGACAACGTGGTGCTCGGCAGCGCCGGCGGTGGGATCGACGGCGGCCAGTGGCAGCTGCCCATGCCCCAGATGATCAGCGAGGGGGCGATCACCAATGGCAAGAAGGTGCCGATGTATGTGCTGGCGATGTTGATGAGCCAGGGGAATGGCATCGCCGCTGCCAATTCCGTCAAAGACGGCAACCTCAGCATTGATCTGAAAACCACCTCGCCAGGCTTCTTTGAGACATTTCAAAAGAAGGAGGGTCGCAAGTTCAAGGCGGCCTACACCTTCCCCAAGGCCAACCAGGAGATCTGGATCCGCTACTGGCTCGCTGGCAACGGCGTGAACCCCAACACCGCCGTGGAACTGCTCAAAGTTCCGGCGCCAGAAACCCTGCAGGGCATGAAGAACGGCACCATGGAGGCCTTCTCCACCGGCGATCCCTGGCCCAGCCGCATCACAGCTGACAAGATCGGCTACCTGGCGGCCACCACAGCCCAGATCTGGAAGGTGCACCCCGAGGAATACCTGGCCGTGCGGGCCGACTGGGTGGACAAG
>JBJTWN010000091.1:0-75291 GCA_046081785.1 Cyanobium sp.
ACGGCATGCAGGGCCGTTGGGAACCCACGCCCCATGTGTGCGCAGCGATTGCCGCCGATCTGGAGGATCGTGGTCTTTTGCAGAGTTGCGGCACCGATACCCATGGTCTTGAGCTCAACGGCCGCTAGGGTTTGCTGACACATTCCTCTCAGCCTGATGGGACTGTTCGATCGACTGCTCGGAAACCGCGGAGCCGCCAGCGCTGGCCGGGACAACGCTGCTCGGGAGGGGGTGAAAGTGGCCGGCTCGGCTGCTGAAGCCAACCCGAAGAAGAGTGACAACACCTTCTTTCTCGATGCCGATTCCTCCAGCACCCTGGGGGATGTGAATTTCATGCGGCGCTCCAACACGATTCGCCACACCTTCCCCGGCAACGCCGACTCGCCCGGCGAGAAGGAAATGGTGGCTGAAGTGGCTTCGATGGAAGCTCGGTTGGAAAAGATGACGCCGGGGCTGGCAGGCACCAGCGAGGAGACCAATCCGGATGTGAACCTCACCGGTGGGGTTCCCAAGCCAGTGAAAAAAACCTTCGCCCAGCAAATGTCTGCCGCCCAGCTGGCTGAGCGGCTCAAGGGTGCGGCCGTCGGTGGCGTCAACAAACCGGGGGCGCCGGCCGTCAGCCGCAAGAGCCAGGAGGGCGGGGGTGATCAGGCCTCCAGCCAAGCCACGAGCAAGCCTGGAGCCATCGATCCCTTTAAGGCCATGGCCAAAGACCTCAACAGCTAAAGCCCCCAGCCCGGATCAGCGCTGCTCGATCCGGGCCTCGCTGTCGAGCACAAGGCTGCGCAGATCCGCCAATTGCGCTGAGGAAGCACTGCGCCAAAGCCCCCGATGGTGAGCTTCGAGCAGCCGTTCGCCCATGTCCCGCAGGGCCCAGGGATTGGCCTTGCGCAGAAACGTCAACGTGTCGGGCTGGCGCAGCCAGCGGTCACAAATGGCGCCATAGCTCCAATCCGGCACCCGACCGGTGCTGGCGTCATAGGCAAAGAGGTAGTCGAGGCTGGCGGCCATTTCAAAGCCTCCCTTGTAGCCGTGGCGCTGCATGCCTTCCAACCAGCGGGAATTGAGCAAGCGGGAGCGGATCACCTTGTCGAGCTCCTTTTCCAGCCGGTGCACGCGGGGCCGTTGCGGACGGGAGTGGTCACCAAACCACAACGTGGGTCTTCGGCCACTGACCCGCTCCACGGCGGCGCTGAGACCTCCCTGGAACTGGTAGTAGTCGTCGGAATCCAACAGGTCGTGTTCGCGGTTGTCCTGGTTGTGAAGCACCACCTGCACAGCGGCGAGGCGATCCAGCAAGCCTTCGCGGTCGGCGTGGGGCACCACCTCTGCGGTCGGCCCTGGCCCCTCGCTGTCGTATCGCCAGCTGCTCCAAGCCAGGAAAGCATCCGCCAGATCAGCCCTCTCCTCCCACTGCCCACTGTCGATCAAGGCCTGCAGCCCCGCGCCGTAGGCCCCTGGCGCCGAGCCATAGACCCTCCCCCAATGCCCCTGAACCCGGGCCTGGCTGGCCAGGGGGTTGATCTCCTCCGCTTCGGGCAGGGCAGCCACCAGCCGGCAGGCCTGGTTGAACCAATGCACCAGCTGGGGAAAGGCATCACGGAAGAGTCCCGAGATGCGCAGGGTGACATCCACGCGCGGTCTGCCGAGGGCAGAGGCGGGCACCACCTCCAGATCCACCAGCCGGCGGGTTGGTCCATCCCAGAGGGGGCGCACCCCCATCAGGGCCAGGGCCTGGGCGATGTCTTCCCCACCGTTGCGCATCGTCGCCGTCCCCCACACCGAGAGGGCCAGGCTGCGCAGGTCCTCCCCCTCCTCCATCCAATGCTGCTCCAAGAGCAGCTCGGCGCTGCGACGGCCGAGGTCCCAGGCGGCCTCCGTTGGCAGCCCCCGCAGATCCACGCTGTAAAAATTGCGCCCCGTCGGCAACACCTCCCCCCGGCCCCGGGTGGGTGCGCCGGAGGGGCCAGCCGCGATGCGGCCCCCCGCCAGGCCCTTGAGCAGGGCTTGGCGTTCGGCGTCGCCGCAGGCCAGAAGCCTGGGCAGCAGCTCCTCTCGCACCGCCTGGAGAGCTTGGGCGCCAGCGGGGCCCTCGGCCTGGCAGGGCGCTGGGCCCTCCAGGCCGAGGAGGGCGCGAAGGCGAGCCAGGGCCTCGCTCTCAAGCAGGGCCACGGCGTCGCCCACCCGCCTGAGGGCCCCATCACCGCCCTTTTGGCCCCAGTGGAGCAGCCGAGCGCGATCTTCGGGCTCCAGGGGGGCCTCCTCCAGATCGCCCCATGGATCGAGGGCCAATCCCAGGTCGGCTGCCAGGGCCTGGGTGAGGCCAGGGCGACCGGCCTGAGGCGCTCGCGCCAGGGCCAGCAGCAGCTCCGCCAAAGCATCCGCCTCGGGCAGCTGACCGTACACATGCAGCCCCACCCGGATCTGGGCTTCCTTGAGTTCACAGAGGTAGCCATCCGCCGCCTCCAGGCGAGCTTCCAGGGGATCAGCCACCGTGGAGCCCCCCGCCCGGTTCACGCCCTCGCTGCCGCTGGGGAGCTGCATGGTGGCCATGAGGCCCTCCAGTTGGCTGCGCAGGAGATCGCAGCGACCACTGCCCAGCTCCAGGGCCTGCCAATACTCATCGAGGAGAGCCTCCAGGCGCTGCAAGTCGCCCTCCAAGCCGGCCCGGCCCAGCGGGGGGGTGAGGTGATCGAGGATCACCGCCTGGGAGCGCCGCTTGGCCTGGCTCCCCTCCCCCGGATCGTTGACGATGAACGGGTAGAGGTGCGGCAGGGGTCCCAAGGCCCATTCCGGAAAGCAGTCCTCACTGAGGCCCACCCCCTTGCCAGGGAGCCACTCGAGGTTGCCGTGCTTGCCCACATGCACCACCACTTGGGCGCGCTGCACCAAGCGAATCCAGAGGTACTGGGCGAGGTAGGCATGGGTGGGGGGGAGATCGGGGCTGTGGTAAGTGAGAGCAGGGTCGCGTTCGTAGCCACGGCTGGGTTGGATCAGCACCACCACGGAGCCAAAGGCCAGGCCGCGGATTGGAAACACAGGGCCGCTTGAGCCCTTTTGCAGCCCGCCATCCTGCTCCGGTGGGCCCCAGACGGCTTCGAGCACAGCGCGCCCGCCGCTGGGCAGGGTGTCATACCAGGCGCAGTAGGAGGCAAGGGGCAGCTCTGCCAAAGCAGGGCGATGGTCGCTTTCGGGATCGTTGCTGCGTCCCCCGAGCAGCTGGGCCATCAAGGCCTCGCCATCCGCCGGGAGCCGGTGCTCCCCCAGGTCGTATCCCGCCTGCTGAAGGGTGTGCAAGATGGCCGCCGTGCTGCTTGGGGTGGCGAGCCCCACCCCATTGGCCAAGCGTCCATCGCGCGTGGGGTAGTTGGCCAACACCAAGGCCAGGCGCCGCTTGTGCTCAGGCGTCTGGCGAAGCTCCACCCAGTGGGCCGTGAGCGCCGCCACCCAGGCCAGGCGGGCCGGATCCGGAACCAGAACCGTGCAGGCGCCGGCCGAGCTGGCAGGTTCCAGCTCCGATTCCGCACGGGCCACGCGGAAGCCCCCCACCCGGCTGGTGATCCGCCCATCCAGCTCGGGAAGCACCACCTGCAGGCTCAAATCCAAGGGTCCCAAACCCACAGAGCTGGCCTGCCAGCGCTCGCGGGGGAGGCTGCTCGTCAGGAGCTGAAGCACTGGCACATCCAACCGCTCCCAGAGCGGTGCTCCCAGCCCCGCTTCCGCTGCGGAGACGGAGGCGAAGGCCGTGGCGCACAAAACGGCGTGCACGCCCTCCGCCTGGAACCAATCCGCCACTCCCGCTTGCACGGCGGGATCGCGCAGGCTGCTCACCCAGAGGGCCCGCGGGACCAGGCCCCTTGCCCGCAGGGCGGCCAAAACCCCCTCCATCAATGCGGTATCCCCCGCCTGTCGAAGGGCGCGATACAGCACCACCCCCACCCGTGGGCCCGGTTCCGCTCGCCAGTCATGGGGGAGTGGATCGGCCTCCGCGATGGGAGTGGGTGGGGGGGGAAGGGTGCCCCTCAGCAGCGCTTCCAGACTCTCCACCACCAAGAGGAGATTGCCTGGCCCCCCCACCCGACAACAGGCGGCCAAGGCAAGGGTGAAAGGCTCCGGCACGCTGGAGAGGGAGGCCAAAAGCCCTTCCTCTTCTGGCGTGCCTGCCAGGAGGAGCAGATGGCGCCCAGGCTTGCCCTGCTGCCAGCGTTGCAATTGCTCCAGGCCATAGCTCCAATGGCCCCGGCCGCCGAGCAGGCGCACCACCAGGATCCGGGTTGCCTCCAGGGCGCTGGCGATGTAGTGGTCGATGGCGGCAGGATGGGAGAGGCTGGCCAAGGGCAAGGCCTGCAGTCGTCCGGGGAACGGGGTCGCTTGCCTCTGCAGCACGTTGGCCAGGGCCAACAGATCCGTTTCTGCGCTGCTCAACACCACCACAGCGGCAGGCGGATGGGTGATCGGCTGAAAACCGTCCCCCTCAGAAACTCCATGATTGGCAGCGGAGGGTAAGCGATGCATCTCCCCATCCTGCTGGCTGCGGTGAGAAGATCGGGCCAACCTGACTGGCCCGATGCACCAGTTTCTCCCTTTTGCCTGGTTCGGCGGCAAGTGCGTGCCGTTCGCCGAGGCCACTCTGTCCGTCGCCACCCATGCCCTGCACTACGGCACGGGGGCCTTTGGTGGGATGCGTGGCTTACCCAACCCGCAAGACCCCAGTGAAATCCTCCTCTTCCGAGCCGATCGCCACGCCCGCAGGCTGAGCCAGAGCGCACGCCTGCTGCTCACCACCTTGAGCGAGGAGACGGTGATGGCGTCGATCCGGGCCTTCATCCAAGCAAATCGCCCGGCCAAACCCTTCTACATGCGTCCATTTGTCTATACAAGTGGCCTGGGCATTTCGCCAAGACTGCATGATGTCGTCACCGATTTCCTTATCTACGGTATTGAGATGGGAGATTACCTCTCCCCCGATGGTGTGTCTTGTCGCATCAGCAGTTGGACCAGGCAGGAGGACCGCTCCCTACCGCTTCGGGGCAAGATTAGCGGGGCTTACATCACAAGCTCCCTGGCCAAGACCGAGGCGGTCAAAAGTGGCTTTGATGAGGCTCTGCTCCTCAATAGTCGGGGGAAGGTGAGTGAAGCGAGTGGCATGAATCTTTTTATAGTAAGAGATGGCAAATTGATCACTCCCGGAGTGGATCAGGACATCTTGGAAGGCATCACCCGTGCCAGCATTCTTGAACTCGCCCCCGCGATGGGCATCCCTGTAATCGAGAGAGCTGTGGATAAAAGTGAGCTTTTCATAGCGGATGAGGTCTTTCTGAGCGGCACCGCCGCACGCATCACCCCCGTGCGCTGCGTGGAAACCACGGAGCTGCCAACCACAAGGCCGGTGATGGAACGGCTCAGAGATCGGATCACAACCATCACAGAAGGGCGGGATCCTGAGTATGAACATTGGGTGTCACGGATCCGGGTTGAAGATTGATGCTGGCCACCCCATCTGCTGTGATGCGCCTGAAGCGAACGGGCTTTCTGGAGCGATTGCATGGCGCTGAGCGGCCCGTGCTCGTTTTTGATGGGGCCACGGGCACCTCTCTCCAGCTTCTCAACCTCAACGCAGAGGATTTTGGCGGGCTTGCCCTGGAGGGCTGCAATGAGCAGCTTGTGTTCACGCGACCCGATGCGGTGCAAACCGTGCATCGCCAGTTTCTCGAGGCGGGTTGCGATGTGATTGAAACCGATACGTTTGGAGCCACCTCCATCGTCTTGGCCGAATACGGCCTGGAGGAGCAGGCCTTCGCCATGAATCAGCGGGCTGCTGAATTGGCCCGGGAGATGGCCGATGCCTACAGCACCCCCGATCACCCCCGCTTTGTGGCTGGCTCGATTGGCCCCACAACCAAATTGCCAACCCTTGGCCACATCCCCTTTGATGTCCTAAAGGCAGCGTTTCAAGAACAGGCCGAAGGCCTCCTGGCCGGCGACGTGGATCTCCTGATCGTGGAGACCTGCCAAGACGTGCTTCAAATCAAGGCTGCCCTGATGGGTCTGGAGGCCGCCTTTGCCGCCCGAGGCGAGCGGGTGCCGCTGATGGTATCCGTCACCATGGAAACCACGGGCACGATGCTGGTGGGGTCGGATATTGCTGCGGTGGTTGCCATCTTGGAGCCATTTCCGATTGACGTGCTCGGTCTGAATTGTGCCACTGGGCCAGAGCAAATGAAGGAGCACATTCGCTATTTGAGTCAGCACAGTCCCTTCGTGGTGAGCTGCATTCCCAATGCAGGATTACCAGAAAACATCGGTGGTGTTGCCCATTACAGGCTGACCCCGACCGAAATGAAAATGCAGCTGATGCATTTTGTGGAGGATCTGGGTGTGCAAGTCATCGGCGGCTGTTGTGGCACAACGCCTGCTCACATCGCTGCCTTGGTGGAGATGGCCAGGGACCTCAAACCTGCCGCCAGGCCAGTGCGGGGAGCTCAAGAATCTGCCACGAACGGCCAATCTCGGCCTCCGTTCCATTACGAGCCAGCCGCAGCTTCCCTCTATGGCGTCACTCCCTACCATCAAGACAATTCGTTCCTGATCATCGGCGAGCGGCTCAATGCCAGCGGCTCGAAGAAAGTGCGGGAGCTACTGAATGCGGAGGACTGGGATGGTCTGGTGGGCGTTGCCCGGGAACAGGTAAAGGAAAACGCCCATGTGCTGGATGTGAATGTTGATTATGTGGGCCGAGATGGTGAACAAGATATGCACGACCTGGTCAGTCGCCTGGTCACCAATGTCAATCTTCCCCTGATGTTGGATTCCACCGAATGGCAAAAGATGGAAGCTGGCCTGAAGGTGGCAGGGGGAAAATGCATCCTCAATTCCACAAACTACGAAGACGGCGACGAACGCTTTTTCAAAGTGCTCTCCCTCGCTCTCAACTACGGAGCAGGACTGGTGGTGGGCACGATCGATGAAGAGGGGATGGCCCGCAGCGCAGAGCGAAAGTTTGCCATTGCGCAACGCGCCTATCGAGCTGCCTTGGAGCATGGCCTGCCAGCCCATGAAATTTTTTACGATCCTCTTGCTCTACCGATCTCCACCGGCATTGAAGAGGATCGCAAAAATGGTCTCGCCACGATTGAGGCGATTCGGCTGATCAGACAGAACATTCCCGGCGTTCATATTTTACTGGGCGTCAGCAACGTCAGTTTTGGCCTGTCGCCAGCCGCACGAATTGTCCTTAATTCAGTGTTCCTGCACGATTGCTGTGAAGCGGGGATGGATGCGGCAATCATCAGCCCAGCCAAGATCCTACCCCTGGCGAAGATCTCCAAAGAGCAACAGGATATTTGTCGGGATTTGATCTACGACAAGCGACGCTTTGATGGCGATATTTGCACCTACGATCCCTTGACTGTTCTCACCTCGATGTTCGAGGGGGTGACCACAAAAGACGCCCGCTCTGCAGGCTCAGCCCTCCAAGATCTCCCCATCGAAGAGCGTCTCAAGCAACACATCATTGATGGGGAGAGGATCGGCCTGGATGCAGCCTTGCACGAGGCCCTGCAAACCTATCCGCCCCTGCAAATCATCAACAGCTTCCTGCTCGACGGCATGAAGGTGGTTGGTGATCTGTTCGGTGCCGGCCAGATGCAGCTTCCCTTCGTGCTGCAGAGCGCCGAGACTATGAAAGCAGCCGTGGCCCAGCTTGAACCGCACATGGAAAAGGTGGAGAGTTCGAGCAAAGGCAAACTCCTGATTGCCACAGTGAAAGGGGATGTGCACGATATTGGCAAAAATCTTGTTGACATCATCCTTACCAATAATGGCTATGAAGTGATCAATCTCGGCATCAAGCAATCCGTCGAAGCCATTATTGAAGCCCAAAAGCTTCACCAGGCCGATTGCATTGCGATGAGCGGCCTCCTGGTGAAGTCGACGGCCTTCATGAAAGACAACCTGGAAACGTTCAATCAGGTGGGCATCCAAGTGCCCGTGATTCTTGGCGGAGCCGCCCTCACGCCCAGATTTGTGCATGGCGATTGCCGTCAGGTGTATCAGGGCCAGGTGGTGTACGGGCGGGACGCCTTCGCTGATCTTCGCTTCATGGATGCCCTGATGGAAGCCAAACGGGCAGAGCGCTGGGACGACCAGCAGGGATTTCTGGACGGCCCCCCCGAAGGACTGCCATGGGGAGAGGCCTCGCTTTCGCAAACACAGAAGAACCCGGAGAATCCGCCGCAGGCGGCCGGCGATGGCTCAGCCTTCCCCTCTGGAGCTGAGGAGCAGCCGGCTGCCCCGCTCAGCGTTGAAGAAACCACGCAGCGTTCGGAGGCGGTGCCCGAGGAGCCAGCCCTGCTGCCGCCCTTCTGGGGAAGCGCCGTGCTGCTTGAGCACCAAATCGATCTCCAGGCCGTGATGGGTTACCTGGATCGCAACGCTCTTTTTGCGGGGCAGTGGCAACTGCGCAAAGCCCAAGAGCAATCCCGCCAAGCCTACGAGGACATGCTCAGCAGCAAGGCCGAGCCGGTGCTCCAACGCTGGTTGGAGCGCTGCCTGCAGGAGAACCTGCTCACCCCCCGCGTGGTGTATGGCTACTTCCCCTGCGCCAGGGAGGGGAACAGCGTGTTGGTGTTTGATCCCGCGCCCCTCTCGGCTGGCGACCCCCCCGGCGCAGCCGGGCCCCTGCTGGGCCGCTTTGTGCTGCCGCGGCAAAGGGGGGGCAATCGCTATTGCATCGCCGATTTCTATCGCGATGGCAAGCTATCTGCCGCTGGCAACGCCACCGCAACCGATGTGTTGCCCATGCAGGCAGTCACCATGGGAGAAAAGGCGACGCTCTTCGCCCGCTCGCTGTTTGGCGCTGACCAATACAGCGATTATCTGTATTTCCACGGCCTGGCCGTTCAACTGGCCGAAGCCCTTGCCGAATGGACCCACGCCCGCATTCGCAACGAGCTTGGATTTGCTGCTCAAGAGCCAGACAATCTTCGCGACATTTTGGCGCAACGCTATCGCGGCAGCCGCTATTCCTTCGGATACCCCGCCTGCCCGAATGTGGCCGATTCCAGGCAGCAACTTCTTTGGCTCGGAGCGGAGCGCATTGGCTTGAGCATGGATGAGAGCGATCAGCTCGACCCAGAGCAGAGCACGACAGCCCTGGTGGCTCTGCACAGCAAGGCCCGCTATTTCAGTGCCTGAGCGCCATGGCAGGCTGGGGAGGCCCCTCCATCCTTGCCATGTCTCTATCTGGACCCGATGCCATCGATCAGGCCATCGCCGCTGGCGTTGATCTGGATGGCTCACCGATCCCAGAGCCCATGCTGGAGTTGTATCGGGAGGTGATGACCAAAGAAAATGCCCGACCCCGCAGCGGCGTCACCAAATCAATGCGCAACCGCATCGTTCGCAGTGGGGCCAAACATTACGCGCAAGAGGAGCTCGATGCCCGCTTGAAAGCTGCGGGATGGGAGGGTTTGAAGGCAAAGGAAATCGCTTTCTTTTACTAGACGCCCAACCGTCAGGTTGGCCCGCTCAAGTGCAAAGGTCCTCCAGGGTTTCGATCACCTCCAGTTGAAACTCGTCCATATCCTCTGAGTCGCTCAGATCAATGCCTTCGCCAGCGGCGTTTTGGATGAGTTCCTGAAAATGGAAAGCTCCCTCGCCATGGGCGAGAAATTCCACAGCAGAGGACTCACCGCTTTCCTTGAAGGCGTCGCAAAGGGCGAGAAAGGCCGCGTCTTCGGTGAAATCCCAGCTCATGGAGGGGGTGGTGCTAGACGACCTTTAATGCCTCCCCCCCGCGACTCGTCAACCACTTGCATGGATTTTGTGCGGTTCCTCCATCAGACTCTCCTGACCAGACCTGCCAGAAAGCGGTGACAGCCCCGTCCTCTGCCCACCCCTCCGAGTCCTTCAACGTGCTGGGGCAACCCTTGGCGATCTGTGGCTGCGAGCCCATGACCGGCTGGTTCCGCGATGGTTCCTGTCGTACAAACGGAGCCGACCTGGGCCGCCACACGGTGTGTTGTGTGGTCAACGAAGGGTTTCTCGCCTACAGCAAGGCCCAGGGAAACGACCTCAGCACCCCCGCTCCCCAGTATGGATTTCCCGGCCTCAGGCCCGGGGACCACTGGTGCGTGTGCGCGACCCGATGGTTGCAGGCCTACGAGGATGGGATGGCACCTCCCGTGCGATTGGAGGCCTGTGAAGCCTCCACCTTGGCTGTCATTCCGCTTGAGCTGCTGGAGGGCCATCGCGCCTGACTCACCAGGGGATCGGCTGGCCATCCCAGGCGAGAAAGGCACCAGAGCTGGCAGGGGTCTGTCGCTCCAACACATCGAGGAGGTAGCCCGCGGCCTGCTCGGGGGAAAACAAGCGGTCCTCTGGCACAGAGGAGCGAAAGGGCTGCGAGAGCGCCGTGGCCGTTGTGCCGGGATGGAGCAAGGTGACACAGGCCAGGGGCAGCCGGCGGCCCCACTCCAAGGCCAAGGTGCGCAGCAATTGGTTCTGGGCAGCTTTGGCAGCCCGGTAGGCATACCAGCCGCCGAGACGGTTGTCGCCGATGCTGCCCACTCGGGCCGAAAGGCTCGCCAGATGGCAGGGCTCCTGCCTGGGCAGAGCCGCTTCCACCGCCTTGGCCACCAGCAGCGGACCCCAGGCATTCACGGCAAAACTGCGCTGCAGGGAGGCCGCATCCACCTGACTCAGGCGTTTCTCCGGCTGCAACCCGTCCCCATGCAGAAGGCCCGCGGCATAGATCACGAGCCTCAGAGGGGAAAGGTCGTGCAGCGCCACCCGGGCCAACTGATCCAGGCTGCCTGGATCCTCCAGATCCACCCTCAGGTCACCCTGACGGCGACCGGCTGACCAGAGGCGCAGGTGGGGAGCGCGCTCGGGCAGGGCGGCAAGCAAGGCCTGGCCGATGCCACCGGCACCCACCACCAGCGCATGGCCCCGCCAATCGCGCCAGGGACAAAGATCAGCGGCGCGGGCCGACACGGGCGAGGGGCGGCTTGTCGCATGATGGCAGGAGAGCGTCTCAGGAGCAGGCAACCTGCAGATCACGTTGCTGGGTCTGGGGGCCTGGGGAAGCACCCTGGCTGAGCTCTGGAGAAGCCAGGGCCATCAGCTCGCCACCTGGAGTCGTCGCAGCGGCGGAGACCCTGGTGAGACGCTGGTAGGGGCCGACCTTGTGGTCTCCGCGGTCGCCATGGAAGGTGTGGCCAACCTCGCCGCCCAACTCGCCCCACACTGGCCTGAGGGGCTACCCCTGCTCAGCTGCAGCAAGGGGATCGATCCCGAGGGTCTCTGCAGCGCCACCCAGCTGTGGAGCCTCCAGATGCCATCCACAGCGATGGCTGCCCTGAGCGGCCCCAACCTGGCCACAGAACTCGCCCGGGGATTGCCCGCAGCCTCCGTGATCGCCTCGCTCAACAAGGCGTTGGCCCAACGCCTGCAGAGCGAGCTTCGGGCCCCGCATTTGAGGCTCTACACCAATCAAGATCCGCTGGGCACGGAGGTGGCGGGAGCCTTGAAAAATGTGATGGCCATTGCCGCCGGCATCAGCGATGGGCTTGGGCTGGGCTCCAATGCCAAAGCCTCCCTCCTCTGCCGAGGCCTGGCGGAAACGGGTTTGGTGCTCAAGGCCTTGGGGGGGCAGCCGAGCACGCTCTATGGACTGGCCGGCCTGGGAGATCTGTTGGCGACGGCCAACAGCCCCCTGAGCCGCAACTACCGGTTCGGACTCCTGCTGGCGGAGGGGGCCTCAGAGGGGGAAGCTCGCCAGCAGATCCAAGCAACGGTGGAGGGGCCAAGAACAGCCCGTGCCGCCCTGCGGCTCGCGGATCGGGAAGGCTGGTCCCTGCCGATTTGTCGTCAGGTGGTGGAGCTCCTGGAGGGTGAACTCACGGCGCCCCAGGCCGTGCAGGCCCTCATGGAGCGGGAACCCCGCCCGGAGGAGCCGCAGTGGTGAGGGGACTGCCCGCCGTGCTGATCGAGGCCTTCAGCGCCGAGCCTCTCGGAGGGAATGGCGCCGCCGTGGTGAAGCTCGCCACACCTCCCCCGGCCAGCTGGATGCAAAGCGTTGCAGGGCGCCTGCAGCAATCCGAAACGGCCTTTCTCCTGCCTTGGCAAGGGGCTTGGGCCCTGCGCTGGTTCACCCCCTGCCAAGAGGTGCCCCTGTGCGGCCACGCCACCCTGGCGGCCACCCTTGCCCTGGGGTTCTGGCAGCAGCTGCCAGGGGATGGATGCACCACCTTCCTCACCCGCAGCGGCCCCTTGCGCGTGCGTTGCCTGCACGGGGTCAGCCCCCAGCCGGCTGCCCAGCCCGCCTTGGCCCAGATTGAGCTGCCCACCTACTCGCTTGAGCCCCTGGAGGCCCCTCCAGACGTTGTGGCCCTCCTGCAGAGGAGGCATCCGCAAGGGTTGGAACGGTTCTGGCAATCCAGCCTGGGCTACCAGGTGGGGCTGCTCTCCCCGTCGGCCCCTCTGGCCCAGTGGCATGGATGCGCAGCGGAGCTGGAGGGCCCTGCCAGGCGGGGTTTGGTGCTGATGCAAGCCCTGCCGCTCGGGCCAGAGGGCAGGGCAGAGGTTGCTGGGATGGGGGCGGATTACCAATTGCGCTTCTTTGCTCCGGAGCTGGGGATTGAGGAAGACGCGGTGACCGGTTCAGCCCATGCTCTGGTAGCTCCGTTTTGGCTGAAGGTCCTCGAAAAACCGCGCGTTGTGGGCTGGCAATGTTCCGACCGTCCAGGGGGGATGGTGTGCGAGGCGGTTTCTTCCGGCATGATCCGCCTGAGCGGTTCGGGACATCTGTTGTGGGAAGGCACATTTTGGGCCGAGCCAGAGGATGGCTGGTCGCCTGGCGAGGCGCTGGCAGACTGGCAGTTGGCCTGCAGTCCTTAGGGCGCGAGGCCCTTCGCCATCCGGTTCTGCTCACCACCCCCCTGGCGCTTTCTGCCATCGGAGCGGGATTTGCCTCCCAGTCCCTGTTGCGCCCTCCGGTCTCCCACCAGCAGCAGTCGGATGTGTTGGATGCGCTGATGGCCCCGCCCCCCGCCCAAGCCTCCAGCCCGGAGCGTGGCCTCTCCCAGGCTTCCCCAGCCCTCTCAGCCCGGTCCACAGGCGCAGAGGGTCGGTCGGTGCAGGCTCGCCGAATCGGTTCAGCGTCCTCTGACACGCCCTTGCCTTCCTCTCAAGACGGATCGGCCGTGAATCTGGAGATCCGGGTGGCTTTGCTGAAGCTGTCCCCCCAACCCAGCCTGGGTGGGGAGGGGGGCTGGCGGGTCTTGAGTCGGGAAGGGCAGGTGCTGCACCAGGGGGCCGCCGGAGCAGCGGCCGATGCCAACGCCCTGCTTGGCTCCCTCAGCGAGGTGTGGATTGAAGCCAAGGATGGCTCGGCCCTTCGCGCCGATGGACGGCCCTACGCCGGTCGACTTCGGGTGCTGCGAGCCGCCGATGGCATTCAGGTCGTCAATCACCTGCCACTGGAGAGCTACATCAGCTCCGTGGTGGGGGGAGAGATGCCCAGTTCCTGGGACATGGAAGCGCTGCGGGCCCAGGCCGTGGCAGCCCGCTCCTACGCCATGGCCCACATGGCACGCCCAGCCAGTGCCCATTGGCACCTGGGAGACACCACCCGCTGGCAAAACTATGAAGGCCTCAACACCGTCAGTGCTCCAACCGTGCAGGCCACCAGTTCCACTGCGGGCGTGATTTTGAGCTATCAAGGAGGCATTGTGGAGAGCCTCTACGCCGCCACCCAGCAGATTGTCGATGAGGCCCACAGCCATCTGGGGGCGAGCATGAGCCAAACCGGGGCCCAGGAGCTGGCCAGGCAGGGACTGCGCTTCCACCAAATCCTCAATCACTATTACCAGGGAGCCTCCCTGGCCCGTCTGCAGGTCGGTGCGAGCTGAGCGTTACTGGCAACAAGCCAACGTCGTCTCCCGCCAGGCTTTGGGGACGGGTGATCTCGTGCCGTTGCGCACCAGCGAGGTGCAACTGGAGGGGCTGGCGCCGTTCGTGCTACGGCGCCTGGAGGGATCTCCACCACGCCATCTCTCGGTGCGTGGTCCGAAGCCCAACCCCTTCCTGCCCTGGGAAGCACCCCTGGAGATCGGCCGACTGGGGAGCAGCCATGCGTTGATTCTCAACAAATATCCCGTGCAACCCGCCCACCTGTTGCTGATCACCCAGCAATGGCAACCGCAAGCGGGCTGGCTTGGCAGAGCCGATTGGCGGGCCGTCGCCCACGTGGCGGCGGACACTGGCGGGTTGTGGTTCTTCAACAGCAGCCCCACGGCTGGGGCAAGCCAACCGCATCGGCACATCCAGCTTCTCCCCCGCCACCGGGGGGAGCTCAGCTGCCCCCTCGCCCCCCTTCTGGAGAGGCAGCTGCGGGAGCCAGGCGATCCATGGCCTTGGTGTTATGCCCTCAGCCCCCGCTGGGATCCGCTCGAGGGCAGGGATCTGCAAGTGCTCTACAGGGAGCACGCCAGCCTTCTTGATCTGGGGGATCCAGAGGCAGCCGGGGATCCAAGCCACGCCTACAACCTGCTGTTCGATGACCACTGGTTTCTCACTGTGCGCCGCGTCAAAGAGCACTGTGCGGGATTCAGCATCAACGGCCTGGGCTTTGCAGGCTTCCTGCTTTGCACCGGCCGTTCCGACCTGGACTGGCTGAACAGCCATGGTCCGTGGCGTCTCCTGGCTGAAGTGGCGGCGCCATCACGCTGAAAACAGGTGTTTTCACGCTTGTCAGCGCGGCCAGCCGGGGCTGATCTAGACGGAGAGGCAAGGCGGCTGCCAACGAGGCGGTTCACCGATCCCTCTGGTGCTGAACACCCTTGAACACGCTGAACCATGAACCCCTGCACCGGTCCATCCCGCCGTCGACACCCCGGCCGGCCAGGCGGCCGAACGGCCGCAGCCCGGGCCTTGAGCCGCCGCAATGCCCTAGTGGAGGCCCATCGCCATCTGGTGCCTCCACTGGCCCTTCACTACTGGCGTCGTTGCCCAGAGCCCCAAGATGATCTGATCCAGGTGGGTTTGCTGGGCCTGATTCGGGCGGCGGAATTGTTCCGTCCCAGCCAGCAAACTCCCTTTGAGGCCTTCGCTCGCCCCCACATCCGGGGCGCCATCCTCCATTACCTTCGAGACGACGCCAATGCCGTGCGCTTGCCCAGGCGTCAAGCGGAGCTGCAGATCAAGCTGTGCCGTCTGGAAGAAGACTTGGCGCGACGCCCGTCCGGCACGGCCAACATCGTCAGCGACATTTGCCAACGACTGGAGATGAGCCAGGAGCAGTGGCAGCTGCTGAAGCGTCACCGCCAACTCTGCCGGCCTGCTCCGTTGGAGCCTGAGCTGACGGAGCAGCTCTCCAGGCCAGCAGAGGATGCTTTGGAGGAAAGCCCTGAGAGCGAGGCCAGGGTGGAGAATCTATTGGGCCGTTTGGACGCGCGCACCGAACGGGTGGTGCGCCTGGTGGTGCTTCAAGGCTGGAGCTACCGACGGGCCGCTGCTGCTCTCGAGGTGAGCGCCATGACCGTGCAGCGCTGTCTTGAGCGGGGATTGGCAGCCCTGAAGAGCGAACTCCAGCACTCCACGCCTGGGGCGCACAGGCCACAACCCCTCAACTCTGGGAAGCGGCTCGGTCGCGCTCCATCTGTTGCTCCAGGGTGGCCATCGCGGCATTCACCGCCGCCAGCTGCCTCTCCAGCCCATCTCGCCAGAAGGTGAGCATTCGCAGCTTGCGCTCCTGATAACGGAGATGGCGCTGTCGTGGCTCCTCCCCGGCAAGACAGCAAGCGTCAAGAGGTGAGAACATGGGAGGAGATGGGGGACTGACATGGTTCTAGCGGTCCTGATCGTTCCCCTGAGACCGAACCACTGGATCCTCCGGCAGTTTGGACGTTGGTAGCCATGATGGGCTGCTCCAAAGCGCCTGCGTTCCAGCCTGAAGTGTCCGTGGTTCCTCGCCTCCCTTTGCGCTTGCTCCTCGGCCTGGCCTGCGGTGGCGTGGTGTGCCTCGAGCCAGGCGCCCGGGCGCAGTCGTATGTGGCCTTGATGGAGGGGCAACGGGCCCTGCCCTTGCGAGGGCAGTTCAACGCAGTGCCCGTGTTGCATTCCAATCAACCCGAGGAAGTGGAAGGGCCCGGAGTGCTCATCAGCACCGTTCCGGGGATGACGATGACGGCCGAAAACGGCATGGTCTTGGAGATGCCGGCCTACACCTTCCAGGGCGACTTCGGGCTGCACCTCCACCACAAGTATTTCCCTCCCTATCGCGCATCGATCTCGCCGTCCCAACGGCGCAGCGAACTCACCCTGGCCACGATTTTGGTGAATCCAGGCGTGCAACCGGTGCGGGTCCAGTTTTCTGCCGGGGCAGTGCGCAACAGCTTCGAAGCGCCCTACCTCGCCCAGCATTTGATGGGCGTCAGACCCCTCGGCCCACGCCCCTGGAACACCGGTCCAGGGGATGCCACCGCCGTGCAGCTGTTGCGGGGCCGTCTGGATCCCAGATTCAGTGAAACGGTCACCATTCCCGCCAGGGGACGGCTGGTTCTGTTCCGCACAGCCCTGCCAGCCTTGGGCATTGCCAACGCCCTGCTCAAGGGTCGTAGCGATGGTCCGTTCCAAATGGCCGTTGTCGCGGCCAGAAATCCCCAGTCAGACGACGATCTCTTTGCGGTCATGGATGCTCGCCAGTTGGCGCCAGGGCGGGTCTACCTGGGCAGGATTCCAGAGATCCAGGCGGGCACGATCTTTTCACGGGTGGGAGGAGTGGCCATCGGCGATCACTACAAGGCCTCCCTCAATCACGATCTGCTTCGAGCTGGCCCTCTGCACGTGCCGCTCACGAGCACCCGGCGCAGCCACTTCGGCACGGGGGAGGTGCAAGTGAATCGCTTGGCCAGCCGCATCCTGGATTCGTCGGTCGACAACGTGGGAACCTACGGAGTGCGTTTTGATATTGATCTGAACTTGATGGGCCAGGGGGGCTACGAATTGGTCTTGAGCCACCCGTCTCCCCTTGGAGGACGCCACTTCACCGCCTTTCGCGGCTCCTTGGAGATACGCACCCCTGACGGGATGCAATCTGTGCACGTGGGGCTTCGCTCCGGCCAGAGCCTCTCCCTGGCACCTTTGCAGCTCCAACAAGGGCGACTCACCCCCGTGCGCATCTCCCTGGTCTACCCAGCAGATTCCACCCCGGGCCATTTGTTGAGCGTTGTCCCCTCCAGCCAACTCGCCCAAATTCAAGAGCAGGAAAAACGCCAGGAGCTGGCCCGCTTGAATCGGCGCGGCAGCCCATCGCCAATCGCACCTCCTGCGCTTGAGGCCCCCACTCGCCAAGCCCCCCCTCGCAGCGCGCCGTCGCCAAAGCAGAGCACTCCCCGGCCGGGCCCCCTCACCCCGCCACCCCAAATCCTGCGCGCACCGTCCCGTCCCACCTGGCTGGCTCCCCCCCCCAGCCTGCCCTCCCCAAGCCCCAAAACAGGGCCCCAGGAGGGCCTGACCGAGCGCTATCGCGAGGCCTTGGATGCCCAGAAGCGTCTCTTGGAGCAGTGGCAACTGTCGCCCTAGGCCCCACGATGGATCCCCCCTTGACGGACACGCCAACCACGACGCGACGCCGCTTCACCCTTGAGTTGTCGCTGGAGAAGCTCGCCCACATCGATGCCCTGAAAAAGGAATGGGGGCTCCGCAACAGGGGCGATGTGTTGGAGCGCCTTCTCGAAGAACTCTTCGCCTCCGGCGACGAGGGCCTGCTGGCAGCGAGCCCTGTGGCTGCTTCAGAACCGGATGTCCTCCTGAGTGAGGACGACAGCCTCGATGACAACGCCGCACTGGTGCTGGTGGGTCTGGGGGAGGGAGCGATGGAGGGCTGGCGGGCTGAATTGGAGAGCTTTGCGACGCCTGAGGAGCGTCCCGGCGCCAAGGCGAGGGGGAAAGGGATCGATTTGCCAGGCTTTGTGCGTCAACGGTCTCAACAGCTGAGACGCAGCTTGCAAACCAAACGGGAGCGAGATCCCAATCAGGCCGCGGTGGCTCCCTACCCGCAATTGTCAGAAGCCCTTCTGCTGCAGAGCTTGGAGACCGCAGCAACCCACTGGAGCAATCTCTTTGGCCAACCGCCCAATGCCGCTGTGGTGGAAGCCGCCATGAGCTGGCTGGCACAAGACATCTGGCCCCATGCAGATCTTTGCGAAGGCCGGCTCTTCACCTGGTCTCAAGCGATGGGCCTGATGGTCGATCTGGGATCGCACTGGGGTGACAGTTCCCCCAGCCTTGAGAAGATCATTGTCACAGCAGGAGTTTTGGAGGATCCCTTCAGTGCAGAAACGCTTCCCTTGAGGATTCCCACCCTGATGCACCGCTTTGTGCATCGCTTCCGCCGCCGTCAACGGGGGACATCATTCCAAACTCTGGAATCCACCATGACCTTGCATGGGGCGTTGCGGCAACTTCAACTGCCAACCGATCCAGGCCAACGGGTGACCCTCACCCAAATTCGCGATGCTTATCGCGAGATGGCCCTGAAGCACCATCCCGATTCGGGCGGCTCCCTAGACACCATGCGCCGCCTGAACGAGGCCTACCAGCTGCTCAAGGAGCTTTACCGCCACAACCCACAGGATTAGAACTCCCAGCTGTCTTAGACGAGATTGATCACGAGATTCAGTCAGCGTCCAAATCGAGACAGCCAAGACTTTGGGCAGTCCCCTTTGCCGCCCCTTCTGGTCTTAGCAGTCTTAGCCGAGAAGCAGAATCAGTCGTGAAAATATTCTTGCCTGAGACCAGCTAGAACCCAAAAAACAGTCGATTCTGCCTGCACCATCCACTCCACTACACGTCACGGCAAGGGATGGACCAGCAACCATGGAGCCGGCCAATCCATGGCCAGTCCAGCAAAGCCGGATCTGGCCAAAAGCAAAACCTCTGCTGGGAGTGGGTTTAAGAAAACTGCTGATCTGTCTCTGACACAGATCAGCAAAGCATCCTGCTGGAAGCAGCCCACGCCAGGCCCATGCCACGCCCTCGCATTCGCCCGTCTCGGACCAGTCTTGCCATGAGCCTTGTCATGTGTCTCCATAGGGATTTGTGAGCGAGGTCTTGGCCTTGCGCGCCGGCTGCGCGGCTCGCATCCATCCACCGCCGAGCTCCTTGGCGCGATCACCTCTCAACCCTTTGGCCACAGCAATCAAGCCCTGTTCTCGCGCATCTTGTATTGGACTTGGTTTTGGACTCAAAGCAAGACCAGACTGAGACAGGCAAAAGCATCATGAGCGTGGACGAACCTGCAACTGGAAAATGCTGGCGGGAATGGAAGCAAAAATCGTAAGATTATTACTTAACTGAGTTGGATCATGCTCTTTCGACTCAAAAGAAAAATATGGCAATTACTGTTAAATCAACTATTACAAGAGCTGGCTTCGCAACCAGAAACGCGGCAGTCCTTGTTAAGACAACTCTTGCAGGACCTACCTACTCAACCGGAGATACGGCTATCGTTGTTATATCAGTTCATGCAGGATCTGCATTTACAACCGGCAGAGGTTTGGACTCCTCTGGCTTCTAAATTCCGTCTCGCCCTAGGGATTCCCGCCTCCTTGGGAGATCCTCTACCTGATTCAGTGAGCGCATATGGTCATCACGAATTTACTTCTGTCTTCGTGGATCGCTATTGCAGCTCCGATTTAGGGCGTGAGAAAAGCCTTGACCTTGGCTGCGGCACATCCCCTGAGAATCCCTTCCAAGCGCAACAGGTCTCTGGTTGCGACTTACGAGGCAGTGAAGATAAATCCATTGTTGCGGTGGATCTATTCAATCAGGCTATTCCCTTTGAAAACAATAGCTTTGACTACGCTACAGCCTTTGATTTCGTTGAACACATACCAAGAGTTGCTAATTCAAGTTCGGGAGAAACCAGATTTCCATTCGTTGAATTCATGAGTGAAGTGGAAAGAATCCTCAAGCCTGGCGGATATTTTCTCGCTCGAACTCCTGCTCTTTTTTCTAAAGAGACCTTTCAAGATCCAACCCATGTTAACTATATAACCAAAGACACTTTTCCCTCTTACTTCTGCGCGGGGGATCAGAATAAACCCTGGGCAAGAATGTATGGGTTCAGAGGAGATTTTGAGTTTATTGCCCAGGAGTGGTGTCACTGTTGGCTCTTTAGCTTGATCAGAAAGCAAGATCCATAGCCCATGCAGCAAGCCGATGCGCTTTCGGCTTCTGCTCCGCAGCTTGCCTTTTCGGGCCTTGCAAGCCGGATCAGCTTCAAGCACTCCCAAAGGTCTCTTTTGCGTCCTGCTCTTGGTCTTGACTTAAGACCGGATAAGACCACTGCGACAAGGTGCCCCGCGCGCCTGCGGCCTCATTTCAACCCTCCCTCCCGCTGCAAACCACCGGGCAACCGAAGCGCGGCACATGCCAGCCCCTTCCCTGTGTCGGAACCGAGCCCAGAAAGCAACCTCATTCTTCTCGCTTGCGACGCATGCCTAGACTTATTTAAAGTCTCGCCTGGGACTTAAGCGACAGAATCGCCGGCGCTCCAGGCGATGCCAGGCCACGCGCTTACGATTGCCGGCCGTGTGCCGATGATGAGCTTGCTCAGTGTGGACAACCTTGGAAGTGGAGAATGCTGAGAAACGTTGGGGAATTGAACGTAGACAAACATCGTGCTCAAGCAAGTTAAAAGAAAATTTCGGCGGTTTCTACTGAATCAACTCTTATATGAACTCCATCTAGAAAGCCCAGAAGTTCTCACACCAGCGATTGCAAATATTCGGCTTGCACTGGGTATTCCTGATTCCCTGGGTAAGCCACTACCGCCATCTGTCAGCTCCTTCCATCATGAGGACTTCACCTCTGTCTTTGTACAGCGATATTGTGCTGCCTATTTGGGTCAAGACAAAACACTCGATCTCGGATGCGGCATAAGTCCGGCCAATCCTTTCCAGGCAAAGCAAACTTTTGGATGCGACTTGCGAGGCAGCGAAGACGGTTTGATCACGGCAGTGGATCTCTTCAATGATCCCATTCCCTTTGCAAGTACTAGCTTTGACTACGCATCGGCCTTTGACTTCATAGAACATTTACCTAGGGTTTATAATTCAACTTCGGGAAGAACACGATTCCCATTTATTGAATTCATGGGCGAGGTAGATAGAATCCTCAAGCCAGGCGGCTTTTTTCTAGCGCGAACTCCGGCAGTCTTCTCCAAACAAGCCTTCCAGGATCCAACCCACGTTAATTTTATTACCGAAGACACTTTTCCCTTTTACTTTTGTTTGGGTGATGCAGGCAGACCTTGGGCCCGAATCTATGGCTTCCAGGGGACGTTTGAATTCATTGCCCAGGAGTGGTGCCATGGTTGGCTGTTCACACTCATTCGCAAACAGAATCACTAACGCCTGGGGTTGCGAGGCAGAACCTCAGGTGCTCGTCTGCATGCCCTGAATCAAGAAATCAAAGTAGGGGCCAGCCAACGCCGCATCCTCTAGGCTCAAGAGGGCCAAGGCCGCTTCCTTCATGGTGCGCATGGCTTCCACCATTCCGGGCATGGGAACGCCGAGGCTGTTGTACATCTCCCTTGCTCCCACCAAGCCAATCGCTTGAATCTGCTCGGTGCTGCCAGCTAAAACCCCGTAGGTGACCAGGCGCAGATACCAGCTGTAATCCCTCAGGCATTGGGCCCGCTGCTTCTGGCCAAAGGCATTGCCACCGGGAGCCACATAGTCGGGCTTGCGGGTGAAGAGCTGTTTGGCAGCCTCATCGATGATCTTTTTCTCATTGGCGGTCAACACCCGCACCACGTCGAGGCGGCGGGCCCCACCACTGAGGTATTCCACCATCCTGCGGAGCTCGCCGCTGGTGGGGTAGCGCAGCTGATCATCGGCCTGGAGGATCAGATCGCGAACGACACTCATTGCAGCGACCACAGACGGGAAGATTTTATCCAGCGCCATGGCCTCTTTTGGTGGAGCTGGCGAAGGTGTAACGCCCCTTTGCAGTTCCTCCCCCCGATAGGGTCGCAACAGACGCTGGGGGCCATGGATCCAGAAGAGTCCAGGGAAGGGATCCCCCAGACGCTGACGATTGACGATCTCACCCGAGACGGGGTGGGCCTTGGGCGCCTGGAAGGGCAAGTGGTTCTCGTGGAGGGCGCCATTCCTGGCGATCGGGTGCAGGTGAGGCTTGTGCACCAAGGGCGCCGCCATGCGGTGGCCAAGCTGGTGGCTCTGCTCGATCCTTCCCCGGATCGCCGGCGCCCCCCTTGCATCCTGGCGGATCGATGCGGAGGCTGCACCCTGCAGTCCCTTGCCGACAGCGCTCAGCAGCACTGGAAACAGCGTTTCGTGGCGGAGAGCCTGCAGCGCATCGGTCGGCTCTCTGTTTCGGTGCGGCCCCTGGTCGCTGCTTCTCACGGGCTGGCCTACCGAAACCGGGCGATCCTCCCTTTGGAGCGGGAGACAAGCGGCAAGCTGCGGGCCGGCTACTACAGGCGTGGTAGCCACCGGATTGTCAACATGAACCGCTGCCCGGTGCTCGATCCTCGGCTCGACGCCATGATCGCCCCCCTGAAGGCCGATCTGGAGGAGAGTGGCTGGCCAGTGGATCGGCACGGAGCCGCTGGCCGGGACGGGGCCGGTCTGCGCCATCTGGCCTTGCGCATCGGTCGACGCAGCGGCGAGTGCCTGCTCACCCTGGTGGCCAGCCATGGCGATTTGCCGGGATTGCCGGCTCTGGCAGAGCGCTGGATGGCGCGCTGGCCAGCGCTGGTGGGGGTGACGCTCAACCTCCAACCGGCAGCGGACAATCGCCTCTTTGGAGCGGACAACGTCACCGTTTGCGGCCGCAGCTGGTTGTTGGAATCCTTCGGTGGGGTCGAACTCCAAATCAGCGCCGACACCTTCTTCCAGGTGCACAGCGAGCAAGCCGAAGCTGTGGTCCGGCTGGTGCAGGAGGTGCTCGGGGAGCCTCGTGGGCTCATCCTGGAGGGGTTTTGCGGCATCGGCACGTTCTCCCTGCCCCTGGCGCTGGCGGGCTGGTCGGTGTTGGGGATCGAACACCACGCCGGCAGCGTGGCCCTCGCCCGCGCCAACGCCCTGCGCAACGGCTTGGACCATCGCTGCTCCTTCCTGGAGGGCGATGTGGCATCACAGCTGGCGGAAGCCCTGGAGACGCAACACCCCACGGCGGTGCTCTTGGATCCGCCCCGCAAAGGTTTGCAGGAGGCGGTGGTGACCAGCCTGCTGCGGCATCGCCCGCCCCTGATCCTTTATCTAAGCTGTGATCCAGCCACCCTGGCAAGGGATCTGGGACACCTCAGTGGCGCTGGCGAGTATCGCCTCAGCCTTGTGCAACCTTTTGACTTCTTCCCCAACACCAGCCATGTGGAGACGCTGGCCGTCTTGAAACTGGCTGGCAACAACGCAGGGGCCTAGCTGCGCAGCTCGGCGGCGAACTGACGCTGCAGCGCCTCGCGCACCTTTTGGTGGCTGGCCTCCACCTCGGCATCGGTGAGGGTGCGCTGGGGATCGCGATAGCGCAGCCGGAACGCTTGACTGCACTGACCCTGGGCAATGGGTTCTCCCTCGTAGCGATCCACGAGCTCCACCTGCTCCAAGAGGGGCTTTCCAGCCTTGCGAATGGCAGCCAGCAAGGCCGAAGCCGAGGTGTCCTGCGCCACGACCAAAGCCAGATCTCTCTCCGAGGCCGGCACCGTGGGGAAGGACTGAAACTGCGGTTGCCACCGACCGGGCCGGGTGGCCGCTTGGCGGAGTGGGCCCATCGCCAGTTGGAACAGATGGGTGGCCTCCGGCAGGTCGAGTTGCTGTGCTCGGGCAGGGTGGAGCTGACCAAACCAACCCAAGGGCTTCCCTTCAAGAAACAGATCCGCCCGCCGGCCCGGATGCAGCAGATCGCCGACGGGCGACCCTGGCGTCGGCACCCGATCTTCCAGCGGCAGCTGGAAGCCAGCCAAGGCTGCCTGCAAGACCCCACGGGCTTGCCAATAGGCGAGGGGCCTGGGTTTGCCGCTGCTGCTCCAGAGTTCGCTGCGCCTCTCGCCGCAGAGCACGCCCACCAGCAACTCCACCTCTTCGGTAGTGGGCTCACTACCAAGAAACACCCGGCCGATTTCAAAGGCCCAAAATCCGCTTTGCGAAGCCTGGAGATTGCGGCGGGCCGCCTGGAGCAGTTCCTCATGCAGGTCGTCGCGCAAGTGGCCGAAATCCGCGAGAAGCGGGTTGGCCAGGGGAATCCGTCCCGGAGCCGCCACCACCAGGGAAGGGCTGCAGGTTTCTTGCATGCCGACGGCGCAGAGACTCCTCCGCAGCCGTCTTTCCACCTGCTGCGCCGCATCCAGGCCCCCGGGCATCAGGGGATCCGGGAGGTGGGCCGCAAACTGGTCGTAACCCACCAGGCGGGCCACCTCCTCGATCAGGTCCACCTCGCGGGTCAAATCCAGGGCTCGTGAGGGGGGCACCTCCACAAGCCAGCCCTCCTCCTGGGGCTCCAGGCTGCAGCCGAGGGCCGTCAAGGTGCGTTCCACCGTGGCGTCCTCCAGATCCACAGGCTGATCGTCCACCAGCACAGGCCCGAGCAAGTTGTGCACGTGATCGCGATCCAGCTGGATCGGTGGGCGAGGCGGCGTCTCGCGCCGATGCAGCCAACGAGCCACAGGCTTGCCACCGGCAATCTCGCTGAGCAACGCCACGGCTCGGTCCGCAGCGGGCAGGGTGCCCTCGCTGGGCAGTCCCTTCTCAAACCGGCTGCTGGCCTCCGTTCGCAATCCGACGCTGCGGGCCGACTGGCGCACCAGCTGGGGGGGGAAGACAGCTGCCTCCAGCCAGATGGCGGTGGTGCCATCGCTCACCGCCGTCTCAGCCCCGCCCATCAACCCTGCCAGGGCAATCGGCCCGCCGCCGTAGGTCACCACCAAAGCCTCAGCGTCCAGCCGACGCTCCTCCCCATCGAGGCTGAGGAACGCTTCACCCGCTTGGGCCGCCCGCAAACCCAGGGCCCTCGGATCGGCCACACCGCCGCTGCGGGCGGCGAGGGCCTGGCGATCAAAAGCGTGCAGGGGCTGGCCCGTCTCCAGCATCACCAAATTGGTGATGTCGACAACATTGTTGATGGGGCGCACACCGGCGCGCTCGAGGCGACGCTGCAACCAGAGCGGAGAGGGAGCCACGCGAAGCCCCTCCAGAGCCGTCATGCTGAACAGGCCGCCCTGCTCGATCAGGGTCTGGTCAGCCTGGGGCACCGCCAGGGGCTGGCTGGGGGGACCTGGTGGCACGGCAGGGAATGAGGGGGTGCCCCCGCAGAGGGCGGCCACTTCACGGGCGATGCCCTGCATCGAGAGGCCATCGGGGCGGTTGGCGGTGATGGCCAACTCCAAAACCTGATCGTCCAGGCCAAACAAGGGGCCCACCGCCGTGCCGACGGGGGGCAGGGCGGGCAACAGCTCCTCCAAGATCGCAATGCCCTCGGACTGCTCCGCCAGAGCCAGCTCTTGGAGGGAGCAAATCATGCCGCTGCTTTGCACGCCCCGGATTTGGGCGGGCTTGATGGTCAGGTCCACCGCGGGCAGGTGGGCGCCCAGCAAAGCCACGGGCACATGGATCCCGGCCCGCACGTTGGCGGCCCCGCAAACGATCTGCAACGGCGGCTGCGCTCCGTCCGTGCGCACCTGGCAAACGCTCAAACGCTCCGAACTGGGGTGGGGCTCGCGAGTCTCCACCAGGCCCACCACCACTCCCGCGGCCCGGGCCGCCAGATCCTCGATGGCCTCCACCTCAAAACCTGCCAGCGACAACCTCTCGGCGAGGTGATCGGCCTCAAGGGCCGCCGGATCGCAGATCAGGAGCTCCTTCAGCCACTGGAGCGAGACCCGCATGGTGACGCAGACAGACAGCCCCGCATTCTAAGAACCGGGCTTGGGCTACACCTCAAGGAGTAAGGTTGTCGCTTGTCACCTTGCTCGCTCAGCGGCGCACGTCCTTCTCATGGCAAAAAACAAGGGCGTCCGGATCGTGATCACTCTTGAGTGCACCGAATGCCGGTCCAACCCCGCCAAGCGGTCTCCTGGCGTGTCCCGTTACACGACCCAGAAGAACCGCCGCAACACCAGCGAACGGCTGGAACTGAAGAAGTTCTGTCCCCATTGCAACAGCTCCACAGTTCACAAGGAAATCAAGTGAGGTTTGAGGCGGCTCCCTCTCCTGAGCCGGCGAAGCCCGGGCTTTCTGTTGAGGACAGCCGGCGGCTGAGTGCTCGGTTTGTGATGCCCCTTCACCCTCAGACCGTGCCTTCCTTTTTGTTTCTTCTCCCCTCCGTTCGGCCATGACCAGCTCCTTCTTCAAAAAGCGTCTTTCACCGATCAAGCCCGGTGATCCGATTGATTACAAAGATATCGACCTGCTCAAGAAATTCATCACAGAGCGGGGCAAGATTCTCCCCCGCCGTCTCACCGGCCTCACCGCTCAGCAACAGCGCGATCTCACCAATGCGGTCAAACGGGCGCGCATTCTGGCTCTGCTGCCGTTTGTGAATCCGGAAGGCTGAGGGTTTGCTCGGGCCAGGTTCCAGCCCCAACCCTCCTCGAATCCAGATTGGAGACCTGGTTGGGATCCCTGGCAAGGCGGGGGAGGGTAAACCACCCCAATTCGCGGTTGTCACGGCCCTGCAAGGAGGGCGAGCCACGTTGCGCGCCACACAATCGGCCAAAGCCCTCAGCCTGCCGCTTCGGCAGCTTGATCTGCTGGGATCCTGGCCCGATCCCGGGCTGGAGCCTGCCCGGGACGCCAGTCTTCCCCCCTGGAACATCACGAGGGAAGCCCTGCTCAAGGCCACACCGCGGGGCTGTGATCTGGGTGCGGCCTGGCAGGTGCTTGTGGCGGATCTTTCCCCCGGCCAGGAGGCGATCGAGCTGTCCCTGGACGCCTTCAGCGAGCTGGTCTGCGGCCAGAGCGATCCCCTGCACCGCAGCGCCTGTTGGCTTTGGCTCCAGGGTTCCCAAACCCTGTTTCGCCTGAGACAGGGTTTGGTGCAACCCCGCCAACTGGAGGAGCTGCGACGCCTCCGCAAAGATCGCCACCGCCGGCAGCTGCTCGAAGCCGAACAGCGCAGCTGGCTGAACGCCTTGCGGCTGCGGCAGCGGATCGATCCCGATCAGTTGGGTGCGAAACAGGCCGAGGAGCTCGCCCAGCTGCGCCTTTGGGCCTCCGGCCAGGGCGAGCGGCTCCTGCGTGAGGAGCTCACGCATCTGCTTCAACAGGTGCGTTGCTCCAGCGAGCCGGCGGACGTGCGCCATCTCCTGGCGGATGTGGGACTTTGGCCCCGCCACCATCTGCCCTCCCTGCAGGGCACCGCCTGGCAGCAGGGCTTTGCAGAGCCCTTGCTGGCGGAGGCCGAACAGCTGCTCGCCAGGGCTGAGGGGCCGGCGGGTGGCGATGAGGATCGGCTCGATCTCACCAGCTTGCACACGGTCACCATCGACGATGAGGACACCCTCGACATCGATGACGGCCTCTCCTTGGACTGGACGGCCGACGGCAAGCCGCAGGTGTGGATCCACATTGCCGACCCGGGCCGGCTGATCGCCGCGGACAGCGCCCTTGATCTCGAAGCCCGGCGCCGGGGCGCCAGCCTCTATCTGGCCCAGGGAACCCTGCCAATGTTTCCGGGTGAACTGGCCAATGGCCCCTTCAGTTTGCGGGCGGGGCAGCGCTGCGCGGCCTGGAGCCTGCGGATCGAATTGGCAGACGATGGAGCCCTCGACCAGATGGAGCTCCAGCGCAGCTGGGTGCGGCCGGCCTATCGGCTCTCCTATGCCGATGTGGATGAGTTGCTGGAGTTGGCGCCCCCCCAAGAGCAAGCCCTGCTCACCTTGCACGAGATGATGCAGCGTCGCCGCGCCTGGCGGGCCAGCCAGGGAGCGCTGTTTCTCGATCAGCCGGAGGGCCGCATCCGCTGCGGGGATCCAAGTGCGGAAGGGGATGGGGCGCTGCTGGAGATCATTGAGCCCTCAGCCGCCAGGCTGTTGGTGGCGGAAGCCATGATCCTCGCCGGGGCTGCCGTTGCCGAATACGGCCGCCGCCACCAGCTCGCCCTGCCCTACCGCAGCCAACCGGTGGCGCCCGTGCCCAGCGCCCAGGAGCTGGAAAGCGTTCCGGCGGGGCCGGCTCGCGGGGCCGCGATCAAAAAATGCCTCACCCGCGGGGTCGTGGGAACCACTGTTCTGCCCCATTTCAGCCTCGGCCTGGAGGCCTACGTCCAAGCCACCTCGCCGATCCGCCGCTATGGCGATCTGCTTGTGCAGCGCCAACTGGCGGCCCATCTGAAGGGGGAAGCGCCGCTGGAGGCCATGGCGATGGCCGATCTGCTCATGGCCCTGGAGGGGAGCCTGCGGGAGGGGATCGCCATCTCCCGAGAGGATCAACGGCACTGGCAACAGGTGTGGTTCGCCAACCAGCGCGGCCAACAGTGGCGGGGGTTGTTTCTGCGTTGGCTGCGGGAGGATCACCACCTGGCCCTGGTGCACCTGGAGAACTTGGCCATGGATCTGCCAGCCGAGTGCCACGGGGCCCCCCAGCCCGGTGATGGGGTGTTGGTGCGCGTGCGGGAGGTGGACCCCCTCCGGGATCTGCTGCGACTCGATGCCCGCTGCCTGTGAGGGCTGAGCCCCCGGCTGCCTAGGCCAGCCGTGACACCCGCAACCAGGGCCCCCAGGGATTGGCACAACCCACCAGCGCCACCGAACAGGGGGTGGACTGCTGCTGCAGCCACGCGTTGAGGGCCGGCTCCAGGGTGATCAGGGGCCAGGGCTCACCCGCCGGACCCGTCGGGCCGTGAAGGCTGAAGGCACCGCTCCCATCAGGCACGAGGGTGCCTTGCCAGAGGCGTTCCCCGGGCTCGCTGGGAGCCTGGTGAGGGTCCCCCGCAACGTGGCTCCAGCGCCCCTCTGGCAGGAGTCGTTCAGGGGCATCAAGCAGAGCAAGCTGGCGTTCGCGCCAGTGGGGATGGTGCCAGGGGGTGTCCCACAGCGGCAGTGGACCGGCGGGGGCCTTCTCATCAGCCAAGAGGGCCTCCTGCAGCTGCCGCACAGGCAGGGCGGCGGGCAAGAGGTGGCTCCGCACGCACAGGGCGGCCGCCAACCCTGCTGCCTGCCCCAAGTTGAGCACCAAGGGTTGCAGCCGGGTGGCCCCGTTGGCCATGTGGCTGACGCCGATGGCCTTGTCTGCGGCCAGGAGATTCCGCACCGAACGGCTCACCAGTGACCCGTAGGGAATGGCAAAGGGGGTGCCGCTCCATCGCCCCCCCCAACGGCAGCTTTTGGGGGCCAACGGCCAATCGGGACCGGGATAGTGGTGATCGTTGGCGTAGTTCCCCACAGCGATGGCCGTCGTTCGGCCCTCGCCATCCATCGGAAGGGGGGCGATGCAGGCCCCCGGGCCGATCGGCAGGAGATGCTGCTCCACCACGGTGTCTTGAGCCACCAAGCGCCGCCCCTCCCGCCAGTAGGGCATCAGAGCCAGATCCTGATCGCCCTCCAGCGCTCCGGCAGCCGCCAGCTGGGGGCTGGGAAAGATGGAGCCTCGCTGCAGACGCCCCTGGCTGATCGCCAGGAGGGTGTCAGCGAAGGCCCGGCTGTGGGCTTGCATCTCTGCGGCCAGGTCGGCAGGCACCTCCCCTGGCCAGCCATCGCCGCTGAAGGCCCGCTGCAGCCCGTCGTGCCAGTCGTTGCCAGAGAGGGGCCAGTTGAGCATCACCACCCCCCCCGGCAGCCGCCCATAGGTGAGGGTGCGCTCCAGGCCAAAGGGGCTTGTGGCTTCAGCAAAAGGGGCCGCGGGCGCCATTGCCGGTGACGGGAACGGGGTTCCCCCCAGCCCGGAGGGAAGGGGGTCTGTGAGCTGAGCCATCACCACCCATGTGGGGGATTGCACCGGCTGACGGGCAAAAAACGCCCGCCCCTCCAACTCCGCCGCCGGGGGGGCACTGGGCTCGCCCCAGGTCTCTCGCGCTTCCCAGCCCACGCGATGGGGCACCTCCGCCAAGGGATAGAGATCACCGCGGTCACTGCCATCCACCACGATGGTGGGGAGGATGCGCCATGGCTCCTGCTGCCAGGTGAGCCGCAGCGCGGTGAGCTGATCGCCGCTTCGTTCCACCTCCTCCAGCCGAACCATGGGCCACCACGCCAATCGGGATTCGGCCGCCACCCACCGGCGCAGGATCGCCTCGGCCGTCGCCGGGCGGTAGCCAAAGCAACTGACCCAGTTGTGATCCAACCCCCCCGGGGTCTCGGCGACCAGCGCGCGCAAGAGGGCACCCCAGAGACCGCTCTGCCACGGGGAGAGCTCATTGCCATCCGGGCAGCAAACTCCCGCCGCGCTCACCATGCCCCCCAGCCAGGCGCCTGGGGTGAGCAGCAGAGTTTGGGCGCCGCTGCGGGCGGCCTGCAGGGCTGCGGCCACCCCGCCGGTTCCGCCGCCCCACACCACCACCTCCACGGCCTGTTGGCGCGGGCTCATGGCTCCTGCCCCGACAGGGTGTCCAGCGCACGCAAGCGCAGGGCCACCAACTGCTCATAGAGGGGATTGATCTTGCACATCGGCGGAATGTGCACCAGCTTGTGGCCAAACAGTTTCAAATCTCTCTCGAAGGGGCATTGGGCAGGGATGAGGCGCACGAGAAACCGGGCCACCGCGGGCTCCCGGGGCTCCATCCGATCCAGCCAGGCCTTCAACGGATCGAGCAACCCACTGCGCCTCTCCTCATCGCAGGAGGCATCGGGCAGGGCGGCCAGCAGCGCCTCGCCCACCTGCAGGGCTGCGGCCCACTGGCGCAGGAGCACCATCTCCGCTGGGCTCAGATGGCCATCGGCAAGGGCCACCAACACTGCGGACCGCAGAAATTCCTCCGCCTCCGGGGTGCCCACCCCAAAGCGATGCACCAAGGCCTCGTTGCCTGGCACCGCCAGCTGCTCCCATTCGCTGCCAGGCAGCTCCCGCTGCAGGTCCTCCTCCAGCTGGTTGGCCTCCGCCTCGGAAAAATCGCCATCAGCGAGAGCCAGATGATGGAGGGCGCCAAGCCAGAGCCTTCGTCGGGCCAAACCAGCTGTGCTGTCGGGCATCGGGGCAGTCATCGGTGCAGAAGGGACAACGGTGCCATGGGGAGGGCGATGGCGGGTGATGGCTAAGATCCCCAGCCAGGCAGGGCCGGAACGGCGAGCCGTACGGGCGACACCAGCCGCGCCACCGAACCCAGCCTCCCCAATGTCCTTCACCCTCACCACTCCGCTCTACTACGTCAACGACAAGCCCCACCTCGGGAGCACCTACACCACCCTGGCCTGCGATTCGATCGCCCGCTACCAAAGACTCCAGGGGCAAAGCGTCACCTTCGTGACGGGCACCGATGAGCACGGCTTGAAAATCCAGCGCACCGCCGAAGCCTCCGGCCTGAGCCCCCAGGGCTTTTGCGACCGCAACAGCGCCAGTTTCCGCAGCCTCTGGAGCGCCTGGGGGATCAGCCACGATCGCTTCATCCGCACCACCGATGGGCCGCACCGCGAGTTGGTGGAGCAGTTTTTTGCCCGGGTGGAGGCCCAAGGCGATGTGGTGGAAGGCCGGCAGCAGGGCTGGTATTGCGTTGCCTGTGAGGAATTCAAAGACGAGCCGGCGGAGGCCCGCGAGCCAACATGTCCGATCCACCAGCGGGCGCTGGAGTGGCGGGATGAACCGAATCTGTTTTTTCGCCTCTCCCGCTATCAAGACCGCATTGAACAGCTGGTGCAACGGGAGGGGTTCATTGCGCCAGCCTCCCGCCGGCGAGAGGTGGAAAATTTCGTCGCCCGAGGGCTGAGGGATTTCTCCATCTCTCGCATTGATCTGCCCTGGGGAATCCCCGTGCCTGGCCACCCGGGCCACACCTTTTACGTTTGGTTTGACGCCCTGCTCGGCTATCTCTCAGCCCTGCTCGATCCAGCCGAGCCAGTGGATCTGGAGCAGCTGAGCCGCAGGGGCTGGCCAGCCCGGTTGCATGTCATCGGCAAAGACATTTTGCGCTTCCATGCGGTGTTTTGGCCCGCCATGCTCATGTCGGCGGAGCTGCCGCTGCCCGAGCGGGTGTTTGGCCATGGCTTCCTGACGAGGGAAGGCCAGAAGATGGGCAAATCCTTGGGGAATGTGCTGGATCCTGAGGTGCTCCTGGAGCAGTGCGGCAGGGATGCGGTGCGCTGGTATCTGCTGCGCGACATTCCCTTTGGCGAAGATGGCGACTTTCAGCAAAAACGCTTTTGCGATCTGGTGAACAACGATCTGGCCAACACCATTGGCAACCTGCTCAATCGCACGGTGGCGATGGCGCGCAAGTGGTTTGAAGGGGGTGTGCCTGCCAGCGGGGAGGCGCGCTCTGAGGAGCATCCCTTGGCCATCGCGAGCCGCAACGCCGCCGCCAGCTTCGATGGGGCGATGGACTCCCTGGACTTCCGCCGGGCCTCTGAAGCGGTGTTGGGCTTGGCCGAGACCGCCAATGGCTTTCTCAACGATCGGGCGCCGTGGATGCGCATGAAGCAGCCGGGCCAGGAGGCGGCTGTGGCGGCTGATCTCTACGCCGTCTTGGAAAGCTGTCGCTGGATTGGCACGCTCCTGATCCCCCTGCTGCCCGATCTGGCCTCACGCATGTTGCAACAACTCGACTGCCCCACCATCGCCTGCGAAGCGTTCTGGCCTGCCTCCACCGATGCCCAAGCGGCCCAGACCGCTGCAGCGGCGGCCAAGGCCGCCTGGCAGCAGAGCCGAGTTTGGGGCGGGCTGCCATCGCCGGCCCCCCTTCCCGAACCCTCCCCGGTGATGCAACGGCTGGAGCTGCTCGACCCCCTTTGAACCTGTTCAAGCCCACCTCCCATCGGGCTGGCTGGCTGGTCAGCTGCCTGGCTGTTTTGATGGCCAGCCACGGCTGCAGCAAAGCACCCCTCGTGAACGAGGAAAGTGCGCCACCCTTCTCCTTCCGCGCTCTGGATCTCCAGCAGCGCAACAGCGAGGGGCAACCCGCCTGGTCGCTCACCAGCCCGGAAGCCCGCTACGACCTTCGCAGCAGTGTGGCCCGCGCCCTCCGCCCCTCAGGCGTGATCTTTGAAAAGGGCCAACCGCTCTACAAATTGGCGGCGACCACGGGCACCGTGATCAACGACGGGGCCGTGATCCTGCTGGAAGGAGAGATCCGCCTCCAGCGCCTGGGCAAAAATCCCCTGCAGCTCAGTGCCGAGCGGGTGCTCTGGATCCCTCGGGAGTCCCTGATGCGATTTGAGCGCACTCCGCAAGTGCGCAACCTGAAAAACCGCCTCACAGCCCAAACCGCCACCTTGCACCTCGACCGTGATCTGCTCGAGTTGAGAGGGCAACCCCGCCTCGAGCACTGGAGCCGTCCCTCTGCCCTTGACAGCCGCCCCCCCGATCAACCTCCAGAGATCCTGAGCACCCTGCAAGCGGTGGATTGGCATCCCGGCAGCGGGGAACTCAAGGGTGTGGGTCCGGTGAAGGTCAGCCGCCGCCCACCCCAAAGCCCCACCAATCGCCCCCCCCAGGTGCTGACGGCGTCCCGGTTGGAGGGCAACACGCTGAAGCAGCTCTACACCTTGCATGGACCGGTGCAAATGGATGATCCCGTCGAAAAAAGCTGGTTTCGCGGCGGATCGCTCACCTTGAACACGGCGGAAGGATGGCTGACCACCGGAGCGTCTTTCCGGGCCCAACAGGGCCTGCTGCAGGTGCAAGGGGCAGAGCTGCGGCTGGATGCCCGCCAATCCCTGGCCAGCATCGGCCGCGACTGCCAATTGCAACAACCTGGCGAGACCCTTCAATCGCAGCGGTGCCAGTGGAACTGGAAAACCCAGGCCGTGGAGGCCGAAGGGGATGTGGTCTACCGCAGGCAGGCCAGCGACCAGCTCACCCGCGCCCAGCGCCTGGAGGGTCAATTGGGGCCCCGGGGAAGCGTGATGGCCACCCATCCGGGCGGCCAGGTGTTCAGCCAGCTGCGGGTTCCCCGTCGAGCGAGCGCACCACAACCCCAGAAGGCTCGCTCCAAACCGGAGCCCATTGTGTTTTGAGTTTGCGCGCCCAGCCCTCGATCCACTTGAGGTCGGCTTGGCTGAAGCAGCGGGCGGTCCAACCGCCCACCAACAACACTGCCCTTTCCCCTACGGGCTGCACCACCACCGCTGGCAGGCCGGGAAGCAAGGCATCAAACTCAGAGCGGCCAGGGTAGTGACGAAGATCCACCAGGGAGATGGCGCGCTCGCGCTGCAACGCTTGCTGACAAATCGGGCCCGGGGCGAAGCTCTCAGCCGTCAGCAATCCCCGACGCAACACCACCCGCTCGCCATCGTGCAGCAACAGGGTGGCGGCGGGCGTGGCGGTGAGCAGCATGGCGCTGCCCCAGCCCAGTTCCTGGAGGAGGTCATCGGGCAACCCTCCCGTCAACTCGCACCCCTGCTCACCGGAAAGCTCAGCCCGCTCGGCCGCCAGGGGCACCACCCTCTGCCAAAGGGCAGCCACCACCATCAACCCCACCGCCAGGAGGCTGGCCAACACCGAGGCGCGCTCGAGGGAGGGATCGAGCTGGGGGGCACTCAGCTGGTTGGCGACAGCCAGCGCCAAGCCCACCATGCCTACGGCTAACACAACACGGGCAGGCCAGGGGAGCGACATGAATCAACAGGGCGCGGAGACAAAAATCATCGGGCGGGGAGGGGAGCGCGATGGGCACTTGGGCGTCAGACTGGAGAGTGGAGCCATCCAGTTGAGCTTGTCGTGACCCTTTTCTCCATCAGCGGTGCAGCAACCAGATGCACCACATGGTTCATGCGTGCAAGGGGGCTGCTTGTCGCCTCCTTCATGATGTTGGTGATCATCGCGGGGGTCGTTGGTCCGGCCGAAGCCCTCTCCCTGGCCGATTTCCCGAAGCAGGCTCCAAGCACCCATGTGTTGGATGAGGCGCATGTGTTGTCCCGTGCCAGCTCCCAAGAGATTGAGCGGGTGCTGCAAACCTTCGGCGACGAACGGGTCGATGCCAAGGTGATCACGGTGGCCAAGCTCGACTATGGCCTGAGCCTCCACCAACTGGGCGAAGACCTTTTAGACCAATGGGGACGGCCTGAGGGCAATGCCGACGGAGAGGACCCCTCACGCCTGCTGTTGCTGATCGACTCCCAAACGCGCTCCACCGCCGTGGTGGCCTCCAGGAGCCTCGCGGGGCGCCTGCCGGCTGAACTGCTGGAAAGCACTGCGGAATCCACCATGGCGACCCCCTTGCGCACGGCCGATCGCTATCGGCAAGCCACCCTGGACGCCCTCAGCCGACTCTCCACCGTGCTCAGCGGAGGTGAAGATCCCGGGGAACCCGCCGTGGACGAAGCCCCCGCCGTGGTGAGCAACATCCCAAGCAAGGAAGACACGGAGAGCAGTCATGCCTTCACCTGGGTTGTTGTGCTTTTGGCCATCGGCACGGTGGTACCGATGGTCACCTGGTGGGTGTTTTCTCGTTAAACCAACATGGGATTTCGCGACTGGATAGGCAGATTCGGCAATGCCCAAACGCTGGATGTCTCCAGTGATTTGGAAAGAGGTTACGAAGCCGCCTTGCTGATTCAAAGCATCGAATTGGAGTATTACCAGGATCGGCCTGTGCGGCCGGAAATCGAATTGCGCATTCCGAAAGCCATGCAGGCTCAGGTCTTGCGCCGTTTCCGCGCGGCCCTCCAGGTGTGCCAGCAGTCCGTAGAGGCGATCAAGCCCTATAGGCAGGAACTCAGCGGCCAGGAATTACGCCAACTGCAATTGCTCGAAACGGTGGCGGCACGGTATGCCACCACCAGGGATCAGCTGCCAAGCTTGAGCCGCAGCCCTGAGCTCCTGCCTCGCAGCCTGCTCGGAGTTGTGGATCAGGTGAGACGGCGGTTGGATCCTGAAGCGGAGGCCAGCGTGATCGCCGGCTTCCGCCGAAGAAGGGATTCCACTCTGGTTGCTCTGAGAATTTTGCTGTTGATGATTCTTGTGCCAATTCTTGTGCAGCAAATCAGCCGGACCTACATCGTCTCTCCACTGGTAGACCGCTTCTCTCCAGACAACTCTTTTCTCAGTTATCCTAAGCCAAAACTGGAAGAAAAAGCCGTCGAGAAATTAAGGATTTATCAGGCTGAAATCGAGTTTGATCACCTCCTCAACAACAAACCTTTACCCTCGCGAGATGAACTCCAGAAGCAGCTTCAGGTCCGCGCTCAAGAGTTAAAAGAAGAGGCCGATCGAGAGAGCACAGAAGCAGTGAAAAATGTTTTTGCTGATTTGTTTGCCCTGCTCGGCTTCGTGGCTGTCTGCTTCTTTGGCAGCCGAGATATCCAGATCCTGCGGGGGTTTATTGATGAGGTGGTTTATGGCCTCAGCGATAGCGCCAAAGCCTTTGGCATCATCCTTTTCACAGATATTTTCGTCGGTTTTCACAGCCCGGAAGGCTGGACCGTGTTGCTGGAAGGCATCGCAGACCACTTAGGTTTACCAGCAAGAGAAAATTTTATTTTACTATTCATCGCCACTTTCCCTGTGGTATTAGCGACCATCTTCAAATATTGGATTTTCCGCTATCTCAACCGCGTCTCCCCCTCCTCGGTGGCGACCCTTCGCAACATGCAAGGGGGCGGCTAGGCCGTGTCAACGTGTTGCTCGCACCACACTTTGGTCAGCGGACCAGCGGCCAGTGGCAAAAGCCGCTGGGCGGAGCATTTGGCCCATGGCAGTGGCAAAGCCGTTGTGGTGTTGGCCACGGGTCCCGATCTCCCCGATGATTCGAGCTGGCAAGAGCGCCTTGCCCGACATCGGCAACGCCGTCCCTCCTCCTGGTCCACCTGGGAGGTGGCAGGCGAGCTCAATGAGGCCTTGCGCAGCTTGAGCGAAGACCAGGTGGCGCTGGTCGATTCGCTTGGCACCTGGGTCGCCGCTCACCTGGAAACGGAATCTCAACTCTGGCGGGAACATGTGGCCACTCTGGTGGAATCGCTCAAGCTCAGCCGCTGCAGGGCCATTCTGGTGAGCGAAGAAACGGGCTGGGGAGTGGTGCCGATGACGGCGGCCGGAGGTCGTTTTCGCGATCGACTGGGGGAACTGACCCAGCAGCTCACACCCCTCTGCCCGGCTGCCTGGCTCGTGGTGCAGGGTCGGGCCATCGATCTGACCAAGCTCAGTCAACTCGTGCCGGGTCACTGAGTCGCGATGCCCAGGGTCGTTCTGTTTGAGCCTCAAATCCCGCCCAACACCGGCAATGTGGCGCGCACCTGTGCCGCCACAGGCGTGGAATTGCACTTGATTGAACCCCTCGGGTTTTCGCTCGGCGATCGCTACCTGAAGCGAGCCGGATTGGATTACTGGCCTCTGGTGCAGCTGCAGGTGCACCGGGATGTGGTCACATTCCTTGCAGCCGCAAGGGATCAGGGGGGAAGGCTGCTTGCGCTGAGCAGCCACGCCAGCCAGCCCTACACCCAGATCCGCTACCAGAGCGAAGACTGGCTGTTGTTTGGCCGCGAGAGCGACGGTCTCGATCAGGCTCTCTTAGAGGCTGCGGATCTGCGGCTCACCATTCCAATGCCGTGTAGCAGCCGAGCGTTCGCGGGCGGGGTCAGAAGCCTGAATCTTTCAGTGGCTGTGGGGGTGGTCGTCTTCGAGGCCCTTCGTCAAAGCTCTGGTGAGAGTGCCGGTCAGTCCCTGTAGGGGCAAGCTGAGGGTTGCCTCCGTAGACAACAGACGCTAGGGTCTGCCGGAATTTGTTTTTCGCCATTTATGCCACATGCTGCTTGCAGCTTGTTTGCAGAGCTTGGCGTTTTCTAATTAGCACACCAATCTTCCCTCTTAATCACATGGTTTTTTACCGGAGAGTTTTTACTGCGCTTCTCTGTACGCCGGTGCTGTTGCCCCTCACAGCAGCTCTTGCCACAGACCTCCAAACCTCTCTGACAACCGACGATCTCCTCTCAGCGCTGCAAGGGGTCGGCAGGGAAAAATCCCAATCCGGTTCCAGCCTTGTTGCCCCGCCACCCCTGCCAACCGACTCGACGGCGCCATCCACCGACCAACAAGCTGTTGTGCGCTTCGGCGACACCCTCGCTTCCATCGCCAACCGCAATGGCTTGTCGGTCGACCAGTTGGTACGCCTCAATCCAGATCTTCAAGACGCTCCCCTGATCGTGGGGCGTCAATTGGACGTCCAGGCTGCTCCGACCCCAAGGGTCCGCAGTTTGATCAGCCTCAGGCCCTCCACCAGTGGTGGAGCGAGCTGGCCTGACACACCCTTCTACCCATCCAACAACCAACCCATCCCGGGCAGCGGCCGATGGATATGGCCAGCCAAGGGCCTGTTCACCTCTGGCTATGGCTGGCGATGGGGTCGCATGCACAAAGGCATCGATGTGGCCAACAGCGTGGGCACTCCCATCGTTGCTGCCCTGCACGGTCGTGTCACCTTTGCCGGTTGGAGCGACGGAGGCTATGGCTATCTGGTGGAGATCACCCACGACGATGGCTCCCGCAGTTTGTATGCCCACCAAAGCCGCATCTTGGTGGACCTTGGCGAAGAGGTGAGCCAAGGGCAACAAATCGGCACGATGGGAAGCACGGGCAGAAGCACAGGCCCCCATCTGCACTTCGAAATCCATGCACCGGGGCTCGGCGCGGTGAATCCCATGCAGCTGTTGGAACCGGCCGCTTGAGGCCGGTTTCGCAAGCTCGTTTCAGGAAACTGAAGGTGATCATCTAAAGTTTCCAAACCGGGCTCGGTAGCTCAGCTGGTTAGAGCGTGGGATTCATAACCCCAAGGTCGGGAGTTCAAGTCTCCCCCGAGCCACTTCAACGATTTCCGGGCGGTCTGAACGTTTCCCAGGCCTTCACTTCAAGCGCCTAGCGCATTTCAATCGCCCGCAATCGGTCACGAAAGCTGGCTGCCTCTGGCTCCGCTTGCTCCACCACAGGTTGGGGGAGGGAAGGCAGGACGGTTTTGATCGGCCGTGGGGCTGAGGTGGCCCCACGCACTTCCACCGGCACCCGGGTTGAACCCACCTTGCGGGCCGTGCCCAAGCTGAGTTCGCCCTTTTGGTTGCGAGCCAGGGGACTGCTCTTGAGCTCGCTGCGCACCTGATTCAGCAAGCGAAAGTGGCTTGTGGTGCTGTATTTGCGGAGCACCGAGGGATCCCAGACCATGGCAGGGGGAAGAAAAGCAGTCAGTACAGCCTATGGCCCTGACTGACAAGGATCCGCAAAGATCCGTGATAGGTTATGGATGTTCAACTAGAAGTCGTTCCGACTTCGTGTTGGCTGCACTGCACGAGCCCATGTGCAGTGTCTCGTCTTCCCGAGGGGTTGTGGTGAGGTTGGGTCCTGAGCCAGCCCACCAGGCCCCGCTGAATCCGCTGTCCTCTCCATCAACCATCCCATGTCCAGGCTTGTCGGTCTGTCCGCCCCTGACTTCACAGCCACCGCCGTGGTGGACCAGGAGTTCAAAGAGATCACCCTGTCGCATTACCGCGGCAAATATGTGGTGCTGTTCTTCTATCCCCTCGATTTCACCTTCGTTTGCCCAACGGAGATCACAGCTTTCAGCGATCGTCACGGCGACTTCTCCAGCCGCAACACCGAAGTGATTGGAGTGTCGGTCGACAGCCAATTCAGCCACCTTGCCTGGGTGCAAACCGACCGAAAAAATGGTGGTCTGGGAGACATCGCCTATCCCCTCGTGGCCGATCTCAAGAAAGAGATCGCGCGGGCTTACGAAGTGCTTGATGAAGAGGCCGGCATCGCCCTGCGAGGTCTGTTCATCATTGACCCGGAAGGGGTGATCATGCACAGCACCATCAACAACCTCCCCGTAGGCCGCTCGGTGGATGAAACCCTGCGCGTGCTGCAGGCCTTCCAATACGTGCAATCCCATCCCGATGAGGTCTGCCCCGCCAACTGGACCCCGGGCGAAAAAACCATGAATCCCGATCCCGTCAAGAGTAAGGATTTCTTTGCGGCCATCGGCTGATCTTGGCCGATCAAGATTTGAGAGGGGGCCCTTGGCCCCCTTTTTTTGTGGGCCTGGCTCATCGGTTTGTGGCTCGCTCCTGGAGAAGCTCCAGTGAGCCGCGATCTCCATCCAGGCGGGCCAGGCGCCCCAGAGGCAGGGCAAGATTGGGTCGTCCGTGACCGACGGGCAACTCTCCCACCACGGGGACCCCCAAATCCCGGAAGCGATCCCGCAACACCTCCTCCATGGAGAGATCACCGGGAAGGATGTCATCTTGCTTCCAGCGAAAGCGACCCAACCCCACCCCGGCAATCCCGCGAAGCACCCCGCTGGTGCGCCACTGGGTCAACATGCGGTCCACGCGATAGGGCTCCTCCCCGACGTCCTCCAGCACGAGCACGCAGCCCGCAAGCCGGGGAAACCAGGGAGTGCCGATCAGGCTGGTCGCCACCGTGAGGTTGCTCACCACCAAGGGCCCGACAGCCCTTCCCGACTGCCATCCCTGCCCCTGCAACGGCGCGACGGCCGCCCCGCTGAGCAGGCGCCGCAGTCGCTCCCATTGCATCTCATCGCCCCCCAGACTGCCGTGCACAGCCCCACCGATTCCGGCGGCGTGTTGGGCCAACAACAGGGCGCTGGCATCGGAAAAGCCCACCAGCCACCGGGGCTGGGAGGGAGGACGCCATCCCCGCTCCAACAGCCGCGCGCTGCCCCAGCCGCCCGCCACACTCACCACAGCTGCCACAGCCGGATCGCTCATCGCCTGCCGCAACCGCCGCGAGCGTTGGTCATCGGGCTCAGAAAACCAGCGCCAACGCCCTTGAATCGCCGCAGGGATCGTGAGACGCCAACCTGCGGCCGCAAAACGCCTGCGCAACTGATCCGCCTCCTGGGCCGGATGCTCCCACCAGGTGCCCGGTGCGATTGCCATCACCTCGCTGCCGTGAACCAGCGGCGGCGGCATGGCCAGAGCCTTGCCCTCCTGCTTATCGGAGCTTCCCTTGGCCCACAGCGGCGCCCCCATCCCCAGGGCCATCAGGCCGCTCAACAGGCGCCGCCGCTCCATCCCCCTCAGCCCTGGCCGAAGGAGGCCAGCAGGGGGCGCCCATCCAAGCCCCCCAACGCCGGGTCACAGGCCCGCTCGGGATGGGGCATCAAGCCCAGCACATTGCCGCGCTCATTGGTGAGACCAGCCACATCGCCCATCGAACCGTTGGGGTTGTGGCGGTAGCGCAACACCACCTGGCCGCCATCGATGAGGCGCTCCAAGGTTGGAGCATCCACCTGATAGCGCCCTTCTCCATGGGCAATGGGCAGCGCGATTGTGGCTCCCTCGTCGTAGCTTTGCAACCATGTGCAGCGCCCCGGCCGCACCTCGAGGGGGGTGGGTTCACAGCGAAAATGCAAATCACGATTGCGGGTCAACGCGCCGGGCAGCAAGCCCATTTCGGTGAGCACTTGGAAGCCATTGCAGATCCCGAGCACGGGCCCGCCATCGCTGGCAAAGCGGTGCACCTCCTGCAAAATCGGCGCAAAGCGAGCGATCGCTCCGCAGCGGAGGTAGTCGCCATAGCTAAATCCCCCTGGCAGCACCACGGCGTCCACCTCGCCCAGCTCGCGCTCCTCATGCCAGAGAAAGCGGGTCTGTTCCCCCAAGCAACCCTCCAGAGCCCAGCGCAGATCACGGTCGCAGTTGGAACCCGGAAACACCACGATGCCAATGGTCATGGGGGCTCAGTGGTCCTCCACCAGATCAAGGGTCCAGTCTTCGATCACCGGGTTGGCCAGCAACCGGTCGCTCAACAGCTCCAGCTGCTCTTGGGCGACCGTGCGATTGGGGGCTTCCAGTTCCACCTCAATGGCCTTGCCAATGCGTAGGCGCTGGATCCCGACCACGCCCAGGCGGGACGCTGCAGCGCGGGTGGCTTCACCAGCGGGGTCGAGCACAGAGGGTCGAAGAGACACCTGGACGCGGGCACGAAAAAGGGGCACCGGCTGCAAGGCAACACCCCAATCCTGGCAGCTCACCGGGCTGGTTCCCTGGTTCGGCGTGGGAATGATGGGAGTGGGATCCGGCTTCACTGCCGTGGGCTTGGCCGTGATCGTCCATGCCCAGCCCTCCCCCATTCCCCTGGAGTGCAGCCTCAACAAGGGCCCTTGGCAGCCCTGTCAGATGGAGGTGGTTGCGGTGGGTCAGTCCTGGTGGGTGGTGGTCGGTGACCGCCGCATCGCCTTCCGCCACGACGGCACAGGCAAGGTGCAGATGAACAGCCATGGAACTTGGGTTGTGGTGACCCCCCAGTGGGCCGCCGATCGGAGCCTTTGCTGGGAGAGCCTTTGCCTGCGGGGGGATATCCCGCTCGACTGACCCTCCAGCTCGACTGACCATCCCGCCCGGCGGAACCTAAACCGCAGGGCCCAGCGCAGGCCAAAGCTTCCCTGCTGCAGCCTCGACGCGCTCGCGCTGGGCCGTGGGAACCAAGGCCACCAGCTCCAGAGAGGGCGTTTGGGGATCAGGATTGGCCACGCCCTCATACCAAGCCTCCAAGCGTGGTCCCACCGCTTGAATCTGCAGGGTGAGTCGCTTGCCCGCCTCCCGAACACGGCCTTTCAAGCGGAGGATCGGTTGCTCTCGCAACAGATCGCGCAGCGTCTGCTCCACCTCTTGGCGGCCAAGCGCTCCCCAACGGCGAATCACCAGGGTGTCCATGGCCACATGGGCATGGTCGTGGTGATGGTCGTCGTTGGGCTGCAACGGCCCGAGCGCGTTGGCAGGAGGCTCCAAGGTGCGGCCCAGGATGAGTTCGGCGGGCAAGACTCCGTGGGCCATCGGCAGCAGAGGAGTTCCAGGGCGAACCTTGGATTCCAGGGCGGCCATCACCCCCTCCAAGGCATCAGCAGCCACCGTGTCGGCCCGGCTGACGGCCACCAGATCAGCCACCTCCAGCTGCTCGTCAAACAGCTCCTCCAGGGCAGAGAGATGCTCCAGGCTTGGATCGGCCTGGCGCTGGCACTCCACCGACGCCGCATCTCCCACCACGTGGCCAGCGGCCAGGGCTTCCCCATCCACCACGGTCACCACGGCATGCACCCGGGTGCGTGTGCGCACCTGGGGCCACTGAAAAGCGGCCACCAGCGGTTCAGGCAGAGCCAGGCCACTGGTTTCCACCACCAGCCCATCCAGCTGGTCGGCCCGCTCCAGCAAGCGCTCCATGGTGGGCAAGAACTCCTCTTGCACGGTGCAGCACAGGCAGCCGTTGGTGAGCTCCACCAGGCGCCCCGCCAATTCGTCCTCCGGGCAAAACCCGCAGTGAGCCAGGAGCTCACCATCGATCCCCACATCGCCAAATTCATTGACGATGACCGCCAGGCGCTGGCCGCTGTGGAGCAACAGGTGGCGAAGGAGCGTGGTTTTTCCAGCCCCGAGAAAGCCGGTCACCAACGTGACGGGCAACCGGGTGGGCAGCGACGGATTCATTTCAGGCCACGAGGGCGGAGAAGGTCCAGGCGGCTCCGCAACCGACAAGACCGGCACAGAGCAAGGAGCGTCGGGGCGAGCTCAGGCCATCAGCCACAGAGCGCAGCAGGGTGAGGGCCAGCCAGAGCAGTGCCCCCTGGCTCAGGAGCAGGCCCAGACCATAGAAGGCGAGAGGGGCCTGACTCCAGCCCAGAACGGTGTGACTGAGCACGTAGCCGTGCAGGCCGATCGCCGGCAAGAGCAACGCCTTCGGCCAACCCCGCAGACACACCAGGGCCACCACGACGAGGCTGAAGGCGACGGCAGCCTCGGATAGGGGCAAACCCGGGAGCAACAAACCCAAGCCGCTGCCCATCAAACCAGCGGCCAACAGGGCAAGCAGCCAGCGGAAGCGCTGCTGCAATCCCACCAGGGAGAGCGAGCAGAGGAAGAGCAGGTGATCGGGACCAAGGATGGGGTGGGCAAGGCCACTGAGAAACCCCGACAGGGGGGAGGGTGCCATCCGGCTGAACTCCATCAGGTGATGGGCCTGGGCTGGGGGCGCGGCCCAGACAAAAGCAACAGACCCGATCACCAGGAGGGTGAGCAGGAGGCAAAACCGAGCTGCACGAGCTGGTTGGTCAGAAAAAATCATGGCGAATGCCGGTCCTCGCCGGTCTTGAAGTGGACATCGGCGGGCGTTCTGACTGGATCGCCAGGGCGATCTTCACAGCTGCGGGACAGTGCCGGACTCCAGAAACTCTGTGCACCGGTCTTTCCCCCTTGCCTCCATGGGCTGATCCCCCACAGAACCGATGGACAGCAATCTACTGGCAGTTGTTGGAGGCCTCGCCGCTCAGTCGCATTCCAGGCTCTCCTTCGTCTGCACTCCCGTCTGCGGATGGATGCCTTCAGCCCTGGCGCAGAGGGCGCGGCGCTGGGCGCGATCCAGCACAGCTCCACTGAAATCAGCGTTGGCAATTTGGGCCTCAGCCAAGCGGCTCTGCATCAACATGGCGTTTCGAAGCAGGGCTCCGCGAAGATCAGCCTTCTCCAAGCGACTGGCAAAAATCACGGCATCTTGAAGATCCACATCACGCAGATCGGCAGATTGAAGGTTGCTGCCGTTGAACACGGCGCCCCGCAGATTCGAGCCGTGCAAATCCACACCTTCCAGATTTGACTTGATGAATTCCTGCTGTTGCAGGTTGCGGCCGTGCATGTCGGCCTCGATTTGCTGGAGCGCCCGCTGGCCCCTGAGCTCGGGGGCCGTGATGGCCAGGGCCGAACGGGGACCCACCAGAGAGATGGCAAGCAACAGCAGCAAGGCTCCCGCCCAGAGCCAACCTGGAGGACGGGAGAACCAACCCCCAAGCCGTGCGGTCTCAGCCGGGTTCCCGTTGTTGTTGTGCATGGCTGCAGGCCTACGCTTTTGGCACAAGTTATGGCAGCCATGGCTCTGTCGCTGCGGGTGGTGGTTCCGCCACACCCCCTGATTGCCCATTGGCTCACGGTGTTGCGGGATCGCTCCACCCCCTCGCCCCTCTTCGCCACGGCGATGGGAGAGCTGGGGCGGTGGCTCACCTATGAAGCGCTCAGGGACTGGTTGCCCCACACTTCCGTCACGGTGCAAACCCCGCTGGCCACAGCTGAGGGCCAAGTGGTGGATGCCGCCATCCCTTTGTTGGCCGTTCCAGTGCTGCGCGGGGGCCTTGGGCTCTGGCACGGGGCCCAGGGCGTTGTGCCCACGGCAAGGGTCTGCCATGTGGGTATCGATGCTCCGCCAGGCCAACCGGTGCAGTGGTACCTCGACGACCTGCCAACGGCCATCGGCCAGCGGGTGGGGGTACTGATCTGGCTTCCACAGGTGGCCTCGGGACGCACCTTGCTGGCCCTGCTCGAGCGGCTGCGCGAGGCAGGCGTGGAGGGGCCCAGGCTGCGCGTGATCACCTGTGTGGCAGCGGCACCAGGCCTCAAGACGCTGGGGGAGGCCACCGCAGATCTCACGCTGTATAGCGCCTGCATCGATCCCGAGATCGATGGGCGGAGCCAAATCCTGCCGGGGTTTGGGGATCCAGCCCTGCGCCTCTATGGAGGAGCGGGGGGCTTGGAGGCAGAGCCAACGGCAGCCCCCTAGGCTGGTTTCATCCTTTTAGGCCCCCTCCATGCCAGAGACCCAGCGCGAGTCCGCTGCTCCTGCTGGTGCGCCGATCCTCACCAGCACCATCCTCGGTGCCCTGGCAGGTGCGGGAAGCCTGGCCTGGTGGCTGTGGCGGCAAAGCAAGCGTCGGCAACTCGCGCAAAAAGAACAGCGTCTGTTGCGACTCTCCCGCTACCAAGGGGATGCGAGCAACCAGACCAATCTCCCCGAAGAGAGTAGCAAGTGAGAGGCGCTGCCGGAGCGGGTGCAGCAGCTCAACCAGGCGATCGAAGAGGTGCGCAGGCAGCTGGAAGCCCTTCAAGCCCAGCCCTGAGCTTGCAGAAGGGGCCTGGGTCGATCCAGCCCCCAGTAGGGTCGATGGGTCTGGCCGACCCACCATGTTGCGATCCGACGCCATCACCAAAGGAATCCAGCGGTCCCCCAACAGGGCCATGCTCCGGGCGGTGGGATTCACCGATGAGGATTTTGGTAAACCGATCATTGGCATTGCCAATGGCTACAGCACCATCACCCCCTGCAACGTTGGGCTGAATGAGCTGGCTCGCAGGGCGGAATCGGCGGCCCATCAAGCTGGAGCCATGCCGCAGATGTTTGGCACCATCACGGTGAGTGATGGGATTTCGATGGGAACGGAGGGCATGCGCTATTCGCTTGTCTCCCGGGAAGTGATCGCCGATGCCATTGAAACGGCTTGCAATGCCCAGAGCATGGATGGTGTGCTGGCCATCGGTGGCTGCGACAAAAACATGCCGGGTGCAATGATTGCGATTGCCCGCATGAATATTCCATCCATCTTTGTTTATGGCGGCACAATCAAGCCAGGCAAACTCCACGGCTCTGATCTCACAGTCGTCAGTTCTTTTGAAGCTGTAGGCCAAATCACAGCCGGCAAGATTGATCAGAATGAATTAACCGCGATTGAACAGAATGCATGCCCCGGAGCTGGCAGTTGTGGGGGAATGTTTACCGCCAACACGATGAGCTCTGTCATTGAGGCGATGGGGCTCAGCCTTCCCGGCAGCTCCACCATGGCTGCGGAGGATCCTGAGAAAGCAGAAAGTGCGGCTCGCTCAGCCGAGGTGTTGGTGCAGGCGATTCAGGCCAACATCCGGCCGCTGGATCTGCTCACCAGAGAGGCCTTTGAAAACGCAATCAGTGTGGTCATGGCTGTAGGAGGATCCACCAATGCGGTCCTCCACCTCCTCGCCATCGCCTGCACAGCCGGCGTGCCCTTGCAAATCGACGACTTTGAAACCATTCGCCAACGGGTTCCGGTGATCTGCGATCTCAAACCCAGCGGTCGCTTTGTCACGGTGGATCTGCATCGCGTCGGCGGGATTCCCCAAGTGATGAAGCTGTTGCTCGAGGCGGGCCTGCTCCATGGCGATTGCCGCACGATCGAGGGGCGCACCCTGCGGGAGGTGCTGGCCTCTGTGCCCTCAGAGCCACCCGCCGATCAAGAGGTGATTCGCCCCCTGAGCCACCCCGTCTACGCCAAGGGGCACCTGGCCATCCTGAAAGGCAATCTCGCCAGCGAGGGCAGCGTAGCCAAGATCAGTGGCGTCAAAACTCCAGTGCTCACTGGGCCCGCCCGGGTGTTCGAGGGGGAGGAGAGTTGCCTGGAGGCGATTCTGGCGGGCCAGGTTCAGGCGGGGGATGTGGTGGTGATTCGCAATGAGGGTCCGGTGGGAGGGCCGGGGATGCGCGAGATGCTGGCCCCCACCTCGGCGATCGTTGGCCAGGGGCTCGGCGACAAGGTGGCCCTGATCACCGATGGCCGCTTCTCCGGTGGCACCTACGGCTTGGTGGTGGGCCACGTGGCTCCGGAAGCAGCCGTTGGCGGAACCATCGCCTTGGTGCAAGAGGGCGACAGCATCACCGTTGATGCCAATCAGCGGCTGATCCAGCTCAATGTGGACGAGGCGGAGCTAGCCCGCCGCCGAGCAGCCTGGCAGCGGCAAGCTCCCCGCTATGCCACTGGCGTCCTCGGGAAGTATGCACGCCAGGTGAGCTCAAGCAGCCAAGGGGCCGTGACCGACCAGCCGCCAGGCTGATGGGTCGCTCTGGGCAGGCCAACAACGCTCAGCCTGGTGCGAGGAGGGCCCGCAGGCGACGCGCCAGGGCCTCTAAGGGCATTCCATCCACCGGCCGATCACACCGCTGCCCCTGGGCGCTCATCCAAACCGGATGAAGGCCCTGCCAAAGCATGGGACGGCTGTCGTCCTCGCACCAGGCCAGCGTGAGGTTTAGATCATCGCCGCTGCGATAGATCTCCAGTTCCAAATCCTGATCAGCCAAGCGCTCTCCCTCCTGGGAGCGGGCCTCCAGCCGCAACTGGCAATCGTCATCCTCCTCTGCCGAAAGCAGCAACACGCCATGGCGAAGGGGTTTGCGGCAGAGATCAGCGGCGGCGGCCACCAAGCGGCAGAGATCGGTGTTGGCGGCATCAGACCAAGGCATCGATCGAACGAAGGTCCAGGTGGATGGGGCCCGGCCGGAAGCCTGCGTTGGGGCCGCCGTCGTCTCCAAAGCGGGAATGGAGCAGCTGCAAGCGGGTGATCCGGGAGGGATCGAAACGGAGCGGCAGGCCGAGCGGTAGGCCGTCCACGGGGCGGGCGCGAACGGATGGAATCAACTCGGCAAAGGGAATCTCCACCCGGTCCGGTCCCTCGCTCGCGGTGCCAAACTCCTGCACCCAACGCAAACCGCCCGGAATCAGCTCCGTGAGGCCAGCCACCCCATCCGCGCAGGCCACGGCCAACTTGAAGCGCCTTCCCTCCCCCACCAGCTCCAACACCAATCCGCGGGCAAAGGAGAGATCGAGGGGTGGAGAAAACAGGGGCGAACGCACCGACACAAAACCGCCGCCTTGCTCGACCACCTCACCCTCGAAGCGCAACCCTTGGGTGCTCACCGAGCATTGGCCGCGGCTTTGCCCCCCCATCACGGTGTCGTTGAGGGCATGCCAGCCCGAGAAACCATTGCCACGGACCACACTGGGTGGGGTCACTGGTGAGGCAGGGCTGGGTGCGTCGCTCGGGGAGTCCATCGGGGAGGAGGGCCAATGGGCTGGCCCGGAGTTTCGCCCAGTCTGGCGCGGCGGGCGGAGCCTCAGCTGGGTACCCCGTCTGGCAGGTCGGCAGCCGCAGCGGCATCGGCCAAAATCAAGACCTGGCTGGAAGGTTGCACCAAACGGGCCGGAGTGCGCTCGCTGGGTTCTTGGGGATCCAGGAGCCTCGCCAGGGCCTGGCGCTTGCCGGAGCCGCTCACCAGGAAGATCACCCGTCTTGCCGCCGAGAGGGCGGGTGCGGTGAGGGTGATTCTGGGCAGACCCTTGCCCACTCCAGTGGTGACCCACCGATCCGTCACCAGGGGGGCGGGCGTCCCGGGGAAGAGGGAGGCGGTGTGGCCATCGTCACCCAAGCCCAGTATCACCACGTCCAACGCCGGCGGCTCTCCACCACACAGCTGCACCAACAGCTCTCCATAACGCTCGGCGCCAAGCTCCGGCGTGGCCAGCTCGGTGGGAACGGGATGGAAGCACGCATGGCGTCCCGGCCCCTTGGCCAACAGCGACTCCTGGAGCAGAAGGGCATTGCTGGCCGGATCCTCAGGGCTCACCCACCGCTCATCGCCAAGGAGCACATCCACCCTGTCCCAGGGCAGATGCTCCTCTGCCAACCGTGCATAGGCCGCACGGGGGGTTGTCCCCCCCGCCAGGGCAATTTGGGCCCGATTTCTCTCGGCGAGGGCGAGATCGATGCAGGCGGCCATCTGCTCGGCGGTTTGCCGTGCCAGATCCTCGGCATCGTGAGCGATGAGCAGGTGGTAGGCGGTCATGACAGCCATTCCGTATGGAAGGATCCTGCACGATCCGTGCGCTCATAGGTGTGGGAGCCAAAGCAATCGCGCATGGCTTGCACCAGGTTTTGGGGCAGACGGCCGGTGCGATAGCTGTCGATGTAATCCAGGGTGCTGCTCAAACAAGGCACGGGAATGCCAGCCAGAGCCGCACCGGCCACCACCTGGCGCAGACCGGGCAGGCGCTGATTCACCTGCTCTGCAAACCACGGATCCACCAGAAGATTGGCCAGATCCGGGTTGGCGCCATAGGCATTTTGGATGCGTTGCAGCAGCCGGGCCCGGATGATGCAGCCACCCTTCCAAATTTGGCCGATGGCACTGAGGTTCAAGTTGTAGGCGTGCAGCTTGGAGGCTTCCTGCAGCAGGGCCATCCCTTGGGCATAGCTGGCCATGCAGGCCAGGATGCATGCGTCCTTGAGGGGGGGCAGACCCTGGGCGGGATCGCCAAGGTCGAAGGGGGATACCGGGGGCGCCTGGAGCAGCGATTCGGCGGCCAGGCGCTCGGGACGGAGAGAACTCAACACACGGGCATTCAAGGCCGCATAGATGGTGGGCACCGGCACGCCCATCTCCAGAGCGCTGACGACGGTCCAGAGACCTGTGCCCTTTTGCCCAGCCGCATCGACGATGAATTCCACCAGATCTCCACCGGTCTGCGGATCTTTGGTGCGCAAGCAGACCTCGGTGATCTCCACCAGAAATGAAGCCAGCTCTTCCGTCTGGTTCCAGCCAGCCAGCACGTCAGCCATGGCTGCGCCGCCATAGCCACCGACGCGCTTCATCAGGTCATAGGCCTCAGCCAACACCTGTTCGATGCCGTATTCAATGCCGTTGTGAACGGTCTTGACAAAATGGCCGGCGCCACCGGGGCCGATATAGGTCACACAGGGGCCGTCCTCCACTTGGGCAGCCATTTTGCGCACCATGCTCTCAATAGCTTCGTAGGCGCTGAGGGTGCCGCCCGGCATCATGCTCGGCCCCTCCAAAGCGCCCTTGGCCCCTCCGGAGACACCCATGCCGATGAAACCGAAGCTTTTGCTCTCCAGCTCTTTGACCCGCCGCTCCGTATCGGTGTAGAGAGAGTTGCCGCCATCGATCAACAAATCACCTTCCTCCAAAAGAGGGGAGAGGGTGGAGATCATGTCGTCCACAGGCTGGCCTGCCTTGACCATCAACAGGATGCGTCTGGGGCGTTCGAGCATGGCCACGAACTCCTCCAATGTCTCCGCCCCCACGATGTTCTTCCCGGCCCCACGGCCAGCGAGGAAATCCTGTGTTTTGGCAAAGGTGCGGTTGAACACAACGCTGGAAAAACCGTTGCGCTCAGCATTGAGCACGAGGTTCTCGCCCATCACGCCAAGACCAATCAGACCAAAATGCGCCTTGCCCATGGAACGTCGTCTGCTCGGGATCGGCCACAGTCTGACGACTCAACGAGGCCCGGGTCAGCCACCAGCGGGCCTGTGTCAGGAACTGCTTGCAACGGGGACAAGCCAAAGTCAAATGGTCGTGCCGTCAGCAATCGTCCCGTTTTTGACGATAACGACGATGCCATTGCGAATATAGAAATTCATCTCAGGCCGATCCGCCTCCTCGACGTGGTCTTTGTTCACAATCGTGACATTGCGGCCAATTCGGACGTTTTTGTCGAGGATTGACCTGCGCACCGTGGTACCTTGCCCAACCCCGATGGGAATCCCCCCCCGCTCTCTCAACGTGAGCCGCTCCTGGGAGGACTCAAAATAATCCGCACCCATCACCAAGGTGTCTTGCAACACCACTTCATCCTCAACCCTGGTGCGCACTCCGAGCACGCAGTGATGAATGCTGCAGGATTTGAGTAGAGACCCCTCGCCAATGATGGATTCAGTCACCTGGGCATCCTGGAGCTTGCTGGGGGGGAGATAACGGGGCCGTGTGTAAATTGGAAATTTTTCGTCGTAGAACGAGAAAGCAGGATTTGGCTGGGCTGTAAGTGCCAAGTTGGCCTCATAAAAGGCTCCAATCGTGCCGATATCTTCCCAATAATCATTAAAGAGAAAACTTTGCAAATGATCGCCCCTCGACAAGGAAGAAGGGATGATTTCCTTGCCAAAGTCCGTATAATCTGGATGGCTATTTAGGAGATCAAAAAGTGTATCTCGGCTAAACACGTAAATGCCCATTGAGGCCAAGTAGGGCCTCTTTTGTGCTTCTTCAGGTGTCAGTCCAAGCGTTGCAGTGTCAACAAGCATCGACTCCAATTCAGCCCCTTTTGGCTTTTCCTTGAACTCGAGGATCTTCCCTTGAGCGTTGGTGCGCATCAGACCAAATCCTTCTGCCTGCGCGCCGTCAACAGGAAGGGCACCAACGGAAAGCTGGGCGCCACTGTCAATGTGATGCTGCACAAACTTACCATAATCCATTCGATATAACTGATCACCGGAGAGTATCAAATAATAGTCAACATCCAATTCCTGGAATAGCCATTGATATTTACGCACCGCATCGGCCGTGCCCTCAAACCAACTGGGGCTATCAGGTGTTTGCTGAGCAGCAAGCACCTCAACAAAACCCTGCCCAAAACCAGCGGACAGGTTATAAGTCATTGTCAGGTGCCTATTCAGGGAGGCACTATTAAACTGGGTCAATACATAAATTTTATTGATTTCTGAATTGATGCAGTTGGAAACTGGGATGTCAATAAGCCGATATTTGCCTGCCAAGGGGACGGCAGGTTTGGCTCTCATTTTTGTCAACGGATAGAGGCGCGTGCCAGCTCCTCCTCCAAGAATGATGGCCAGAACGCGTTTCATGTTCCCAGCGGTCTCTTATGGCCTGCTGACCGTACCTGAGCGCGCTGCTCAGGGGGGAGACACGGCGACACTTCGATGCACTTCAGAGGTGAGGACAGGGAGGATTCAGTCTTCATCAGGAACATTGCTGAGTGCAAATAACTCTGCCAAGACCCGCATGGCTGCAAGGCGCTGGCTGCGAGGCTGCGGAGAGCGAAGATGGGTGACAGGGCCATGAAGGATCTTGTTCACGATCCCCTTGGTGAGAGCCTCAACCACCTTGCGCTCCCTTGAAGATAAGTCTGGACCCATACGAGAGAGGGCTTTCTGCAGTTCCTGTTCACGGATGTCCTCCAGCTGAAGGCGCAATCGATTGACCAGGGGGACGGCCTCAAGCCCATCCCACCATTCGAGAAAGAGACGCGATTCATCCTGGAGAAGGGCTTCGGCCTCTGCGGCAATCTCACGGCGGGCTTCTTGATTGCGAGCCACCACCTCCTGAAGATCATCGACATCAAAACGCATCACGCCAGGCAGATCACTCACGTCGGCGTGGATGTTTCGAGGCACGCCGATATCGATCAGCATCAAACTGGAGCGGCGGTTGAGGTTCTGGAGCCGTGCGCGGCTGATCATGGGCTCTTCGGCCGCTGTGCTCGTAAACACCAGCGAGCAGGTGCTCAGGCAATGATCCAGATCATCAAGAGGCCGGCACTGCACCGGAAGATCAGGAAAATCGGCGGCCAGGGCTTCAGCCCTGGCCAAGGTGCGGTTCAGCAAAACGGCTCCTGGGCATCCCTTCGCCCGCAGGTGTTGAAGCAGCAGCCGGGCCATCCGGCCAGCTCCCACCACAGCCACTTGCTCCTGGTCGAGGGGCAGCAGATCTTCCACGCCGCGGGCTTGACCCACCTTCAATTGCGCAAGCTCGACTGCGGCTGAACTGATCGAAACAGCGCCAGTGCCAAGGTTGGTCTCCGACCGGACTCGCTTGCCAGTGCTAACCGCTTGGTTGAGAAGGCGGTTCAGAATCGGGCCGATCGAGCGGTGCTCCTGGCCCAGGCGCACCATCTTCTTGACTTGGGAGAGAATCTGGCCCTCGCCGAGCACCAGGCTGTCCAGGCCAGCTGCAACCCTCAGCAGATGGGCCACCGCATCGGCGTGGTGATAAGTGAAGAGGTGGGGGGTGAGCAGGGAAAGCTCCAGCCCGGAGATCTGGCTCAGAAAACTGCCCACCGCTTCAATGCCCTGCTCGGGATGGCGGAGCAGGGCATAGATCTCGAGCCGATTGCAGGTGCTGAGGATGGAAGCCTCGAGCACCTGCTCATCGGATCGAAGCTGCTGCAAAGAAGCCTCCATGCTCTGTTCTGAAATGCTCAGCCGCTCCCGAATATCCACGGGAGCCGTGCGGTGGCTGAGGCCGACAACGGCGATGTGCATGGAGCAGGGCTGAGGAACAGAAGGAGGACAGAGCAGGCCTAGGACAGGGCCACCCGCTTCGCGCCTGGTTTGATATGCACCGTATCGATAAAACGGGCGCTGTTGTCAAGTGAGGAGATGATCAAGCTGCTGGTGCGGGTGCAGTCGGGCTCAAACTTCACTCCTTTGAAGAGGAGTCCATCGGTGATGCCAGAGGCGGCAAACACCACATGCTGTCCGCTCGCCAGTTCGTCGGCCTCATACACCCGATCTGGATCGGTGATTCCCATCTCAGCAAGACGAGCCAAGTTGCCTTCACGGGTCAAACCTTCCCACTCCTTGGTTTGGGCCACGGCGGGGTCGTAAACCAGCTGGCCTTGGAAATGGCCGCCAAGGCAACGCATCGCCGCAGCTGAGATGACCCCTTCGGGCGCCGCACCAATTCCCATCAGGGCGTGGGTCCCTGTGCCATCAAAACCGCAAGCGATGGCAGCGCTCACGTCGCCGTCGCTGATCGGCTTCACCCGGGCCCCGGCCGCGCGGATCTCGGCGATCAGACCCTTGTGACGAGCACGATCCATGCAAACAATCACGAGCTCATCAAGGCCCAAACCAAGGCATTCGGCAAGAATCTTGAGGTTTTCCGTTGCCGACTTACGAATGTCCACCTTGCCCTTGGCAGAAGGGGGGGCGGCCAACTTGTTCATGTAGAAGTCGGGGGCATTGAAGAGTCCACCTCGTTCACTTGCCGCCAACACAGCCATCGAGCCGTCCTGGGCATTGGCGCAAAGATTGGTGCCTTCACAGGGGTCGACGGCAAAATCGACGCCGGGGCCAGTGCCGCTCCCCACTTCTTCACCGATATAGAGCATGGGAGCTTCATCTCTCTCACCCTCCCCGATGACAATCCGACCTTGCATCGCAATTTGTCCCATGCGCTGACGCATGGCTTCAACAGCTGCTTGATCAGCTTCATTTTTTTTGCCATGACCCGTGAGGTGGGCCGAGGCAATGGCAGCCTGCTCAACGACCTCGAGCAGTTCCTGGATGATGGTGCGATCCACTGGGAGCGGGCAAGGGGGAAAGCCTCAGGAAGGGTGACAACAGTGGCTGGTGAAGAAGGTTTCCCTGCCCGATCGGAACAACCAAGCAAAGGAATGCTTCTTAACCTGAGTCTGCCTGACCCTTGCGAGAGACCTCGAGGGGTCTCCAACCTTGAAGCGGCGCCATCGTATCAGCGCTGACGACCTGCGCCTCTCCAGTCGTCTCATCCACGTCTAACGCGTGATCCCTGAAGAGGTGCTGGGGATCGGTGGGGCCAAACCGCACCTGGGGAGACCCAAAGCGAGAAGCGGCTAGTTCCAGGGCTCTACGGCCGGGGAGACCCTAAAATCCTGCCGCCGTTGTCCCATGAGTCCCATGAGCGCCAAATCCCTCGTGGTCGCGCCATCGATCCTTTCAGCCAATTTCTCCCGGCTTGGGGATGATGTGCGTGCGGTGGATCAAGCCGGTGCCGACTGGATCCATGTGGATGTGATGGATGGACGTTTTGTACCCAATATCACCATTGGTCCCTTGATTGTCGAGGCGCTTAGACCTGTAACAGCCAAGCCCCTGGATGTTCACTTGATGATAATCGAGCCAGAGAAATATGTGCCTGAGTTTGCCAAGGCGGGCGCTGATATCATCAGCGTGCAGGTGGAGGCATGCCCACACTTGCACCGAAATCTGGCTCAAATCAAAGAGCTCGGCAAGCAAGCAGGTGCCGTGTTGAATCCCAGCACTCCCATCGACACCCTGGACTATTGCCTCGAGTTGTGTGATCTCATCTTAATTATGAGCGTCAACCCTGGCTTTGGAGGGCAGAGTTTCATTGAGAATCAAGTCAAGAAGATCCGCGATTTACGCCAACGTTGTGAGGAGAAGGGGCTGGATCCCTGGATCGAGGTGGATGGTGGCATCAAACCTGCCAATGCCTGGAAGGTGATTGAAGCTGGAGCCAATGCAATTGTTTCAGGGTCTGGCGTGTTTGGTGCAGCAGATTATGCAGAAGCCATCAGGGGAATCCGGGCCAGTCGCCGGCCCGAACCCGCCCTGGTTTAAGAGTGGGGAGAGAAGGGCCTGACGAGCTCAGGCCCCACCCCCTAAAAACCAGCCATAGCTATGGAGGCCGATGCCAAGGAGGTTGACGCCGATGTAGCAAATAGCAATCACGACTAGGCCAGCGGAGGCCACCAGCGCAGGCTTGCGGCCCTGCCAGCCGCGTACAAGACGGGTATGAAGATAGGCCGCATACACGAGCCAAGTGATGAAAGCCCAAGTTTCTTTCGGATCCCAACTCCACCACGCCCCCCAGGCTTCATTGGCCCAAACAGCTCCGCTGACAAGGCCCACGGAAAGAAGCAAGAAACCAACCGTGATCGTGCGATAACTCAGGCTGTCCAACTCCTCGCTCGAACGAAAAAACGTGCGTTGAAGGGTGGTGCCATCAGCGCCAGCGGAGGCCAATTGGGCTTGGCGAAAGCTGCCTGAGCCGATTGAGCTGCTGCGCAGCTCTAAGACCTCGGATCGGTCTGTGAATAGCACAGCCACACTCAGCAAGGAGCCCACAAGCAGCGCTGCATAGCTCAACATGATCACGCTGACGTGCATCACCAACCAACTCGAACGCAGGGCGGGCACCAAAGGCGAAGCTACCTGCAGACGATCAGGGAGGGCAAAACTGGCAAAGGCAATGCAGCCCAACGCCATGGGTGTGGCTGCGGCAGGAACGAGCGGGTTGGGCCATGAACGCTCAACCAAAAGCTGGGTGAGGGTGCAACCCCACGCCAGGAAGCAAAGAGATTCGTAAAGATTGCTTATGGGGAAATGACCAGAGTCCCACCAGCGAAGAATCAGCTGGGCAGTGAGGCAGAGATTGGCAGCAGCCACCAACAACCGCACCAGACGACTGGAGCGGCCGGCACTCAGAAACCAAAACGCCGCAGGAAGGGCAGCGAGCAGCAAAGCAAAGGCGATCAGACCAAGACCGAGGACAGGGTCTCTAGTCAGAACAGGCACAGCAGAACAACTGCGATGATCTTCACCAGTTTGCCGCCCCAAGGGCAGCGATGGAGGGTTAACAGCTGGAGCGGCGCAGAAGATAGATGCCAGCCGAAAGGCCAATCAAGACAGGCAACCAGGCTGAAAGGAATGGCGTCAGGGCACCCGTAAGACCCAAAGAGCTAAAAATGAACGACATTAAGTAATAGCCAAAAATCAACAGAACGCTGATGCCAAATCCCTGACTGCGACTTGTTCGAGCATGGGGTCTGACGCCCAAGCTGCTACCGATTAGGCCGAAAACAAAACAAATGGCAGGAAAAGCAAATTTCTCCTGGATGCGAACGCGGATGCGTCTGGCTTCTTTTTTATTGCCCGCCTGATTCAAGAGTCTCTCTGCCCTTAGAGCTTGACCAACGGTCATCGTGCTGGCGTCAGTGGGAAGCTTTGCAACATCAAGAACATCACGGGTGAGTGGATAGAAATAGCGATCAAAAACTGCGGAGGTCGTTGCGCCAGTTTTTTCATCCAGGCTGACCACTCTCCCGTCAAGAAACTCCCACATGGCTTGCTTCTCGTTCCACTTGCCTCGCTTAGCAGTCAGCATTTGCCGCTGCCCATATCGGGAAAAATCCAGCAGGGTGACATCAATCATCTCTCCACGACGAAACAGTCGTGAATAGAAGAGATGGGTGAGAGCACGTTTGCTCTCACCTTCATCAACCTCGATGCGACCAAAACGAGAATAAAGGATATTATCGCCACGTTCATTCGTAAGGGCCTTGCCCAGAGCAGCTTCCAACGTCTGGGTGGCCATCAGATTAGTCTTTGGAACAAGCAGATCATTGAAGCAAAATGTAAGCAGACTCATGAACAGGGAAAGCAACAAGGCTGGACAAACAATCCGCCACGTCCTGACTCCAAGGCTACGCAAAGCGGTCAGCTCTGAACTACCTGATAGACGGCTGTAGGCAAGCAGCGTGGCCATCAGAGTGGCCATTGGAAATGCAAGAACCAAAAAGCCAGGCAGACGCAGAATCAGCACCTGGATGGCAGTGAGCACCGGCAATCCCGATTCGGCAATCCGTCGAACCAGCTCGAAAACAACACCCACAGAAAGGGAGACAGCCGTGAATGCAGCGATCCCAAAAAGCAGTGGACCAACCAGCTCGCTCAGGAGCCATCGATCCATCAAAGGGACTCTCCGCTGCGAGAACAACGATGATGAGTAGAGAAGGGATCGCAATGGTGAAGCCTTCAAAGATGCAAAGCGGAGTTTTTTGAATAACATTACAACTTAAACGCCTCTCCTAGGTAATGGCGACGAACCAACGGGTCAGTAGCCATTTGCTCAGAGGTTCCAGAGGCAAGAATTCTTCCGTCGGTCAAGATGAACGAACGGTCAGTGATGGCGAGCGTTTCGCGAACATTGTGATCCGTGATCAAAATCCCCATACCGCGTGCCCTCAAGCTGTGAATCAACAGCTGTAGATCGGCTACAGCGAGCGGATCCACTCCGGCGAATGGCTCATCGAGCAGAAGAAAGCGAGGCCCATGAGCACCAACAGCCAATGCTCTGGCAACCTCTGTGCGACGACGCTCCCCTCCAGAAAGCTGAAAGCCTTTGCGATGGTGAAAGCCACCCAGATGAAATTCTGCGATTAAATTCTCAAGACGCTCGCTATATTGTTTGCGAGGTGTGCTAGAAACCTCGAGAGCAAGTTTTAAATTATCTCGAACAGTCAAATTTCGAAACACGCTTGGTTCCTGGGGCAGGTAGCCAATGCCAAGACGAGCCCGATCCGGCATCGGCAAGGCGGCAACCGATTGACCATCGAGAACAACATCTCCTCGATCGGGTCGTAGAAGGCCAGTCACCAGATTGAACGTTGTCGTTTTACCAGCACCATTCGGTCCAAGCAGACCCACCACCTCGCCAGGATTTAAAAGAAGACTGACATCGTGCACAAGCGGGCGCCCGGAAAGCGAGATGGCGACGCGATCAAGGGAGAGCGTCATGGCATTGGAGGACCAACCCGTTGTCCTCCAGCTGGAGACAATCGAAGTTTGCTGGTGACCTGCTTGCCCTGGGAGGGTTGAGCCGTCAACCGTTCCTGGTCGAGGAAATAGACAAGGCGCTCAGCGCGAATGCGTTGTCCATCAGCATCAATGACATCCACATCACCGGATAAAACGAGCCGAGCTTCTTTAGTGAAATACTGGGCCTGACGTGAAGTGGCAACCATGCCTTTGTCAGGATATGTAATCCTCACATTTCCTTTTGCCGTCACAATTCCAGTTTGGTTGTCGGCTTCCTGTGTATCGGACTCAATGGTGACCAGCCCGCCACTCGACGGTGCCGCTGCCGGAGCTTGCGCTAAAAGCGAGGTCGCAGGACTGCTGGATGACTGGGATTCGGAAAAGGCAGAGGGAACTGCTGTGAGAAACGGCACAAGCGAGAGCAGACCCACCCATCGTCGCGGACCCATCGATTAGCAAGTCTCAAGTCGCACTATATTAATCGCAGGCCTGGCGTTCACCGCAAACAGGGCAGGGGCTGATCAACGATGGAAATGCCGGATTGAAGTGCAGACAACCTTTTTGCCACAGTGGTTTGCAAATCAGAAATATTAAAATCAACAGACTGTGGTTCAGCTGAATACAGGTGATTTAGGCCTTCTGCCATAAGCAATGTAGAACCCCTCAGGTTTCCACACTCCAGATGGTATTCGGCGACTGAGATTTGGATGATGCCATGCAGGAGAGCACGATCAGTGCCATGGGCTTCATACCAAAGCTCCTCGAATGCGTCATGAGCAGCATACCATTGCTGTCGATTAAATAAATCAACAGCAATCTGATACCGCTCATCATCGACCAACGACTCTGGCGTGAAAGCCATATTTACCTTTTAATTGGCTTCTTCGCAGGCAACTTGCGGAGGCGAATATTGTCAGGAGTAACTTCTAACATCTCATCGGGACCAATATACTCAAGCGCCCGTTCCAAAGTCATCTGTAAAGGAGATTGCAGCGTGTCAAGCTCTTCTGCACCGGCGGAACGCATGTTGGTGAGCTGTTTCGTCTTGCAGACATTAAGTTCAAGGTCCTGGGGGCGGTTATGTTCACCTACAATCATTCCCTTATACACTTTTGTCCCTGGCGCAATAAAGAACTGACCACGATCTTCGGCATTCTTCAAAGCATAGAAGGTAGATGTACCTTCTTCAAAGGCAATCAAAACACCGTTCCTACGCAGATCAAAATCACCCTGCAGTGGCCTGTAATCAAAGAAGGAGTGGCTCATAATTCCTTCGCCTCTTGTAGAACGGATAAAATCACCCCGGAAGCCAATCAAGCCGCGCGAGGGAACAACAAATTCCAGCTGAACACGGCCATCGCTGCCCGTTTCCATATTCATCATTTCCGCTTTGCGTGAACCCAATTTCTCGATACAGGCTCCAACACTTGGCTCAGGCACATCAATGACGAGCATTTCGTAGGGCTCGTGGGGAATACCGTCGATTTCACGGAAAATCACTTGCGGCTGACTGACCTGAAATTCATAACCCTCACGCCGCATAGTTTCAATTAAAATTCCCAAATGCAACTCCCCACGTCCACTGATAAGCCAACGATCAGGCGAATCGGTATCTTCGAAACGGAGCGCAACGTTTGTTAAAAGTTCCCGTTGCAGCCGATCGCGCACTTGACGGCTGGTGACAAGTTTTCCTTCTTTACCGGCAAATGGTGAATCGTTCACCATAAAGGTCATTTGCAAAGTTGGTTCATCAACTTTGATCAGAGGCAGAGCTTCGGGGTGGTCTGGACAGGCGATGGTTTCACCGATGTTCACCTCATCAAACCCTGCAACCGCCGCGATATCGCCAGCAGCAGCCTGCTCAATCTCCACTCTTCTCAAGCCCTGAAAACCCAAGAGCTTGGAAACTCGGCCACGCTTGATGCTGCCATCATCTCGGATGAGAGCGACAGGCTGACCATTCTTAATGGTGCCATTGTGAACGCGACCAATGATGATGCGACCTAAAAAGTCGTTGTAATCAAGAGTGGTGACCTGGAGCTGAAGAGGCTTATTGGGATCGCCAACAGGAGCTGGAACGTGGCGAAGAATCGCCTCAAAGAGAGGCTCCATAGAATCACTTTCTGCAGACATTTCTGTTTTGGCATAACCGGCCATGCCACTGCCAAAAAGGTAGGGGAAATCACACTGGTCGTCGTCAGCTCCAAGCTCCAGGAACAAATCCAAAACCTTATCTAAAGCTTGTTCAGGCTCGACACGAGCACGGTCGATTTTATTGACAAAAACGATGGGTCTGAGCCCCTTTTCCAATGCCTTCTTCAGTACGAAGCGCGTTTGGGGCATGGGGCCTTCGTTGGCGTCAACGATCAGAAGGCAACCATCCACCATGCCAAGCACCCGTTCGACTTCCCCTCCAAAGTCAGCGTGACCAGGAGTGTCAACGATGTTAATTCGGACATTTTTATAATCTACAGCTGTGTTTTTTGACAGAATTGTAATGCCTCTTTCCCGCTCTAGATCATTCGAATCAAGGATGCAGGTGGGCACGGCCTCACCTTCGCGAAACACACCGGATTGCGTGAGCAACGCGTCGACAAGGGTGGTCTTGCCGTGGTCAACGTGAGCAATGATCGCAAGATTTCGTATTTGAGGACCTTTCATTGAAAAAAAGAAGAATCAACACAAGTGAGAATCTGGGGGCCACTTGCACATCAGGCCATCCTAGCCCCTCACTGTTCCCCCCTCAAGGGCGCTTTGCACGCTGGAAGCGGTGCGCGGGTTCAAAGGTGAGAAGGGAGTCCGTCGATCCCTCAAAGCGCCAGTGCCAGGGCTCAAAGCTCACACCCTGGGGATTGGCGCGTGGGAATGAAAGGGTGAAATGAAAACGAGCGGCATTGTCAAGCAACCAGCGATAGGCGGATGTCTGGGTAAACGATGGTGAAAGATTGGTCTGAGGTTCTCTCAGGTCGCCCAGGTCAACGGCGTAACCTGTGCTGTGTTCTGAGAAGCCTGGCGGGGCACTTACTTTGGCACGATCCAGCGAAGTCTGGTTTCGCTCAGCTTTCACCTCAAAAAATAGCTCTTGCTGGGTCTCAATAGAGCGATAGGCGCTCAAAAGCTTTAGGGCCACTCCATCCGCTGCGGCTGCCTGTTGCATCGCCAGAAAACTCTTGGCAGCATCAGCACGGAGCTGGAGACCAGGTGCCACAGTCAACAGTTCGGAAGCTTTGGCTTCCGGATAAGGAAAATGACCTAAGAGACGACCATCAGCTGACAGTTTTGCGGCAAGACCAGCGACAGGTGGGGGTTCGAGCAAACCGCGCATCGGTCCCTTCAAAAGGACGGCAAGACTAGCGGTCCCCAACAGGCCAAGGGCTGCAAGCTTAACAACTACCGACAGCAGGGTAGGACGCCGCTGAGGTTGGATCGGATAATTGCGCTGAGCCAGAGGGATGTCGTCTGAAGAGTGAGGCTTCAGCCTCTGCCGATCCAGGCTCTGTCTGTTCAGCACATGACTCCGGGGTGTGGCGCTCGCCGGGATAAGATCCTGCCAAGCAAGCAATTGCTACATCTCTGAAACATCCTAAAACACTGCTGGCCGAAAACCCACCGAAGCCCAAACAGCAGTGTTAGTTTCGGATTGATTCCAGGCCAGGACTAGTTTCAAAATGTTGCGAGTTGCTGTTGTCGGTGGTGGTCCCAGCGGTTCCTGTGCTGCGGAAATTCTTGCGAAAGCAGGAATTGCCACCTGGCTGTTCGAACGCAAACTAGACAACGCGAAACCCTGTGGTGGTGCCATCCCTTTGTGCATGGTCAGTGAATTCGATCTTCCCGATAACATTATTGATAGAAAAGTGAGAAACATGAAAATGATTTCGCCATCAAACAGGGAAGTTGATATCCACCTTGAAAACAGTGATGAATACATTGGAATGTGCAGACGAGAGGTGCTTGACTCCTTTCTGCGCAATAGAGCTGCATCCCTTGGAGCCCATTTAATTAATGGTTTGGTGCAATCGATTGAGACGGGCACGAATCGAGAAGGACCCTACACACTGCATTACTCCGACTTCAGCAATGGCAGTTTGACTGGTGATATCAAAACCCTAGAAGTTGATGTGATTATTGGCGCAGATGGAGCCAATAGCCGCGTTGCCAAAGCCATGGATGCAGGTGATTACAACATGGCAATTGCCTTCCAAGAGAGAATTCGTCTTCCCAAGGATGAAATGTCATATTATGAAGATCTAGCTGAAATGTACGTAGGAAGCGATGTTTCTCCTGATTTCTATGCCTGGGTGTTCCCTAAATACGACCATGTGGCTGTTGGCACAGGCACGATGCAACAAAATCAGTCGATGATCAAAGGGCTGCAGAAGGCGATTCGGAACCGAGCCAGCAAGAGGCTCTTGATGGGAGAGGTTATCAAAGTCGAGGCCCATCCCATTCCAGAACATCCGCGACCGAGAAGAGTGGTTGGTCGTATGGCTCTTGTCGGTGATGCCGCGGGTTATGTGACAAAAAGCTCCGGCGAAGGCATTTATTTTGCAGCCAAGAGTGGCCGCATGTGTGCTGAAGAGATTGTGGCAGCCAGCAAGAACGGACAACGCATTCCTACAGAAACAGACTTGAAGGTCTATCTCAAGAAATGGGATAAAAAGTATGGACCAACCTACAAGGTACTAGAAATCCTCCAAAATATTTTTTACAGCAATGATCCTGCCCGTGAAGCTTTTGTTGAAATGTGCGACGACAAAGATGTACAGCGTCTCACGTTTGACAGCTACCTCTACAAGAGAGTTGTCACAATGAACCCTTGGCAACAGATCAAACTCACCGTGCGCACTCTCGCATCAGTACTCCGGGGACAAGCCTTGGCGCCTTCCAGATACGAACCTGTTGAAAGTGCTGTGCGGAGCCATGAAGAAGCAGACCGTTTGCTTGAGGGCGGCCGTTCAAAGACAGACGGGAAAGCATTCAGCGGTCAGCCCAAACTAGATCTCATCAACGCTGATCGCCAATCTGCCTCAAAAGATGAGGAATCAGCTGTGTTAATGCATCGATGAATCAGATCGAGTAGTCAGGAACGAACGAACGAGATTGTCGCAGATTAATGTGAAGTTCATCTCCTGCTTTTAGCACCTTGTAATCAATTGAATCCCTTGCAACTTGTGCGACAACAATCTCGCCATCATCTAAAAGGACCTCCATCTGGACGTCGCGTCCACTGTGGATGATTCTTTTTAAGCGAGCCGGCACTGTTCCCTGTCTAGGACTGGCAAACACCGCCACATCATGGGGACGTACAAAGACTTTCTCCTGAACAACAGCATCATCAACACTCAGCTTGGGAGCGAGCACCCGTCTTGGCAAAACATTGACGGCGCCGATGAAGCTCATCACAAAAGGGGTTGAAGGAAAATCATAGATTTCAGCAGGAGTACCGATTTGTTCAATGGTGCCATTGTTCATCACGACAATCTTGTCGGCAACTTCCATTGCCTCCTCTTGGTCGTGGGTGACAATCACCGTGGTCACATGCATCTCATCATGAAGATTGCGCAACCAAGCTCGAAGTTCCTTTCTCACCTTGGCATCTAAAGCGCTAAAGGGTTCATCCAAAAGCAGAACTCTTGGTTGAACCGCTAGCGCTCTTGCCAATGCAACTCGTTGGCGTTGTCCCCCTGAAAGTTGCGAGGGATATCGGTGACCAAATCCTTGCAACTGGACCAGATCGAGTAAGTCATCGACGCGGGCACGAATCTGATCATTCTTCCAGCGTCGAAGTTCCAAGCCAAAAGCAATATTCTCACGCACATTGCGGTGTTTGAATAGAGCAAAATGTTGAAAAACAAAGCCAACTTGGCGTTCTTGAACCGAGCGAGTCGTCGCTTCTTCACCTGTGATCCAGATCTTGCCGGAGTCGGGCTGTTCCAACCCGGCAATCAGACGCAACAAGGTGCTTTTTCCGGAGCCTGAAGGTCCTAGCAGGGCAACCAATGAGCCCGAATCCACATCCAAGTTGACATCGTCAACAGCCTGGAAGTCGCCAAACTTCTTGCTGACATTGGCGACTTGAATCCCCATTGCTGACTAGAGAACGTGACAAGGGTCAATCCTAGGCTGTCCCTGACTGACCGCTCCTGAGAGGGGCCTCAACTTTGATAGTGGGGATCCTGCCAGCAACGAGGGAGGGATTCGCCGGAAGGAAAAAAGAGTTCGGCCTTTGCGTATGGTTGCGGATCCTGTAACTCCTCACCCGCATGAATGCGGGCGACGACAGAGGCATGGAAAGGGTCGAACAACTGCTTCAGGTCGAGCACCTCCACCAAGCTTGAGTCATCATCGTGATGAATCTTCAAAAACATGGGGTGTACGCGTGCGTTGCATGGTCAGTTTGTATCTTTCAGAGCCAATCGGGGGGCTGTCTTAACAGTTTGCTGTTCCTCTATCCGAGGAGTTGGCAAGGGTGGATCGGTCATGCGCCTCCGTCGATCAAGTTGCCTTTGCTCTCCTTAAGAGCTTTCCAGATGCGCTTAATTTGAGCATAGGCTTCCTCTTGACTGATTTTCCCGTTGCCTTGCAAGGCAACAATGAGACCGACCCGCTCGGCGAAGGTCTCAAGATTTTGATGAAAGGCTAATCGTTGCGGGCTCCAACACTCTCCTCGAAAGCCAGCATGGGCTTCCATGGGAGAGCGGACGCCATCGTCTCCAAGCTTGAGATGGTCTTCTCCATCCCCTTCCTCAAGGGGCCTACCGGCAGACATGGCCAAAAGTCAGGAGACCAATTGGGTTACGCTAGCCGATAGATCTAACACCTGCCGTTTGAGACATACGACCCCTTACCGTTGTATGGGCCGCTGACTGTGCTTCGCCTCACACCCGGTGCCTTGAGTTCAGAGCTGCTCGAGCAGCGCCCAGGTGAATTTCCGAAGGAGCTCGCTCCGGATGGTGGACTCCGTGCCACAACAATCGATGCAATCCGCTTTGCCAGCAGCCAGGCCGAGCACTGCCCACAAGTCACAGCCCTATCACTCTCAGACGATCGAAAGCGTGGGATCGGCTTGTGGGTGCGAATCCAGGGCCTTGAAGATCAGGATGGGATTCATCGCTGCCTTGATAGTCTTGAGGTCCCCAAAATTCTAAGGCCACCGCTTCTTGAAGTCCCTCAAAGACCTCAAGTTGATTGCCTGAATTCTGCCGTTTTGGTGGTGATCCATCGGCTTGGCAAGGCAATCTTCCCGGGTCATCTGATCAGCGACCAAGTCGGCTTATTGTTGCTTCCAGGCCTCTTGGTTACCATAGAGGAAGCTGGCGAGGGGAAGCCCTTCTCTGAACTGACAGAGTGGATTCTTTCCGGCGAATCATTAATTGAAGAGAGTGACCTCGACGATATCCTACATTTCTTAATCGACGATATCCTTGATGACATCTTCCCAATTCTCGAGAGCATTTCTCATCAGCTTGATGCCCTTGAAGAAGCTGTCCTGCGGCGGCCAAGGCCGAAGCTGCTGTCGCGTACATTTCGCTACCGAGGCAACTTACGCACGATTCGAAGTCAAATCTGGCCTCTGCGACATCAGATTCAAATTCTGCTGCGAGAACATCAAACCGTCCTAGGCAAAGAAGCTTTAGGAGGCTTTCAGGAGATGGGAGAACTAGTGCAACTCCTGTATGAGAATTGTGAAATGCTGCGCAATCAATGCGATGCGATAACGCAGGCTTACAGCGTCGGTGTCGGTAATCGAATGAACCAAGTGATGAAAACATTGACCATCCTCACCAGCATCTTCGCTCCATTGACTTTTATCGCTGGGATCTACGGGATGAACTTTGAGAACATGCCCGAACTTAAATGGAAATATGGCTATTTCATCATCTTGCTGATCATGGCTCTCGTGGCAATTTTGCAAGCGTATTGGCTGTGGAAAAGAGGCTGGTTCAAGGACTGGACAGCCCAACGATAAACCTCGACAAACAAACCTTCTTCGACTCTTAAACTTCTCATAACGACTCACGGGTTCTGGCTGGATTAGCCAATGAGTGCATCCTCAAGGCATTTTCTCGATGGCCTTCCTGAAGAAGGTTCTTTGCCTCAGTCTCGCTTCCAGCATGGTTGTGGGAACTGCGGCGCTTGCCCAGCAGACCATCAGTGGCGCAGGCGCCACCTTCCCAGCCCCTTTTTACCAAGCGGCTTTTTCCAGCTTGGCAAGCAAAGGGGTGAAGGTGAATTATCAATCGGTGGGCTCAGGGGCAGGGGTGCGTCAGTTCGTGGCAGGCACCGTGGATTTTGGGGCCACTGATGAGCCGATCAAAGCTTCTGAAGCCGCCAAAGTGGCGCGAGGTGTTGTTCAGATCCCGATTGTGGGTGGAACCATCGCCGTGGCCTATAACAAAGCGGACTGTCCAGCGCTCAAGCTCAGCCAACAACAGCTGGCCGATGTGTTTCTGGGGGACATCAAAACCTGGGAAGAGCTCAAATGTGGCAAGGGAGCGATCAAAGTCGCCCACCGCTCCGATGGGTCAGGCACCACATTTGCCTTCACCAATTCCCTGTCATCCTTCTCGCCTGAATGGAAGTCAAGGGTGGGGGAAGGCAAAAGCGTGAAATGGCCCGTGGGACTTGGCGGCAAGGGCAATGAGGGTGTGGCTGGCATCCTGACCAACACGCCAGGATCGATTGGGTACATCAATCAAGCCTTTGTCAAAGGTCCCCTCAAAGCTGCCGCAGTTCAAAACAGGGCCGGAAAGTTTGTGAAACCAGGCCTCAAAGGGGGAATGGCTGCATTGAATTCGATCAAGTTGGATGGCAATCTTGCTGGGGAGGATCCGAATCCTCCCGGAGCTGAGAGTTACCCAATCGCCACGCTGACCTGGATTTTGGCTTACAAATCAGGCAACGGCACAAAAACGGATGAGATTCGCGCCGCCATCAATCATCTTTTGGGTCCAGCACAAAGCAAAGCCGATGACCTTGGCTATGTGCCACTCTCTGGCTCAATCCACACGAAAGCCAAGGCCGCTGTAACGAAAATCGGTAAGTAGGCGAAGCTGCCCTACGAGCCGCCGGGCGAGAGCTCGGCGGCTTTCTTTATCTGTTCTTAATCTCATGATCATCCCTTCTTTGCATGGCCAGGCAGGAGATCTCCTACTCTCGTCCTAGTGATTGCAAGGGCCCCGTGGGATTCTCTTCGGTTCATCAAATGAACCTGAACCCAAAAGGCAGTGACGGTATTAGACAGTTGTTGGAAGTGAATTATCAGCGCACATCACTCGTACAGTTGCCAACGGGAAGTTCGATTCCGCTGTTGAAGAACCATCTATGGCTCGTGGTGCGTGGCATGGTGAAACTCTCCTGCATCACCATCCATGGCGATGAAGTGTTGTTGGGTCTTGTCGGACCCAATGAGCTCTTTGGTGAATCGTTGGCTGGTCCAGAAGCTTATGAGGCCGCAACTTTGGCTGAATGCGATCTTCTCTGTTTGTCGATTCAGGTGATGGAACAGCAGCCCGCTCTAGCCCTGGCGGTGATGCGGGCGGTGAGCCTGCGGCAGCGCCAAAGCCAATCCCTCCTCGCCTTGATGGGGCTGCGACGGGTGGAGGATCGGGTGCGTGGCTTTCTGGAACTCCTCGCCCTCGACTATGGAGTGGCCTGTGAGGCAGGGCTGCGCTTGATCCCCAGGTTGACCCACCAGGAAATTGCCAGTGCCCTTGGCACCACGAGGGTCACAGTGACCAGGGTCATCGGCCAGTTGAAAGAGATGGGCTGGCTGAGTTTGGATTCACAGCGTTCGATCATTCTTTCTCCCCTCCCCCGCCGGTGAAAGCCACGTTTTGGCCCCTGCCGGTGAAACAAGAGAGCATGGGGCAGAATGCGGCAATGGCTCCATCCCTTCTCATCGTTGAAGACGATGACACCATTCGCGAAACCATTCGCGACGCCCTCTTCATTGAAGGTTTTGAGGTGTCTGCATGCGCTGATGGCCTTGCTGCTCTCGAGCTGCTCCAAGGGCAAAAGGAACCCTACGCTCTTGTGGTGCTTGATTTGATGCTCCCTGGCATGAGCGGGCTGGATCTCTGCCGTCGTCTGCGTGCAGCTGGAGATCAGACACCGATTCTCATTGTGAGCGCCCGCGACCATGAGACCGATCGCGTGTTGGGTTTGGAGGTGGGGGCAGATGATTATCTCGTCAAACCTTTTGGCATGCGAGAATTGGTCGCCAGAACACGTGCTCTGTTGCGTCGAAGCAATACACAAGCTCCGCCACCACAGATGTTGATTCATGAAAATCTGCGGCTCTATCCAGAAGAATGTCGAGTGATGCGTGACGGTAGAGAGATTAACCTATCACCCAAGGAATATCGTCTGCTTGAGCTTTTTATGCAGCATCCCCGCCGGGTCTGGAGTCGCGACAAGCTGCTCGAGCAGATTTGGGGGCACGACTATTTTGGGGACAGCAAGACTGTTGATGTTCACATTCGTTGGTTACGAGAAAAGCTAGAGGAGAATCCCTCAGAACCCGTATTTCTGCAAACCGTGCGCGGCTTTGGCTACCGCTTTGGCTGAGCGTATCAGCTAAGCCGATGGCCCTCCTCTGGATCAGCCTATTGGCTTGTGCCTTCGGGGCGGGCCTGCTCCTCGGGCGGCGGCGCGTATGGCGGCGACAGCGTTCCAGCGACGTTCTTCAGCCAAGCCGGGAACAACTCTTGAGCTGGTTGGATCAAGCCCCGCTGGGCTGGTTGATTTTGGATCGAAAAAACAGGGTTCGCTTCATCAACGCCCGGGCCCAGCGCATGCTGCAAATCCCCGCATCAGAAACACCTCCGTATTTTCTCGGCGAACTTGCAGCCATCAGCAGCCTGCTTGATCTCACAGAAAACGTTCGCGACCACAATCAACACATGCGCCAGGAATGGGATTTTGGAGGTCAAAAGCTGGAGGTATTTGCCTTTTCAGGTCAAGAAGAATCTGTGGCTCTGCTGCTGCAAAGCAGACGCTCGCTTGAGGCTCAACTCACCCAACAAGAGAGATGGGTGAGTGATGTAGCCCATGAACTCAAAACACCCCTGACGGCTCTGCTGCTTGTCGGGGACAGCCTCGCCGCCAACGTCAATGATCAGAATGCGGTTCAAGTGGAAAGATTGTTGCGAGAACTTCGACGAATGCAAGATTTGGTCGGGGATTTGTTGGAGCTCTCACGCCTAGAAAATGCTTTACCAGGCCATGGCATCAGCCATGAGAACATTGCCATGCAAAGCTTAATTACCGAGGTCTGGCAAGGAGTCAAACCCCTGGCTGATGATAAGCAAATCGAGTATGAGCTCATAACAACTGGTCACATCTCGCCAATGGTTGTGGATGGTGATCGCAGGCGCCTGGAGCGAGCATTGCTGAATCTATTTGACAATGCTTTGCGCTACAGCCCGGAAGGGGGAAAAATCACTGTTGATCTAACTGCCAGTGCTGATTGGTTGCGTGTTGGCATCAGAGACGAAGGGCCAGGCTTGAGTGAACAGGACCTTGAACATATGTTCGAGCGTTTTTATCGTGGCGACGCGTCCCGCTTTCGTCATCAGAGAGGCGGAAGTGGGCTTGGGCTGGCCATTGTGCAGCAAATCGTGCTCACCCATGGGGGGTGGGTCTTGGGAGAAAACGATCCAAGTGGTGGAGCAAGATTTGAGATTCGCCTGCCACGAAAAATCGAAATCTGACCTCAAGATCGCGACGCTTGCGTTCGCGCCGATTGAAGCATCCACAAGCGGCTGCCATCGATCCAAAACAGGATGACCTGAGGCCCCAACACAACAATCTGTCGATGCTTGATGTGCGCGCCAATCTCCTTGCTCTGCTCAACGGGCAGCTGCCGGACTTCAATGGCCGGGCCAGGATTTGCAGCCAACACCTTCTGCCAAGCGTCGGGTGATTGGAGCTGGGAACGATTCCAGAGAGCCTGATAGTTTTCTGGTTGAGGAGAAACCGGTCCCTGGGTCCCAGGTTCAAGGGCCTCAAGCCTCTCCAGATCGGAAGCATCCGGGAGGGACTCCGAAGCTGCAACCACACCCGTCTCCTGCTCCTGGCGCTGGAAACGTCGCAAGTGCTGCACGGCGAGCAGCTGCCAATCACCCGATCGTTCAAAAGCGGGGGGCCTCCGTTGCGCCAGCTTGAGCCGTCCCTTGGTTGGGATCCGTGGTTGCTTCAGCTTCGGCTGGGAAGACGCCTTTACTTTCACCGTCTTGGTGCCAGCCAGGGCTGGCTGGCGAGGGGTGAAGAGGTTGGATGGTGGAGGGGGGAGAACAGTGGCTTTGGGAAGTGTCAGTCCAGGAAAGGAGCTCGGCGCGGAGGCTTGACTTGCAAACTGCAACAGCTCTGGGGTGTTGTCCCTGCTAATCAGGATCTGCGGGGGCCTCTCCCGGCTCCTTTTGAGCTGGAGGAATGAGAGGGCCAAGCCATGCAAGGCCAAGGCGATGACAAACCCCAGCAACAAGCGGACCCGATCGCTGGGCAAACGCAAGGTCGGCTTCATGGCAATTGAAGCTGAAGAATCCAGCTTCGATCAGGCTCAGAGGGTTGAAGCAGGCCGAGCATCCTGTGGATGACTCCCCACGGCACTTGGGGATCGGGAATCAAACGCACAATCAATGGTGCGCTCCCCTGAGTACGGGCCTCTGCCCTTGCCACCAAACCATTGAGATCCTGGCGACGGATCGGTTGATTCCAGAGACGCAGGCCTCCATGGCGATCCAAATGAACGGTCATGATCCCCTCAGCGGCTGGTTGTTGAGCGACCTTTTGGACCCAGAGGATCCCCCAGAACGCCACGATGGTGAGGGTGGTGCTCAAGAGGGCCGTAGCGATGCCGTCGAGCAGACAAGGGGAAGGCCGATGAGGACGGTGCAGTTTCATCGGGAAAGATGGACCGCGGGAGCAAGATCAAGAACAACGGAACCGGGGGCCGATGAGCGGAGCCAGTGCAAGGACCGCGTGACTCTCTCCAGGGGAAGCGCATCGGAGGGAAGGTAGCGGATCGTGGCTTGAGGTCTCGCTTGTTGAAGAAGGCGCTGAAGGTCTCGCAAAGTATGGGGCTCTCCGTTGACGAACCATTGACCGCTGGGATTTTCGACAATCCAAAGGCTGGAGCGCTGCAAGCCTGAAGGAGGGGTGGCGGCGCGACGGGGTTCAGGCTGGAGCATCTGCAACTGCAAAAAGGTCACAAATCCGCAAACCAGCAACACCATCATCAGCAGGCATTGAAAAGCGATCGACATCGATTCAAGGCGTCACATGACGATGAAGATCGCGACGCCAAATCGATTGCTGCCACTGACGAAGCCCGTGATTGAGATGAAGGGTGACCATCGCAATCAAGCTGACAACCAGCCCCATGGCAGTGCTGATCAGCACGTCGCCAAATCCACTGAAGGTCCCACCCGGTGGCAACAGCAACTGGGGACCCATGGAGGAGAGTAGCCGGATCAAACCAAACACTGTGCCGATGAGTCCAAGCAGGGGTGCAATCAGCGTCGTCGCCTCAAGAAACAATTCAGCAAAACGCATCTCCCGATCCTGTTCCTCCATCCACTCTCGCGGGCCGTCACCGCCAAGATGCACAAGTTGCTTCCATTGCTGTTGGCGAGACCTTCGTCTTTGCCACCAGAGCATCCAAAAACGGATCCGTTCAAACGTCACTGTAAGAACACAGATGGAAAGAAGAATCAGCAACCAGCCAGCAGGTCCGCCGAGGGCCGTGTTCACTCTGGGTGTTGAAGTTGCGAAGATTTTATGCAAAAGCGTCCGAAAAGGCAGGTCAAGCCTTTACTTGACAGAAGCTGGGGTCATGGTGCTGATTAGGGTGGTGTGAGCAGTGTGGGCCCCATGGGTGGCATCTACAGCGACAACAGTCTGACGATCGGCCACACCCCACTGGTGGAGCTCACCCGCGTCACGGAAGGGTGTCTGGCAAGAGTATTGGCCAAAATTGAAGGGAGGAATCCTGCCTATTCGGTGAAGTGCCGCATCGGTGCCTCGATGATCTGGCAAGCAGAGAGAGATGGCTTGCTCGGGCCTGGCAAGGAACTGATCGAACCCACCAGTGGCAACACCGGGATCGCCCTTGCTTTTGTGGCGGCCTCAAGGGGTCTGCCCCTCACCCTCACCATGCCAGAGACCATGAGCCTTGAGCGGCGCAAGCTGCTGACGGCCTATGGGGCCAATCTTGTGCTGACGGAGGGGCGTCTAGGGATGAGTGGCGCCATCCAAGCGGCCAGAGAATTGGCTGAATCTGAGCCTGATCGGTATGTGATGTTGCAGCAGTTTGTCAATCCATCGAACCCTCAGATTCACCACGACACCACAGGTCCTGAAATCTGGACTGACACGCAAGGTGACGTCGACGTTTTTGTGGCGGGGGTGGGCACGGGCGGGACGATCACGGGGGTGAGCCGCTACATCAAGCAAACGCTAGCCAAGCCGCTTGTTTCTGTAGCTGTTGAACCGCGATCCAGCCCTGTCATCAGTCAGACCTTGGCGGGCATTCCACTGCAGCCAGGTCCTCATAAGATACAAGGTATCGGAGCAGGTTTTGTCCCAAAAAATCTCGATCTCTCCCTTGTTGACCGTGTGGAAAAAGTAAGTGACGAAGAAGCCATTGGCATGGCGCGCAGACTGATTCGAGAGGAGGGTATTCTGGCTGGGATTTCCTGCGGCGCTGCGACCGCAGTGGCGGTGCGACTAGCTTCCCAAGCTGAATTTCAGGATCAGACCATCGTTGTGGTTCTCCCAGATTCCGGAGAACGTTACTTGAGTTCTGCTCTCTTCGAAGGACTCTTCAGTGAGAGCGGCTTGGCGGTAGGACGATGAGTTATCTTCGTGAGATTATGCAGAAATTGGCTGAGGCCAACCCCAACAGGCCAGCAGAGGGGGGCAGGTTTCGTACCGATGATCGAGAACTCCTCAAACTTCATGTCGACGCATATCAAGCTCAACTAGAGAAATGTGATCTCGGCATGCTGCAATACGAATGGGCATGGTGGAAGGAGCATATCGAAGCTCTTGAGCTTTGCCTCACAAAACCTGAAATGCGTGAACAGATCGGTGGAAGCGAGCTGATCGAAAGACTCCTCGAGGAAAGCAGGGAATGCCAGAAAACGTTAATTGATGAAATGAAGAAGCGGATGGTTAATCCATCGGGTCATGTCCACGCCATCCATCCCAGCGAGCATGCATGGGAATTAAGTTTAGAAAGTCTCAAACGCGACTGGGGAATCAGCTGAGGGGCTCGCCAGCTGCGACACCCCTCCTTATGTACCTTGAGAGCTAAAGCGCCTCTTCGCCACGATCGCCTGTTCGGATGCGAATCGCAGTCTCCACGGGGCTGACAAAAATCTTTCCATCTCCGATTTCACCGGTGTGGGCGGCTGTGCTAATCGCCGTAAGTGCGGCATCCAGCTTTTCATCTGGTACAACAACCATGACTTTGATCTTAGAGAGAAAATCCACCTTGAATTCCGCGCCTCGGTAGCGTTCTACCTGGCCTTTTTGGCGACCAAAACCACGAGCATCAGTCACCGTCATACCGACAATATCAATAGCGACAAGAGCATCTTTGACCGAATCCAACTTGGTTGGACGAATCATCGCGGTAATCATTTTCATGGTCGAAAAAACAGGTGAGTTAATTTGTCATTGGATCATAAGCCTCTTCGCCGTGAGCGACAAAGTCAAGGCCGCGGGCTTCATCTTCAGGTGACACTCGGAGCGGCATGAATGCCTTCAGAATGAACAGGATCAAAGCCGTGGCAATCGCCACAAATCCGTAGCTAAAAAGAACAGCTTTGAGCTGCGCCAGAAACATACCAAAGTTGCCACTCTTCTCCATGATTTCTGCAGAGAGTGGAAAGTAGTCCGCAGGGACAAGAGTTTTTGAAGCGAAAATCCCTGTCAGCAAAGCGCCAAGAGTGCCTCCAACACCGTGAACCATGAAGGTATCGAGCGAGTCATCAAACTTGATCGCAGCCTTGACCCGCACAGCAAGGAAGCAGGCGAGGGCGGAAAGTGCACCAATGATGATGGAAGGGCCTAGGTAAACAAATCCAGCGGCGGGTGTGATTCCCACCAGTCCAGCGACCGCTCCCGTTGCAGCACCCACAGCCGTGGGCTTGCCATCTTTGAACCATTCCAGCAACCACCAGGCGAGAAGGCCTGCAGAAGCGGAGGTGGAGGTGGTCAAAAATGGATAGCCAGCCGTTTTGGAGGCAAACATGCTGGCGCCGTTGAAGCCAAACCAACCAAACCAAAGCAGACCAGCACCCAGAAGGATGAAGGGTACGTTGTGGGGAGGGCGTTTGTTATCAGGCCAAGTAGAGCGAGAGCCGATTATGGCCGCAGCCACGAGAGCGGCGACACCAGAGGCGATGTGAACAACGGTGCCGCCGGCAAAATCAAGGGCTCCAATGGTGCCAAAGGGACCGAGAAAC